>JBCCEE010000385.1:0-8560 GCA_039030415.1 Acidobacteriota bacterium
GCGATGGCTTGGTCCATGACGATGTCGAGGCCGCTGTAGTCGCCGAACTGGAAACCGTCTTCGAGATGGGGCGAGGTCTCCGAGGTCAGGCGCTGGGGGGTGCCCCAGGTCTGGCCGCCGTCGGTTGAGAAGTTGTGGTAGAGGTCGATCGACCGCCGCGTCGGATCGTTGCGGGTGTCGTTGAAGATGACGTGCACCGAGCCGTCCGGCGCCACCGCCAGCCACGGCTGCCAGCGGTCCACCTCGTTGACGTCGGCGACCTCGTGCGGGGTGGTCACCGTCCAGGTATCGCCGCCGTCGCGAGAATAAGCCACCTGCACCCGCGCATGATTGCCGGACACCGGCGCCAGATCGGCCCAAGCCGCATAGACGCTGCCGGCGAACGTGCCGCTGCTGCGATCGGTGTCGGCCGAACAAATGATGGCGCCGCCGCGGATGTCCTGAGACGGGATGAAGAAGTTGAAGCTGGCTTCCGTCGAGGCCACTTCCACCGACGGATCGAAGGTCATACCGCCGTTGGTCGACTTGCGCACCCAGATCTTCCGGCTGTTGAAGGCCGCCCAGAAGTAGTAGATGTTGCCGGCGGCGTCGGTGGTGATGTCACTGCCGATGCCGCGCTGGTCGCCGGTCGAGTCGAACGCGATCGGCGCGCTCCAGGTGTGGCCCATGTCGGTCGAGCGTGAGAAGCGGAGGATGTTGCTCTCGTGCCAGGTCAGGTAGATGTTGTCCAGATGGGGCGAGGTGGGCGAGAGGTCGACGTGCAGGAACTCTTTGTCGGCACCGCTGCCACCAATCTCGCGCCGCGGATCACCGTCGATAGTCGCCAGGTCTTCCCAGGTCTGACCGCCGTCGGCCGAACGGTAGAACCAGTTGCCGGTGAAGTTACCCGCCAGGGTCGCCGCATAGGCTTTGGTGCCGTCCGACGACCACCCCTGGGTGGGATCACAGCAGGTACCGCCCATGGGAAGATCGACCTGGGTCCAGGTCTCACCACCGTCATTGGACCAGTGCTGGCGCTGCCCGCCACCCGGGCCGTTGGAGCCGGCGATCACCAGATCGGGATTGACGGGATTGATGTTGATCGACGACTCGGCGGCAGCATTGGGATTGGTCACCCGCACCTCGCCTTCGAGGAACTTGGCCACCGCTTCGGCGCCGCTGTCTGCCTCGACGCCGCGCTCGCGCAGCACGTGGAATTTATTGTCGCGACGCTCGACGCCGCGATAGTACTGACCATCTATCAGGTAGCCACCATGCTCCAGGTAGAAGTGGGGCATAGCGCTGTGGGGATACTGGACGGGGCCCTCGGTGAGCAGATTGGGGATCTGTTTGCGCAGCTGTACGCGGTAGAAGGCGGGGATCGCCTGACGCAGCTCGCTCTCGTTGTCGGACAAGAGCGCCAGGTCGTCCTGGGTGAGCTGGTAGTTGCGATCATCCCAGGGTCCGATCTCGGTGAGCGCGCGGTAGTCGACGCGAGCGTCGACGCCGCGGCTAGGATCGATAGCCTGGGCCGAAGCGACGGAGCTGCAAACGATGAGGATGAGGGCCGCTGGCAACAGGCGGGCTAGACGAAACGGATGGAGGCGAATCGGCGTGGCCTGGAGCATGGAGGTCTACCTTCCAGATAGATGGTTTGGTGCAGGTTTGTTTCAGCGGAGACGACTACTCAGTAACGCGCGAACGCCATCTCAGGTCCGCAACCCAAAAGACAATTTGTCGACCCTTCGCCCGGATTGCAGCTTCGCTCAGGCAGCGTCGGTCTCGGATATCATTCGAAGGTAGAAAACTACGCCGCTGAGACATTCATGCTCTTAGATCCCAACGCTCGAGCCATCGCCCCCTCGCCGCCGGAGCTCTCGACCACACGCTGCGGTTCGAGGCTGCGGGGTTCGAAGCTTCTTTGCGCGTTGATTCTGGGGCTGATGTTCACTGGCTGCAGTGAAGCGCCCGAGCCGCCCCGGCTTGCCGAGCCGACGAGCGCGCTGCGGCCGGAAACTCAGCGCGGCCTGGTGCCGGAAGATGCCCGCGTCACCGACTATGAGCTCGAGGCCCGGCTCGACGAAGCGCTGCACCAGGTGACCGGCAGCGCTCGGGTCACCTGGCGCAACCGCACGCAGCGCAGCGTAGACACCCTGCCGTTTCATCTCTACATGAACGGCTTCCGGGCTGAAGACGCCGCCTGGATGCAGACTTCCCGCGGCAATCATCGCCGAAGCAAGCAGGAGGAGGATGGCGCTTGGGGCTACATAGATATCCACGCGGTGCGGCTCCAGGCGGCGCCCTGGCTCGAGGCGGCGCCACGGCTCAAGGCGGCGCCCCGGCTCGAAGCTGCAACGCAGCGCGATGGCAGCGAACCGGAAGCGCCGCGGGCTTCGGTCGACCTGCCGTGGCGCGAGGATGCCGATCCCTCGACCATGACCGTCGACCTACCGCAGACGGTAGGCCCGGGTGATGTCATCACCGTTCAGCTCGACTTTACGGTCCAGCTGCCGCGGGTGATCGCACGCACCGGCTACTACGAGGACTTCCACGCCGTGGCGCAGTGGTATCCCAAGCTCGGCGTGTTGGAAGAAGAGGCCGGCTGGCAAGCTCATACTTTCACCGTCCACGACGAGTTCTACGCTGACTTCGGCAACTATCACGTCACCCTCGACGTCGCCTCGAACATGGTGGTCGGCGCGACCGGGATCCGCACCGCCGAAGAGCTCGTTCCGGCAGAGCAAACGGAAGCGACAGACGGGCTGCAAGAAGGCGGTTCGCAAGAAGACGGGACCGAAGCGGACGCGACCGGCGACCGCAAGCGCCTCACCTATGTGGCTGAGATGGTGCACGACTTCGTGTGGATGGCGGACCCCGACTTTGTCGAGCACCACGGCGAGTGGCAGGGCGTTCGCATCCGTCAGCTGATCCAGCCAGAGCACGTCGGCGACGCTGACATGTTCCTCGCAGTGACCCAGGCAGGGTTCGAGAGCTACCACAACCGCTTTGGTCCCTACCCGTGGTCGACCCTGACGATCGTCCACCCGCCGGAAGGGGCCGAAGGGGCGGGCGGTATGGAATACCCGACGTTCTTCACCGCCGGCGACCGCGCAGGGTTGCCGGAGTGGCTGCGGGCGAGCGTCCTCGACGAGCAGATGACCGGCAAGTTCGTCACGCTGCACGAATTCGGCCACCAGTACTTTCAGGGGCTGTTCGCTTCGCGCGAGCACCTCGAGCCCTGGCTCGATGAGGGGATCAACACCACCTCCAACATGCTGGCCATCATGGACCGCGAGCAGAGCGACGATCCCTGGCTGGTGCGCCTGCTCTCCCAGAAGCTGCACTACAGCGACATGATGCGTCTTGGAATCGCCAGCCGCGCGTTCCTGCAGCCCCAGAGCGATCCCGGCCACGCGTTTCGCAGCATCCACCGCAACTATGGCTCCACCGTCTACATGCGCGTCGCCGCGACCATGCTGACTCTGCGCAACATCGTCGGACATGACGCCTTCGACGCCGCCATGCGCGTTTACAGCGAACGCGCCCGCTTTCGCCACCCGCGCGGCAGCGATTTCGAAGACGCCCTGATCTCGAGCCTTGGCGAACGCGTCGAGCTAGCCGCTGGCGACGGGCAGGTGGTGACGTTCGACGTCCGTGACTACTTGGATCAGGCGTTGCGGACCACCCGGCAGATCGACTTCGAAGTCTTTTCGATCATCCGGCGACCGCTGGGCGGTGAAGCTGGATGGCACCGCGACGCCGAGGGTCAGCTGACCGGGGGCGAGCTACCGGCTTACCTCGACAAGGAGCTCGAAGAGCTCGAAGACGACGCTATCGAAAGCCTGGTCTCGGTACGCCGCACCGGCAGCTTCATCGTGCCGGTCGAGATCCGATTCGAGCTCGAGGACGGCAGCCAGGAAACGCGCATCTGGGACGGCCGAGAGACGATCGGCGTGCTCTCCTTTCCGGGGCAGCGGGTCCGGCGGGTCGTGCTCGACCCCGACAACAAGCTGCTGCTGGAGTGGGACCGCCTGGACAACGTCGCCTTTGCTCCCCAGGTCGACGAGCCAGACGGTCTAAGCCGGCCGGTCGGCGATATCACCGAGGCGCTGAGCCTGGCGCTGATGGGGATTGGCCTATGAACGCCTGGCGGCGCGTGCGGCGGGCCTGGCGGCTGGTGCTGCTGGTTGTTCTCCTGCAGCTGACGCTCGCGGCATTCTTTAGCAGTGGCGTTCGCGCCGCCGTCGGCCGCAGCATAGAGCCCTACGCGGTGCTGGCGGACGGCCATCTGCTGGGCGCCTTGGCGGCGCTGCACCGTGACAATCCCGGGCTCGTCGCTGGCTACCAGCAGGTCATGCTCGGCAGCCTGCTGATCTCGGCACTGACTTGGATTCTACTGTCGCCAATCGCCATCACCCGACTAGCCGCCAGCCCGATCGCCGCTTCGGCGAGCCTGCGCCACGTGCCGGCGGTGCTGGCGACTTCACTTTGGCATCTGCTGCCGCGAGCGGTGCTGCTGGCTGCCTTCGGCGCCCTCACGAAGCGTCTGATGCCGCACGACATTTTGGGCCTGGCAGGCATCGCCGCCACCGCCATCGCCCTGGCGTTCTGTACTTGCGCGCTCGATCTGGCGCGCTGCCATGTCGTGCTGCACGGCGCCCGTCGCTTCCACCCCAGCACCGCCTTCAGGGCCTTCGGAGAAGCCTTCCATCGCCCCGGAGTCACTTTGCCGTCGGTCCTACTCAGCTTGGCCCAGTGGGCCTGCGCCGTCGGCATGCTGGCGATCGCGATCGACGCCGCCGGCGCGCCTTCAACCCTCTGGCTGGTGCGGGCCCTGGCGGTCGTCGGCGTGCTCTGCGGCCTGACGCGGCTCGCCGTCGCCGTCGAGGCGGGGCCGGCCAGGAGTTAGAACGTCGTCATGAAGGCCGCGATCTTCGATATGGACGGCCTGCTGATCGACTCCGAGCCACTGTGGCGCGTGGCGGAGCAGCAGGTCTTCGCCCGCGTCGGGCTCGAGCTCACCGACGCCATGTGCCGCCAGACCATGGGCCTGCGCACCGACGAAGTGGTGGCTTACTGGCATCAGCGTCACCCCTGGGACGAGCCGCCACCCGAGCAGATCGAGGCTGCCATCATCGACCGCGTCGAGGCGCTGATCCGGCAACGCGGCAGCGCGCTGCCCGGAGTCTACGAGCTCCTGGGAGACCTCGCCGACACCGGCTGCCGGCTGGCGCTGGCCTCGTCGTCGCCGCCGGTGTTGATCGAGGCGGTGCTCGAGCGTCTCGGCATCGCCGACCGCTTCGAGCTGTGCTGCTCAGCGGCCGACGAGAGGCGCGGCAAGCCGCATCCCGCGGTGTACCTCACCACCGCGCGACGCCTCGGCATCGCCCCGCGGCACTGCGTGGCGCTCGAAGATTCGATGGCCGGCGTCCGCTCCGCGCGCGCCGCCGGCATGGGCGTCGTCGCGGTGCCGGCCGCCGAGTCGCTGGACGACCCGCGTTTCGCTGAGGCCGACCTTGTCGTCGGCTCACTGCGGGAGCTTTCACCCGCAGTCTTGGCCTCGATCGAAGCAGACCCGGACCGATCATCGCGCTGATCGCAAGAGCTCGGGATCGAGCGCCGGGTCGATATCGCCTCGAGCTACGAACTGGCGTAACATCTCGCCATGGGCATGGTGATGGTTTTTGCTGGCGGCGCGGCGTTCGTCGTGACCATGGTCCTGGGAATCGTCTGCCTGGCGATTCACGCCAGGGTCCGCAGCAAGAAGGGTTCCGGTTCATGGTCGCTCTATGCCGCGATCGCCGTCGGGGTGTGCCTTGGCCTCATCGCCGTAGGCTGGTGGACGCTGCCCGAGGCCCACTCGGGAGCACCGACCGAAGACGACTTCAATCGAATCTTCAGGTCGTTCGTGATGTGGGGCTCGGCGCCTGGCGTTGGGCTGATGGCAGGCCTACTCGCCCTCTTGCACACCCCGGAGCCCTTGCGGAAGGAGGCGAGCTGAGATGAGGACCCTCGGCCTACTCGGCGGCATGAGCTGGGAATCGACCGTCACGTATTACCGATTGATCAACCGGCACGTCGCCGAGCGACTCGGCGGACTACATTCCGCCGAGCTGCTGCTCTACAGCTTCGATTTCGAGCCCATCGAACAGCTGCAGCACGCCGGCGACTGGGACGCTGCAGCAAATCGATTGATTCAGGCTGCTCAGGCCGTCAAGCGCGGCGGCGCCGAAGGGCTGATGATCTGCACCAACACCATGCACAAGGTCTACGAACCGGTCGAAGCCGCCGTCGGCATTCCCATGCTGCACATCGCCGATCCCACCGCCGCGGCGATCCTCGCAGCCGGCCATCGCACCGTCGGCCTGCTCGGAACCGCTTTCACCATGGAGCAGGACTTCTATCGCGGGCGCCTCAGCGAGCGCCATGGGCTCGAGGTCCTGGTGCCCGCGGCCGACGATCGCGCCATCGTCCACCGCGTGATCTACGACGAGCTGTGCCGCGGAAAGGTCCGTGACACCTCGCGCCAAGACTACTCCCGCATCATCGTCGAGCTCGCCTCCCGCGGCGCCGAGGCGGTTATCCTGGGCTGCACGGAGATCTCGCTCTTGGTCGGAACCGAGGAAGCGACCATCCCGGTGTTCGACACCACCGCCCTACATGCCGAGGCGGCGGTAGACTGGATGCTCGAATGAGCCGCCAGCCGTTTCCTACAGTTTCTGTCAGCGTGGCTCCGATAGTCGTCGGGCAGCAGAGCAACTAGACTCCTTGTCTGCCCCAAAAACCTCAACTCGCTTCGCAACACCTACTGTCCGCGGCAGAAGTCGTAGCTTGGGCAGACTTTTCCGTGGTGGGGCAACCAGGGCTCAGCCGTCTCGGCGGCCAGCCCGCTTCAGATTGCAGAGATAGGCCTTTGAAGATTCTCGTTACGTATCCACTGAGCCCACGACTCGTGCAGGCCGGACTCGGAGATCTCGTCGTTTACAAACCGGAGCTCGCTTCGCAACCCGAAACCGCCTTGCAGCGCGAGCTGGCAGAGCAGCTGCCGGACGCGACGCTGGTCAACGGTTCATGTCCCGGCCCCAACACCTTGGCGGCCTGGCGGAACGAGGCGAAGCAAGCCGTTCAGCTGATCCGCTGTCATCGTGGCGATGTCACCGAACGACTCGACGTCTCAGGCGTCGATTACCACCAGGTGCAGGGGGCGCCGAGCAACCTGCCGGACGATCTCCAGGCTCTCGGCCTCGCCGAGCGCCGCGTGATGCAGATCAAGACGGAGCGACGGTTGGCCGCCTGCGGCATTGCATCGAGCTCGGCACCGTCTTCGAGCTCGGCACCGTCTGCGAGCTCGGCACCGTCTGCGAGCTCGGCACCGTCTTTAGCGGGCTCACGCATCGTGCTGGTGGGCGCCGGCATCGTCAACCTCATGACCGCGAACCGGCTGATCGATGCGGGAGCCGAGGTCGAGATCCTGGAAGCCAGCCCGGACCCTCGCTCGCGCCCTCCCTGGCAGCTTCTCGGCACCACCCACGGCGGGGACAACGCCCGCATCTTCAGCTTCGCCGAGGGCAACAACTATACGCGGCAGGGGCGCAAGGCACTCCGTCGCGCTATCCGCCAAGGGGGCTGGCTAGCGACCGCCAGGGAAACGCTCGACCGCGACGAGCGCCGCTGGCTCGAACGCTTTCATGCCGTACCCAGCTGGCGCGCCGAGGTCTTCGACGAAGACATCCATGCGTTCTGCGCCTCGAGCTATCCGCTGTGGCAGCGCCTGCGGGAAACGACGCCCCAGCTCTTCGAAGGCGTCGGCTACACCTCTGGCGTGCTGCAGCTCTACGCCGAAGACGCGGCAGGTGAAGCGGGCGAGGCGCGCCACGCCCGCCTTGGCTCACTGATCCGCTCCTTCGACCAAGATACGCTCCGCCAAGCGCACCCGGCGCTCGAATCGCCAGCGCGGCACGGCCGGATCGCGCGCGCGATGGAGCTCCGTGGCTTCAGTCTGCAGATCCACGAGTTCGTCTCTCATCTGCTGGCGCACCTCGAGACACGGGGCGCCCAGGTGCACTGGAATCGACCGGCGACGGCGATCACGCGGAGCGGCGACGGGCTGGTGACCGGCCTCGATACGCCCGCCGGGCCGGTGCGCGGCGACCACTATGTGCTGTCACCAGGCGCCACCGGCAATCGCCTGCTCGAAGGCACGCGCTCTGCCGGCAAGATTCAGGGTGTGCTCGGGCTGTGGCTGTCGTTTCCCAACCTCGAGCCGCGGCTCGAGCAGCCGATCAAGCTGCACCGCGAGGGGCACGTCGGCGAGGACGCCAACATCACGCTGGGAACCGACAAAGCGGGTCGAGCGGTCCTGATTCTGGGTTCGGGCTACGGCTACCTCGGTAGCCAACCACTCGACCTGGAGTCTCCCGACGTCGAGTGCCTATTCGAAGCGCTCGAAGAAACCGCCCGACGCTACTTCCCTCGCGCCACGACGCAGGCCGCCAACGACGGCTCGCTCGCCCAAGGACGCAAGGCCTGCGTTCGCCCGTTCACGTGCACTGGTCTGGGCATCTTCGACGTCTCGGCCACC
>JBCCEE010000386.1:0-8546 GCA_039030415.1 Acidobacteriota bacterium
CGTGATGGCGTAGTCGGCGAGCTGCTTCAGGAGCTCATGCTCCCGGCGAGAGGCAAGGATCTCGAAGTTGCCGAAGCGCAGAAAGGATGGCGCCACCCGGCAGACGATGGCGCCGGGCTCGGGCTGCGGATTGCCGTCGTAGAACATGTCCCGCACCACCGAATCGCCGGTCGCCACCAGGCTGAGCGCTCGCGTGGTCGGGACGCCGAGATGGTGCATGGCCTCGCTACACAGAAATTCCCGCACCGAAGAGCGCATCACGGCACGGCCGTCCGCCGAGCGCGAGTAAGGCGTCGGCCCGGCCCCCTTGAGCTGCAGCTCCCATCGCTGACCGCGGTGCACCGCCTCGCCGAGCGATATGGCACGACCATCTCCAAGCTGGCCGGCCCAGTTTCCGAACTGATGCCCACCGTAGCAGGCGGCGTAGGTCTCCATGCCCGGCAGCGACCGATTGCCGGCGAATACCTCAGCGAAGGTCTCATTCTCACAGTCGCCGGCGCTCAAGCCGATCAGCTCGGCAACCTCCGAGGCGTGCGCCACCCGCTGCGGGGCGCTGACCGGAGTCGCGTCGACCCGTGAGTAGCAGGCGCCTCGTACCTGCCGCCGATGATTGCTGCGCTCTGGATCCGCCGGCAGGTGGCGAACAAAGGTGTTGTCGAAGTCGAGATGCATACTCAAGCGTTACCTCTCATATTGCCGCAGAGCGTATTTCAGGACACCACGAATTTTCCAGCCGGTGCTTCGTAGTCGAGTCATAATCGACGCACCGCACGGTGCCGACAAGGAGCTTTCGAGAGATGACCGAGTCAGACATAACGGATCGCGAGATCTTCGAGCTCGAGCGACCGCAGAGCAGCCTGCTCTACTACTACGCGTTCCTTTCGATGTTCGCTGGGCCGCTGTTCTTCGTAATTTTGATTCCGCTGTACTTTCGCTACCGCACGATGCGCTATCGCTTCGACGACGAGGGCGTTTCGATGAGCTGGGGCGTGCTCTTCCATCGTGAGATCAACCTCACCTATGCGCGGATCCAAGATATCCACCTGGTCAGCAACATCGTCGAGCGCTGGCTCGGCCTGGCGCGCATCAAGATCCAGACCGCCAGCGGCAGCTCCAAGGCCGAGATGACGGTCGAGGGAATCAGCGAATTCCAAGCCTTGAGGGACTTCCTCTACGCCCGCATGCGTGGAACCCGCAAGAGCCAGGACCGCCATACTCAGGCGGCGCAGCCAGTCGTCGACGAAGACTCTCCCAGGCTACCCGGATCGCCTCCGAACCGCGAGCTCACGCTGGCTTTGAACGAGGTTGCCGCCGAGCTGCGAGCGGTACGCCTCGCCCTGGAGAAAAAGCAGCCGGCGGGGGCCGACCATGCTTGAGCGCATCAAACGCGTGATTCGGCACGTGCTCAAAGTGCCCGCGGAGCCGGAGGCGCCATTCGGAGCTGCCGGCACCGTCCAGGTATTTCGAGCCTCCCCGGGCTATTTCAGATACCGCCTCCTGAGCTGGGGCCTGACCCAGGCGGGTACGATCTTCGGCATCGTCTTCTTCTTCCTAGTGGTGCGTCCGTATGTCGACTTCAAGGGCATCCACTTCGTCACCCTGCTGGAAGCCCTTGGTGTTGTCAGCTTCCTGACGTTTCTGCCGATCTCGTTCCTGATCATCCGACTCGACTACGAGTACCGCTGGTACATGATCACCGACCGTTCTCTGAGGATCCGAGAAGGGCTGTTCAAGATCCAGGAGCGCACCATGACGTTCTCGAATATCCAGAACGTTTCGATCCGTCGCGGGCCGATCCAGCGCTTTTTCGGCATTGCCGACCTCGTAGTGCGCACTGCAGGCGGCGGTAGCGAAGACGGCTCAGGCGGTCATGGCGAACAGTCGGACAATCTGCACCTGGGCTACTTCAAAGGAGTGGCCAACGCGCCCGAGATTCGCGACACCGTCCTCGAGCGCCTGCGCCACCTGCGCACCGCGGGCCTCGGTGATCCCGATGACTCCCCGGGCGCCACCGCCAAGCCACCGACATCTGAAGAGCCCTCGTCGTCGGACTCGACTTCAGCTGCGACGTCGGCCTCAACGTCGACCGATGGCGACGTCTTGGCCGCTGCCCAACTGCTGCTGGGCGAAGCCCGCGCCCTGAAGCACGCCGTCAGTCGATGAGCCTCGGGCCGTTTGTTTAGATCAGCTGCCGTGCCGTTGACGTCAGGCCCGCAGGCTGAGACCAGACTCGCTGACCGGCAGGAGCCCAGCTCAGCTGTGACAGCGTCGATCAGATCAACGCTGTCGCAGCCACTCGAGCTCTTTCACTACGGCTCGTCCCAGGGCTCGGCCGACCAGCAGCACGGGCGACATTTTGCCGAAGGCTTCGGCGATCGCATACAGCGTCCACAGCCCGACGCGGCGCTCACTGGTGATCGCCCAGATTGGATCCCATCGATCGGGGACAAACTTGGCTTTGTAGGCGTCGAGGCCGTCGAAGTTGTAGAACCTGAGGCCGTGTGCCCGGATCCAGACCAGCAGCCCGCGCAGCCATAGATGCTGGCGGGGTGGCTCGACGCCGGAGCGCCGGGAGAGCGGTGACAACCCCAGGGTCACGTACTCGAACCCTTCCGCCGCCAGCGTGCTCCAGGCCGAGTCGACCAGCAGCTCAGTGGTGCCGTTGGGCGCCCGATGACCGCGAATGATCTGCTCGATCAACCAACCGCGGCGCGCCGGCACCGGCGAGGCGACGAGGAACCCGACCACGTCAGCCTCCTGCTCAGCAACGAAGACCCGACGATCGTAGAGCCGTCCCAGCGTCTCAGGCTCGATCAGGAAATGCAGCGGCGGCAGGCCACGAGTCGCCAGCCATTCCTCCAGGCAACGATGCAGCTTGGGGTGCTCGTCGGCCCGCGACGCCGGCCACTCGGTGACCCGCACCCGCTTGTTACGAGCGCGGTTGAGCTGGGCCCTCAGCGAGGCCTTTTGCTCGAGGATCTCGGGCCACCGTCCCGGGTTCCAAACCGGCTGCGCCCCGAGCAGAATGCGGTCCAAGGGACCGCGGCGCTCGAGCTGGCTGGCCAGCCGACTGTCGGCTGCGAAGTAGCAGGTGCGCTGGCCGCGAGCCTTGGTAGCGATCTCGAATTCTTCTACCACCGCCCCCAGGCGCTCGTGGGAGCAGATCGGGGCGCCTGCGACCACCCGGTACCCGGCGCAGGGCACGTAGCCGACCACCGCGTCGCCCGCCGCGGAAAACCAGCGCAGGAAACCCGGATTGAGGATCTGGTAGGCCGTCGCGTTCCAGCCGTGGCGCAGCACCAGGTCACGGACGGTACTCAGGGTCTCGGAAGTGGCGGGGGAAGACTCGGTCGTCATTGCGTTAGGATCCCCGACATGGATTCGCGGTCGGTGATCTACGGTGCTGAGGATATCTACTTGGCCATCATTAATCCCGCGGCGGGGGGAGGGCGCTGCGGTCGCCGCGCCCCTGCGGCCGTTGCGCGATTACGTGAGGCGGGACTGCACGTTGAGATACGCGAAACGACGGCGAATGGAGACGCCACGCGCCTCGCGCGTGAAGCCTATCGTGAGGGCTATCGCAGCTTCATCGCCGCTGGCGGCGACGGCACATGCTTCGAGGTGCTGAACGGGCTGGCGCCCCACGGCCTCGAAGACGGCACGCGGCGCGCTCGACTCGCCGTGCTGCCACTCGGCACCGGCAATTCGTTCCTGCGTGAGTTCACCACTGACGGCTCACAGGCTACGATTCAGGCACTGATCGAGGGCCGCCAGAGACGCTGCGACGTGTTGCGCCTCAATCATCGAGACGGCTGCGCCTTCTATGTCAACCTGTTCGGATTCGGCTTCGCCGCCGACGTGACGATCAACACCCTGCGAGGCCGCTACAAGCGCTACGGTGCGCTCGGCTACGTCCTCGGCGTCCTGCACACGGTGGTCAAGCTACGCCATCCGGTGCTCCCCGCCCGCGTTGCCGGAGGCGAGCTCGACGCGAGGCCGATGACGTTTCTTTGCGTCTGCAACAGTCGCTACACCGCCGGCGCCATGATGATGGCGCCGGAGGCCAGCGTCCACGACGGCCTGGCCGACCTCGTGCGGGTCGAGACCCTGGGACGCTTCGACATCATCCGAACCTTTCCCAAGATTTACCGCGGCACCCACCTCGAGCACCCGGCGGTGTCCGCCCGCAGCACGCCGCGCATCGAATTCGAGACAGACCAGGAGGTCGAGGTGATGGTCGACGGCGAGATCCTGAAGCTCGTGCCGCAGTCGATCGAAGTCCTACCCGACGCCCTCACCGTCTGTATCTAGCTCACCCCCTTTTCAGCTCAGCCCTCGTACATCCCTTCGATCTCGCTACGCCAATTCGCTTCGATCTGCTGACGACGCAGCTTGAGGGTAGGAGTCAGCTCTTCGTCTTCGACGCTGAAGCTGCGGGGCAGCACGCGGAATTTACGGATCGACTCGACCCGCGACAAGCCTGCATTGACTTCGTCGACCCCCTCCTGAAGCTCGACCAGCAGGTGCTCGTCGTCGTGAAGCGGTCCTTCGATGCCGCGCTCTTCGGCGAAGCGGGCGGCTGCTTCTTCTTCGAGCGTGAGGAGCGCCGACAGAAATCTTCGAGCTTCGCCGATCACTACCGCCTCACCCACCAGATCGATGCGCTTGAGGGCCGCTTCGATGCCGGTGGGTGCGATGTTCTTGCCGCCGGAGGTGATGATCAGCTCTTTCTTGCGGCCGGTGATGGTCAAGAAACCCTTCGCATCGAGCTGCCCGACGTCGCCGGTGTGAAACCATCCGTCCGCCATCGCTTCCGCCGTCGCTTCGGGATTCTTGTAGTAGCCGCTGAACACGTTGGGGCCGCGAAACAGAACCTCGCCGTCGTCTGCGATCTCGACCTCGACTTCCGGTAGCACCGGCCCGACCGTTCCGAGCCGCGTCAACCCAGCGTAGTTCCAGGTCGCCGGACCGCAGGTCTCGGATAGCCCGTAAACCTCGTAAATCACCACCCCCAGCGAGGCAAAGAACTCCAGCACGTCGCGACGGATCGGAGCTGCTCCCGACGAGCAGAGCTGCGCGCGATCCATGCCCAGCTTGGACCGCACTTTGGACAGCACCAGCTTCTGTGCCAGGCTGAACTGGATGGCGAGCAAGCCCGAGACCCTCAAGCCGTCGAGCCGTCGAGCTGCCGCGCGACGACCGACATCGAGCGCCCATTTGCCGAGCACGCGGCGCACCGTCGGCGCCGTCTCGAGCTTGCCGAGTACCGAAGCGTGGATACGCTCCCAAACCCTCGGCACCCCGAAGAAAATCGTCGGACGCACTTCCGTGAGATTTGCCGCCAGCTTTTCGAGCGCCTCGGCATAGTAGACGGCGTAGCCCGAGAAGATCGCCAGGTGGATCGAGATCATCTGTTCGGCGATGTGGGCCATCGGCAGGTAGGACAGAGTCGAGTCCTTCGAGCCCAACCCGTGCAGGCTGTCACAGATCCGAGCCGTATCGATCAGATTCGAATGGGTCAGCATCACACCCTTGGGCTGCCCTGTGGTGCCGGAGGTATAGATCAGCACCGCCAGCTGATCGCCTTCTAGGGCCGCCATGCGAGCTTCGAGCCTTGTTTCCGACGCTTCGTCGACGTCCATCTCCAAGACCTCGCTCCAGCCGCGTACGGAGAGCCGGGAAGCGTCCTCGAGCTGCGGAACGTCAGCATCTTGCATCACGATCACGTGCTCGAGCGCCGGTAGCTCTTCATAGATCTGCTTCACCTTATGCCACTGCTCGAGATTCTCGACCACCAGGATGCGGGATGCCGCATGCCCAGCGATGTAGGCGACCTGGTTGGGCGCGCACGTCTGATAGATACCCACGGGAACGCCCCCCGCTGACATCGCTGCCAGGCAGGACACCGTCCACTCCGGACGATTGAAGCTCAGAATCCCAACCGTCTCCCCAGGCTCCAGGCCGAGCTGCAGGAAGACCCGCGCCGTGTGTCGAACCTGAGACGCGAAGTCCACCCAGGAGGTCGTTCGCCACTCACCATCGACTTTGGCCGCATACGCAACATTTTGCGGCTGGTTCGCTGCGTGGTCCTGGAGGCGCGAAAGGATGGTGATCATGACGGGCTCCTCACGTTCCGTTGCTCCCGGTTGGATCCAGGGCTGCGGGTGGAATCGGAATTGCAAAAAGGGATCTTCATCACTTTCCCGGTATCCCTTTTGTATGATGCTCGGGTTCGACCAAGGAGGATACATCATGCATTTCGATCGATTCCGCAAAGCCGTATTGTGCTTGGCGCCGCTCGTGGCCCTCACACCTGTCTCGACGAGCTTTGCCGAGGACTTTGGTATAACGCTGTACGTCGACGTCAACTACCGCGGCGCCTATCAGACCTTCACCGGCGACGTGGCCCGTCTCGACGACACGGCTTTCCGGCAGGACCGCGCCAGCTCGCTACGGATCTCGCCGGGCTGCACCGCGATTCTCTACGCCGACCACGACTTCCGAGGTCGCTCGATGCGAGTGGACCGTGACGTTCCCTCCCTGGTCCGATCGCCGATCGGCAACGACACCCTCTCGTCCATCGAAGTACGCTGCTTCCGAGACGGCGATATCGACTGGGACTCGCGCCGCGGTGTCGCGCTCTATAGCGACGCACACTTCGAGGGTCGGCGCGAGATCTTCACCCGTGACGACAACAACCTGCGCAACAACCGGATCGGCAACGACAAGGCAACGTCGGTACGCGTCTCACCGGGCTGCGAAGCTACCCTGTACTCCGACGTCGACTACAGGGGTCGTTACGTCGTCATCACCTACGATACCGAGGGCCTCGGCGAAACGGCGGTGGGGAACGATACCGTTTCCTCACTGCGGGTCGACTGCGACCGTCGACAGCGCGGACGTGAGCGCTATGACCGACCGCGACGCGACCGCCGCACCCCTCCCAATAGCGTCACGCTCTATTCCGACGCCGAGTTCGAAGGGCGCAGCGAGACCTTCTATCGCGATGTGCCGCACCTCGGGGACACCTTGATCGGCAACGATACTCTCAGCTCGCTGCGCGTAGGCCGAGCCTGCCGGGTCATCTTGTTCGAGCACAGCGACTTCCGCGGCCGCTCCACGGAGCTCGACGGCGCCGTGCCCAACATGCGGGCGACCGCCCTCGGCAACGACCGGGCGTCCTCAATGCGGCTCGACTGCGGTCGCGGCGGCTATGGCAATCCGCCGCCGCGCAGCAACCGCGGGCTCATCACGCTGTACTCCGGCAGCAACTACGGCGGCCAAAGTGAGAGCTTCGACCGCAGCGTGCGCAACCTCAGAACCACCCGCATAGGCAACGATACCGTGCGCTCGGTGGAGGTCGCTCCGGGCTGCCGCGTCACGCTCTACCGCGACTCCGAGTTTCGCGGGCGCTCGGCGGTACTGCTCACCGATACGCCAAACCTACAGTTCACCTCGGTGGGCAATGGCCAGGCCTCGTCGCTCGAAGTCGACTGCCGCCGCCGCTGACCGCAGCCCCATATCCGCTCCGTCGCCCTGCCCCATCGGCGGGAGACGGAGGCATCACCCTCCCAAGGCCTCAGCGCGCAGCCGCGGGCACGTTCACTCGTCGCGTAGGGCGCGCATCGGATCGATACCCGATGCGCGCTGTGCTGGCACCAGGCCAGCGATCAGCGCGACTCCCGACAGCGCGAGGATCGACAGCGCGAAAACCCCGACGTCGTAGCTCTCGAGCTCGTAGAGCAACGAGGCCGCAACCCGGCCGAGGCCAAGGGCTCCCGCCGCGCCGACCAGAACCCCAGCTAGGGTCAACCAGCCAACCTGAGTGAGGATCAGGCGACGCACCCGACCGGCATCGGCTCCGAGGGCCATCCGCAGGCCGATCTCCCGCGTCCGCTGGGCGACGGTGTAGGCCATTACGCCGTAGAGTCCGACCGCAGCCAGCAACGTCGCCAGCACGGCGAACGCCGCCGACAGGGTGGTCAGCATGCGATCCAAGAAGACGTTTTCGCGCACCTGCAGCGCCAGCGTGCGCAGGTTCTCGACCGGCAGGTTGGGATCGAGCTGCGACACCGTGCGGCGCAGGGACGGCAGCAGCTCCACCGGCTCCCTCGCGGTGCGGACATAGAAGTTGATTGAGCCCAAACCCGCGTTTTGCCGATAGGGCACGAAAAACAGCGGCGGCACCGCGTCTTTGACTTCACTGTACTTGGCGTCCTGCACCAACCCAATGATCTCGATGTCCATCTCGCCGCCGGAGCCGATCTGCATGCGTTTGCCGACCGCCTCGCGCCCCAGACCAAACTTACGCGCAAAGGCCTCGTTGACCAGCGCCACCTTGGGCTCGTCCAGCCCGTCACGACGCTCGATCTCGCGCCCCGCGAGCAGGGGGATGCCCAGCGTACGGAAGAACTCCGGGCCGATCTCGTTGTACATGGCGTGGGTGTCGGTGTCGGGACCGGCGTCGAACCCCTGCACCGAAACGTTGCTGCCCCAGTTGCTGCCCGAGATCAGCGGCACCAGAGAGGCGGCTACGGCATCGACGC
>JBCCEE010000387.1:0-8534 GCA_039030415.1 Acidobacteriota bacterium
CGCGATCGAAGTCAGGCCGCGCACTCCGAGACGTTCGGGCCCGAGTTTCTCGATCCGCTCGGCAATATCCCGGTGCTGACCGCCGTCGGCTTTTTCTTCATCTTCGCCGTCGGCAACCTCGGCCAGCCGCAGACCCTGCACAAGTTCTACATGCTGGACGACCCCCGCAAGCTCAAGTGGCTGCCGCTCACCCTCGGCCTATCCCAGACCCTGGTGGTGCTGATCTGGCTCGGAATCGGCCTGGCAGTGCCGGCACTGGTCGCTTCCGGCGGCATCGACGCGTTGAGCCGTCCCGATGACGCCGCGCCGACGTTTCTGCTCAACTTCGCGCCGCCGGTGCTCGCCGGGCTGGTCTTTGCGGGCATCTTGGCTGCCATCATGTCGACCGCTGATTCCTTCGTGAACATCGCCTCGGCAGCCCTGGTGCGCGATCTCCCCAAGGCATTCGGCAAGCAGCTCCAGCGCGAGCTGTTCTGGGGACGCCTCGCGGTGGTCGCCATCGCCGTCGCTTCGGCCGTCTTCGCCTTCGCCTACGGGGATCTCATCGCCCTGCTCGGTACCTTCGCCTTCGGCACCTTCGCCGCCGCCCTGGCGCCGGCGGTCGCGGTGGGGCTCAACTGGCGGCGGGTCACGCCGATCGCCGCCACCGCTTCGATCGCGACCGGCCTCGGCCTCAACCTGCTGCTCGAGTTTCTCGCCAAGCAGAGCTTCTTCCCAGCCCTGCCCAAGCCTGCCCTGCAGCCCGGCGTGCTGCCGGCAGCGGTGTCGTTGGCGACTTCGTTCACCGTGCTCTTCGTGGTCACCTGGCTGACTGGCAAGCCCGAGGGCGACGCTCTGGACGAAGATGTGGCGGCAGTGATGGAGCTGTGAGGAGCATATACTCGCGCTCTCACACCCAAGTGCGGTAACCCGCAGCGGCCGTGGCGCCAAGAGAGTGACGTTACTGTCGACACCAGGAAGGAGCGTCCAGCCATGGAGAGTATGGCGTTTGCTGCCGTCGCGACGGCGATCCTCGGCTTCGGGCTGATCTCGGGGCGGGTCCAGAATACGATCATCACCGCCCCTCTAGTGTTCGTGGGATTCGGCATGCTGCTGGGCGAGCATGGTCTCGGGCTGTTCACGCTCCACGTCGAAGACCACGTGATCCACACGCTCGCCGAGCTCACCCTGGTGCTGGTGCTGTTCACCGACGCCACGCGCATCAATCTCGAGCAGCTGCGCCGTCAGCACAACCTGCCGATCCGTCTGCTGGCCATCGGTATGCCGCTGACCATCGTGCTCGGCACGCTGGTGGCGATCTGGCTGTTCCCCGAGCTGACGTTCTGGGAAGCAGCGCTGCTCGCCGCAGTGCTGGCACCGACCGACGCGGCGCTCGGCCAGGCCGTGGTCTCGAGCCCCAAAGTGCCGGTGCGCATCCGCCAGACGCTCAACGTCGAGAGCGGGCTCAACGACGGCATCGCCCTACCGCTGGTGCTGGTCTTCCTCTCCACCTGCTCCTCGGCCGTCCCCGGCCAGGGCGGCACGGAATACTGGCTCAAGTTCGCCGCCCTGCAGGTGACCCTCGGACCGCTGATAGGCATCGCGGTCGGTCTGCTGGGGAGTCGACTGGTGAGCTGGGGTATGCGCAGCAAGTGGATGAATGAGGCCTTCCAGCACCTCTCGACCCTCGGGCTGGCGCTGCTGTCCTTCGCCGGTGCCGAGCTGATCGGCGGCAACGGTTTTATCGCCGCCTTCTGCGCCGGCATCACCCTCGGCAACACCTCCAGCTGTGCCTTCGAAAGCCTCTACGAGTTTGCCGAGGCCGAGGGGCAGCTGCTCGCCCTGCTCGTCTTTCTGGTCTTCGGGGCCGTGCTGCTACCCGGCGCGATCGACCACGTGACGTGGCAGTACGTGCTCTATGGAGTGCTGAGCCTGACCGTCGTTCGCATGGTGCCGGTCGCGATCAGTCTTATCGGTGCCAGGCTGCGCAAGGAGACGGTACTCTTCCTGGGTTGGTTCGGGCCGCGCGGCATCGCCTCGGTGCTGTTCGGCCTGGTGGTGGTGGAGAGCTCGGTGCTGCACCATCGCGAGGAGATCTTCTTCGTAATGATCATCACGGTCGCCCTGAGCGTCATCGCCCACGGTGTCTCTGCATTCCCGGGCGTCGAGTGGTACTCGGCCCATTCCGAGACCTATGACGCTACCTCCGGCGAGCATCAGGACGTCGCGGAGATGCCGGTGCGCATCCGCCATGCCTGAGCAGCGGCAGCTCAGTCGCGATAGGTGGCTGAGCAGTCCGGACCTTCCCACACCGTGACCTCGGTGAAGCCGAAATCAGGCAGGCGCTGCTGCATCTCCTGGTAGAACCAGCGCGCCAGGTGCTCGGTGGTGGGAGTCAGCTGATCGAAAGGCGGGGTGGCGTTAATGTTGCCATGATCGAATCTCGCGGCGAGCTCCCCCAGCGTCTTTTTGACCGCGACGAAGTCGAACGCCATGCCTTCGTCGTCGAGATCCTCGGCGTAGAGCGTCACCTCCACCTGCCAGCTGTGGCCGTGGACGGCTTCCGGTGCGCCTCGATAAGAGCGCAGTCGGTGAGCGGCTTCGAAGCGCTCGCGGACCCTTAGCGTGTAGCTCGGCATGAGAGGATTGTAGCGAGGCCAAAGCGACGCGCCAAGTCCGCTTCGGCATCACTCGAGATCTCGGATAACCTCGCGCTCGGTGATGCGAAGGCTGCTCCAAAACCCTGCCGCTCAGGGGACGATCCTGGCTCTGCTCTGCGTGGCGAGCTACGCCCCGGCGCTGACGCGCTACTTCGTCAGCGAGGATTTCTTCATCCTCCGGCGCATGGCGTCGAGCTCGCTGTGGCAGATGACGCTCGAGCACCTCACTGGGCCACTGCTCGAGATCTCGTTTGTCAAGTTCTATCGTCCGGTCGCCGGCTTCCTGCTGCATCTCGAAAGCCTGCTGTGGGGCGCCGCGCCCACCGGCTATCTGGTGACGCATCTGCTGGTGCATCTGCTGAACGTCGCGCTGGTCTACCATCTGGCTCGCCGCTGGAGCGCCGCTGGCTCGGTGGCCAGCGACGCTTCAGTAGTTTCGGAGCACGGCTCGGGACACAGGACGGCACTCGGCGTCTGTGCGGTGTTTGCGCTCTATCCGCTCCATCCCAACGCGGTGCTCTTCGTCGCCAGCTTCGCCACCCTGTATAGCGCGCTGTTCCTGCTCGCCGCCCTGGTGCTCTACGAGCGCTTTCGCACGGATGGTGGCATGCGGCGGCTGGCCGCGTCCGTCGGCTGCTTCGTGCTCGCCCTCGGCTCGTATGAGCAGACCGTCATCCTGCCGGGCCTGCTGATCGTCCGTGAGCTGATGGCGGCTTGGAGCGGGCGGGCGTTGCGGCCGCGCGAGCTCGTGCGACGTCTGGCGCCGACTGCCCCATTCGTGGTGCTGCTCGGGCTGTACTTTGGCGTCCGGCAGGCCGCGCTCGGCCAGCTGGTCGCCGGCTACGATCCTTTCCGCGAACGCCTGTTGAGCGAAAAGCTCGCCGAGCTGGCTACGAGCATCGCAAACGGCGCGGTGCGCTTGATCTACCCCCACTACGGCTACGAGGTTCCTGAGCTCGCCCGGTGGGGCATGGCGTTCGCCATTGCGTTGGGCAGTGCCTGGGCCATCTGGCGCGCCCAGGGCGAAGCGGCTCGCGGTAACGCCGAAAGCAAGGCCAAAGCCAACGTCGAGCTGTGGTTTTGGGGCCTGGGCTGGGCCTGGATTCTGGCCTCGCAGGCGCCGTTTACGTTCGCCCTGGTGGTGCCGGGCAACGGTCGCTACTGGTACCTCACCTCGATCGGACTCGGGCTGGTGGTCGTCGCCGTCGCCAGATGGCTGGGACGATGGGCCGCCATGCGCTGGCGATCGCGCCCTGGGCTCGCAGCGCGGCTCGCCGCCAGCGTCGTCCTGGCGCTGCTCCTCGTCTACTTCGTGCTGCTGCAGGCCTACATCGCCTCCTATGTCGAGGCGGGTCGCGCAACCCAAGCGATCCAGCACCGGCTCAGCGAGCTGTCGGCGGATCAGCCGGTCTTCGTCACCGGTGTTCCCGACTTCTTGCGCGGCCCCCGCAAGGTGCCGGTCGCTCAGGTCTACTCCTGGGGGTTGAGCGACGCGCTGGTGTCACCGTTCGTCGAGCGCGGGCCGGTCGTCTATCCGCTGCCCGACGCCGACGATTCCGCTCTCCTGCCGATCCTAGAGCGCGCCGACCTCGGGGCGACCTGGCGGTGGCAGCCCAACACGAGCCGGCTCGAGCCGGTCGCCATTCCCGACACGCCGGTGGTCCAGCGCATCGCTTTGCGGCTTGCCGAAGACGGCGGCCTCGCCTTCCAGCCTACTGACGCTGGCCATCGCCTGATCCTCATCAACCGCGGTAGCTCCAGCACCTATCCGATACGCGACCCTGCCCCTTCAACCGACCCTGCCGGCTCCGACGGCTGGGTCCAAGCCCCACTGCCGACGGCGGTAATCGACTCGATGCATCATGTCTACGACGGTGAGATCTACGCCTGGATCGAAGCCCGAGCCGCCGGCCGGCTGACCGCCATCAGCCGGCTCGAGCGGCTCACGCCAGCTGACTAGACTCAGTTCTCGAACTGCTTGATTTTCAGCACGATGCGGATCGCGGCGTTGCGGCTGGTATTGAAGTCGGGATGGAGGCCATCACCGAAGTTTTCGTATTGGCTCCAAACGTCCGCCATGATGACATTGTCGGCACCGAGGGTGGCCGGGATGCGGGTCGCGTAATCGGCGATCATGGAGTTGTACTCGGTCTCCGAGATCACCCAGGAGAAGCCGAACAACGCCTGCGAGACGGCTAGGTTGATGCCGTCGGTGCGGGCTCCGGTGACGTAGGGTGGGTAGCCGGTGTAGATCGGCGTGATCCCCGAATCGATCGCCGTCTGTCCGAGGGCGATCAAGCGGTCGACCATCTCTTCGAGGCCGGTCTTGCCAGTGCCGGGATTGATCTTGGAGCACTCGTCGGGATCGGTGCTGGCCGGCGCGACGTCGAAGGCGTTGGCGTGCAGGCAGTCGTTGGGAATGCCGATGACGATGTAGCGGGCGTTGACGGCTGGTGGCGTGACCAGCGGATTGAAGACTTGGGTGAAAGCCCTCACATACTGCTGGTTGAAGCCGTACTGCTCCCAGCCGACCGGCGTCCTGAATGCTTCGCCGGGAACCGTGCCGTCCGGCAGTCTGGTGGGGTAGCCGCCACGCGCAAACGTCGTGGCGCCGCCGATCGCCTCGTTGATCACCTGGCCCTGCACCAGGAAGCGGTTCTGCAGCGCCGTCGCCAGACTCTGATAAACGCCAAAGTTGAGACCGCCGCAGAACAGCGGGTTGTTCTCGACACCGGTGCCGTCGGTATTGAGCTCGCACGGCGAGCCGCCGTCTTCCAGCGAGGCGCCGATCACCAGAATCGCTTCGTCCTTGGCGACGACCGGTGAAAGGCCAAAGGCATGGGCTTGGGCGGCGCCGAGAAGTGGAAGGGCCAACAGCAGGGGCATGACATGTTTCATAGCAATCTCCTGAGCTTGGTATTGAGTCCTCGAGTGTTGTGGGCTCGGCGAGCGAGCCACGACCTGGGTGCTGTCCTCACACACGGCAGACGTCGATGAATCCTGCCAAAAAATCTTTGGGGGCGGCGTAGATGCCTTCATTCATGTGGCCGTGAAAAATTTTTGAACTTTTTTGAATCATCCCAAAAGGATCCTGCGCTTGAGGGGGTAAAGACCCACCAAGTCTCCCACGGTGGGTCGCAGGGCACGCGACGAACAAGAAACTAGACGTCGCACTCCAGGGCGCGGGATCGTGAGGGTCCCCCGCCCTCTTTTTATTTGGATTCTCAGAGATTTGGATTCTCAGAGATTGGGATGAGGCGGGTGACGCAGATAGACGGAGGTCGAGTGATAGGCTCCCTGCGCTCCGGCCGACGGCGAGGATCCAGCGCGACCAATCCGCGGCGAGGACCCAACTTCCCATGCACAAGCTCGCACCGCTTCTACCCTATTTCGGTCGCTATCGTTGGCAGCTCTTCGCTGGCATCCTCTGCATCCTGGTGACGGCGATCATCGGCCTACTCTCGCCCCTGGTGATAGGCCGCGCGATCGACGTGCTGCGTCAGGACGTCAGCCGCCAGACCCTGACGGTTTATGGTCTGCTGCTGGTTGGCCTCAGCGCCCTGCGCGGCGTATTCCAATTTTTGCAGCGACGCATCCTGGTGGCGATGAGCCGCTGGATCGAATTCGATCTGTTGAACGAGATCTACGCCCACCTTCAGCGTCTCGACCTCGGCTTTTACCAGAAGAGCAACACCGGCGACCTCATGGCCCGCGCCACCAACGATCTGCAGGCGGTGCGTATGCTGTGCGGTCCGGCGATCATGTACGGCACCAACACCATCTTCATCGGCATCGGAGCTCTGGCCTTCATGGCCAATATTCATCTCGGATTGACGCTGGTCGCGGTGATCGTCCTGCCGGTGATCGCGGCAGTGACGCGGGTCTTCGGTCGCCGTATCCACGTGCTCTTCGACCGCGTTCAGGCTTCCTTCTCGCGCATCTCGACCAAAGTGCAGGAGAACCTCTCGGGCGCCCGGGTGGTGCGCGCCTACGTCCAGGAGGACGCCGAAGAAGAGATCTTCGAAACGCTCAATCAAGACTACGTCGACCGCAATCGCGAGCTGATCCTGTGGTCGGCGGCGTTTCATCCCTTCCTGCAAAGCCTGGTCGGCTTCAGCCTTGCCGCGGTGCTGTGGTATGGCGGTCGCATCTTGATGGCCGGCGAGATCAGCGTCGGTGAGTTCGTGGCGTTCAACCTCTTCCTCGGCTTGCTCACCTGGCCGATGATCGCCATCGGCTGGGTGATCAACCTGCTGGAGCGCGGTTCAGCGTCTTTGCTGCGCATTCGCCAGGTGCTCGATGAAGTCCCCGCCATCCGCGATCAGGAGCCGCTGATCCACGATGCTTCCGTCGACGGCGCGATCCGCTTCAAGAATCTCGACTTCATCTACCCCGAGACCGAGAAGGCCGTGCTGGAAGGCATCGACGTCGAGATCGAGAAGGGCCAGACCGTTGCCCTGGTAGGCCGCACCGGTTCCGGCAAGAGCACCCTCCTGTCGCTGATTCCGCGGCTGATCGACCCGCCGAAAGGCGGGCTCGAGATCGATGGTCTCGAGGTCAAGCACCTGCCCCTCGCCACCCTGCGCGGCGCTATCGCGGTGGTGCCCCAGGAGAGCCTGCTGTTCTCCACCACCATCCGCGACAACGTCGCCTTCGGTCGCCCCGAGGCCAATGACGAGGAAGTCCTGCAAGCCGTTTCCCTAGCCGGTCTGGACAAAGATCTCGAGTCCTTCCCCGAGGCTCTCGACACCATGGTGGGAGAGCGCGGCATCACCCTTTCCGGCGGTCAGAAGCAGCGCGTCGCCCTGGCCCGTGCATTGATCCGCAAGCCTCGCATCCTGCTGCTCGACGACTGCCTGTCGGCCGTCGACACCGAGACCGAGGAGCGCATCCTCAAGAACCTGCGCACCGTCTTCCCGGGCCGCACCGTCATCCAGGTCTCCCACCGCATCTCCGCCGCCCAGCTGGCCGACCGCATTCTGGTCCTCGATCGCGGTCGAGTCGCCGAACGCGGCACCCATCAGCAGCTCGTGGCGGGCGACGGCATCTACGCTGACCTCTACCGTCGGCAGCAGCTCGAAGAGCAGCTCGCGGCGGTTTAGAAGGTGGTTTGGGTCAGGTTTATGGCTCAATCATCCCGAAATCGGACCTGGGGACCTCGGATCGAGCTAAATAGTTAGTCCGTTTGACTGCCCAAGCCCGTCTGCGCCCGACGCAGACGCTCTGGGGGATTTGCCAAGCCCGTTCGCGCCCGACGCAGAGGCTCTGGGGGATTTGCCAAGGGCGTCCGCGTCCGACGCAGAGGCTCTGGGGGATTTGCCAAGGGCGTCCGCGCCCGACGCAGACGCTCTGGGGGAATTGCTGGGCCCGTCCGCGTCCGACGCAGGCGCCTTTGGGGCTAGCCATGGCGCAGCGCGACGGTGGGTTCGACGCGGGTGGCGCGACGGACGGGTAGGTAGGCGGCTAGGGTAGACGCGGCGGCGAGGAGGAGGGTCGATCCAAGGAAGACCCAAGGGTCCCGAGCGCTGACTTCGTAGAGCAAGCTGCTCAGCAGCTGACCGACGCCCAGCGCCATCAGCAGTCCGAGCGCCAGGCCGATCGCGGTCAGCGTTGAACCTTCGCGCACCATCTGCCAGACCACTTTGTCGCGGGTCGCGCCCAGGGCCATGCGGATGCCGATCTCGCGGGTCCGACGCTGCATGACGAACGCCTTGACGCCGTAGACGCCGACCAGGGCCAGGAAGAGCGCCAGCATCCCGAGAACCGAGAATAGCTTGCCGCCCGCCCGCACCAGCCACAGGAAGAGGCTTTCGTCGCGGGGGCGATGATGGCTAGGCGGTGCTCAAAGTGGTTGCGCCCTGTGGCAGCCGTATAGCAAATATTGGGGAAGTCATC
>JBCCEE010000388.1:0-8514 GCA_039030415.1 Acidobacteriota bacterium
ATCGAGACAGAGGATCTCCTCGAATTCGTTCACGTTGTGGATCTCGGTTCCCATGGCGATGTTGGTGACCCGCTCCAGGATAAACTCCAGCATCAGGTGCCCGTGGTGCTGGAGGCCAATCTCGTCGAGAAAGAGAGTCCCTCCTCTGGCCCGCTCGAAGCAGCCCTTGCGCTTGCGCTCCGCACCGGTGAACGCTCCCTTGACTACCCCGAAAAGCTCCGCCGCTGCCAGCGTTGGGGTCACGGCACCGAGATTGATCGCAACGAAGGGGCCGTCGCGTCGGCTTGAGGCGCGGTGCAAGGCTTGGGCCACCAATTCCTTACCGGTTCCCGTTGCGCCGCGAATCAAAACCGGAATATTCAGGTCGGCGGCTCGGGAGATATCGCGCCGCACAGCGACGATTCCGTCGCTTCCTCCCGTCAAGCCGTGATGCGGCACGCCCCGCAGAGGCATTCGGTCCAACAGATGCAGAAGCAACGTAACCCGGCCCGCCAACAAGAGAACGATACCTCGCTCGAGATCCGACCGAGAAAAGCTCCGAGGGTCGACGACCTGCTGACCGTCGGCCACGACCTTTGATTGCCCCTGAGCGGTCAGGCGGATCCCCTGGTCCTCGGTGAGCCGCAGCAGAATCGGTTTCCGGCTGAGATAGGCATCGTCGAGGGGGCAGGGTAGAGCGTCTGTTGTCTGGGGCGAAACGAACGAGGGCTCAGACCGAGAAAGCACAACCTCGTGCCCGGATTGGAGCCGCGATAGGGAACAGCGCTCGCCAATGCGGCGGATCGATGGATGGGCGAGAATGGTCAAGCCAGGAGCTCGCGGCTTGGCCCTTGGCTCCGCAGATCCCAAGCTGGAGCTTGTTCCAAGATATCGCTGGGAGAGGGTTGAATCTTGCTCCACACAGAGAAGTTTATCGGACGTGGGCTGGCGACTCGGGCGGGACGGTAGAGGTCAGTCTGCCTCGGGTGGCTGCCGAGCTCGGCGGGGGCCGAGCTCGGCGAGCTTGTAACCCATTGGTTTCGGTTGGTGTTGCACCCCTGAACTCCTGCACCCCTGAAACCCTGTCGCCAGAGGCTCCGGAGCTATCGCGTCATCCGGAAGGGATCATGGGAAGGCTCAGGCGCCGCGGGCCACCAGGTTCGCTGCCTCTTGCTCGATCTCTTCCGGGACCCCGTCGACGAAACGGATCATTGCGGCGAGGATCGCCTCGTTGAAATGTTCGCCGCTGCGCCTGAGCCGCTGGTTCGCGGCGGACATATCCTCTCGAGCGCTGATGGCTTCAGCAGCGAGCGATGCGTAGGTTTCGAGCGTTTGCGGCGTGGCAGTGGAGGGGCTGGCCGCGTGCTCCTTACGGGCCGTATCGAAGCGACCGATGACCGACAGCGACCGAGCGACGATGGCGTTCAGCTCGAGCACCGTCTCGCGCGTGAACGGTGACCTCAGTTGCCCCAGCTCTTGCTCGACGAACTGAGACGACTCCGCTGACGCCTGGCTCTTGGCCGCCGGATCCACCCCCAGGTGGGACGGAGGAGCCTCCGAGCAGGCGGAGAGGAGGGTGGCGGCGAGAACCGTGGCGGCGAACCCCGACCTCAGGGCGCCCTGCCGGATGCGGTGCCAAGCGGGTGCGTGTCGATCAGTTGCCATTGTCGCCTCAACGCCTGCGCCGCAGGGGTTGAAACGCTTCCTCTTCGAGGACCACGTGGCGTCCGACGTTCTCGCCCATCTGCTGGCCGCCGAGGTCATCCCAGCGCCAGTGGACGCCGTTGAAGATCCGGCTGTCGCCGTTGGACTGCTGAGCTTCATCGAAACTCTGGAAGCGAACGGGGACGAGAGGTCTCGGCACACCGAGGGGATCGACCCCTTCACCGTTGTATTCGTCCGAGACGAAGGTGAACCGCGTCCGGTTGCCGAAGAGCTGGCGCATGATCTCGAAGGTCGAGGCTCCGAAGGTCGAGTGACCGGACGGATAGGCGGGAAACGGAGGCGTTGGGGTGATCGCGTCCTCGGTGTTGATCACCGAGATGCCAACCGGCTTCCACTCTGCGTTCTCCGGCGTTCCCTCGACGTCGTCCGACTTTCGGATGGCCGTCACCGGGCGCCAGTAGTTGTAGTAGTACTTGCTGTCCCAGGCGGCGATCGCCGAGTCCGCCAGGCCGGTGTTGATCAGCGCCAGATAGCGCGCCAGCTCGGTGACGCCTCTCAAGCCCTCTTCGCGAGCCACCTGGATGGCGATCTGGTTGAACAGCCGGGGCGGAGTGCCGAGCAGCGGCGTGCCGTCGTAGCCCCAGAAGTTGCCGAAGAAACGGGTCTCGGGAGTCGAGGTGCTGCCGGCGGTGTCCGTCGAGGCTCCCAGACGGTAGACCTCCCGGAAGCCGCGCACGTAGCGCCTCGAGCCTGCCTCGGGAGGCGGCCCCAGGCGAAACTGATCGCCGCGCTCCAGCGAGAAGGGCGTCACGGATCCCCAGTAGGCGCCGAGGGCCAAGCCCGCGTCACCGCTGGTGTTGGGCGTGAGCGGGTCCGGCTCCCAGGCGAAGGTCTCGGTGGAGCCATCGTTGATCAGGGTGCCGTAATGCGTCGTCGCACCGTCCGCCACGTAGCCCCCCTCACCCCAATCGACCTCGTCGTGGCCCGACTGATCATCGTCGCGCTCGGCGATTACCGCCAGGGCCGCCAGCTCGCCGGCGTCGATTCCGTCCGCCAGTGCCGTGGGATCGGCGTCGATAGTGGCAAGATCCGAAGCGAGCAGCGCGGCCAGACGTTCGAACTGCTGCGGGTAGATCTCCGCCTGCACCGTGTACGACGCCATGGCGATGGCCGCGTCGACCGAGGCGCCGTCCGGAGCCCGCTCCAGATCGCTGTACGCGGTGTAGCGCGGCCGAATCGAGTTGACCGCGTCGAAGACCGCGATCTGGACCATGGCGAGGGCGCGGCTCGTGCGCGTCGGCCCGCCGTTGTCGAGCCCGACCTCGCCGGTGTCGGGATCCGGCGTGTGATCGATCGCCACCGAGTCGAGGGCGATCTCGTGCCACATCAGGAGCCGGTCGGCTTGGTCCGAGACGGGCCGTGCCTGGGTCTGGTTGTTCAGGCGTTCGAGAACGTTGCGCGCCATCGCCGAGCGGCTCGTCTGACCGAGATAGCCCACCTTCTGGGAGCCGGAGAATCTTTCTTGACCCGGTTGTGCTTGGATGGAAGTCAGCGGCACAGCAAACAGCGCCACCGCCAGCAGCGTGCCTAGATGTTTGTGAATTTGCATTCCTAATCTCCTATGAGTTGAGCGAGGGCCGTCGACAGCAAGCCATCCTCACGACGCTTGCCTGTCAACGCCCCTAAACAGCAACCCCTGTGCCAGGTCGCAAAAGGCTTGTTTCAAGGGGGTTTTGCGCCTCGGAGATGGCTAAACGTGCGGAATCCGCACCCACGGACTGCGGATCCCGCATTCCATTCGCGTCGGCCCGGTCCCGACGGCCGCCCCTTCGTCTCCGCCAGCGCCGCAGGCCGGCGTCGACGCTTTAGGCCGTGTTGTCGGAGCCGGTTTGGAAGGCGTGCAGTGCACGCAAGAGCAGCGAGGTCAGCGCCTCAGCGAAGCGACAATCGAGCGCCTTTGGTGAGGGCAAAGTCCCTAGTGGCACAGGCTTTCTTCACAAGCCGACGTTTGGGGCCAAGGGCCAGCTCGCGCAATCCGAGCTCCTACACTGGCCGCACTTCGGCGGGATCAGTGATCCCTTGTCTTGGGTGACTCTTCGTGAGCGTCGAGCATTTGCAGCCATTCGGCCTCGAGCGCCTCGAAGGTGAGGCCGTAGACTTCGTCTGGCGAGGCGCCGCGGTAGACGCGCAAGAACAGCTCGAGGCCCCGCGACTCGATGAGGAATCGGCAAAAAGAGCCTTCCTGTAGGTAGGCGAGGCGCCGCTCTTTTTCGGATCTTGGGCGGCGCCGAGCCTTTTCCGATTCTGCGAGCGGCAGGAAGCCGCCGAGCTCGGCGGCGAGACTCTTGGTGGCCTGGTGCAGCTCCTGGTCGAACTGCGGATAGGACGCCACCTCGCCGAGCTTGGCCTGCAGGTGCACGGCCAGGCCATCGTCGTAGAAACGGTCCGGCCGATAGGCGCTCGGCGCCAAGACATGCACCACCTCGTGCATGATCGAAAGACTGCTGTTCTGGTCCTCGAGGCGGCTCGCCGGTAGGAAGATCTGGTCGCCGGCCTGGGCCGGAACCCGATGCCCCGGGTCGAGGTCGATGCGCAGCCGCCCCGGATATTCGATGCCGAGCTCAGCCTCGACGGCGGCGAGCGCCCGCAAGGCGCGCGGCAATACGATCTGCTCCACCAGCTCGCGCTCGACGCCCCGGTAAGCAATGTCGACGCGGCCCTGGGACATCACCCGCGAGCCGCCGCGGGCCGTGACCAGGTAGGTCGCGAAGCTGCCGAGCCAATGACCGCCGGCGTAATGCTCGCCGGTGACGGCGGCGACGCCGGCGTGGCGATGGATGCGCGCCGCGTCGAGCAAAGCCGGGATGCGCGGATCCTTCGCCGGCAGGCCGGAGGCGATGCCCTCGAGCATCCAGGAACGACTTAGGTTGAGGCCGTCGAGGTGGCCCAGCTTGCCGTCGCTGCGATCGCTGACGCGGGCCGGGGTCAGCCAATTCTCGTGCACGGGACCGGCGGCCGGATTTTTGTCATCGGGCCGATGGAGCGGGATCTGCGGCAGGAAGGCGCCCAGCCAGGCGGCGAATTCGTGCCGCCACAAGACGCGCCGCACGAGATCGGCCTCGGCCAGGCAGGGCGATAGAAAATCGTGCCCTGACGGCTCGTAGGCGAGCGGACATTGGCGGTCTTCGAGGTAGAGGCTCTCGACCCGCTCTTCGACCTGCCGCGACACCTCGAAGCGTTTGGATCGCCGCGCCCAATCGATGATCAGGCCGAAGGCGAATGCGGTCTGGGAATGCTCGCCGCCGCGGATCGCGTGGGTCAGCTTGGGCATCCACTGCACGAGCCGCGAAACCGCCATCGCTTCGAGCGGCTCGAGCGCCGCCGAGAAGCTGCGCGCCTGATCGTCGTCCCACTCGCGTAGCTCGAGAGCCAGCGTCAACAGCCAGGCGAGGCCGTAGGGCCTCTCGAAGCCGGCCCGCCCTTCGCCTTCGAGATACCGCACCTCGCCGGCGATATTGCCAGGCGTCAGGCTGCGCGCCAGCGCTTCGCGGGCCGCACCCGCCAGCTCGCTCTGTGGATAGAGCCGGGCGAGTCGAGCCAGCAGCCAATGCCCGTGCACCGCCGAATGCCAGTCGTAGCAGCCGAAGAAGGCCGGCGTCAGCTGGCGCGGCGGTTGGGCGTCCCGGTCGGCCTGCAAAACGTGGGCGATCTTGTTCGGATACTCCTGGTGCAGGCACTCGAGCGCCAGGGCTGCGAATCGTTCGGTGGCCTCGAGGCCAAAGCTTTGGGTCGCCGGCTCGGCGAGGACCATCGGGGTGCAAGTCGAGACGAAGAGGAGAGAACAGCCGATTGCGATTTTGCGCATTTAGAGAGGTTAACGGCATCTTGCCTTTCGTCCAAGCACATCCAATGGTCTCTCGTAGGGCGTCACCCCGGGCCTACGGACATCCAATCGCCTCTCGTAGTGCGTCACCGAGAGCCCTGCAGACTTCCGATGATCCCTCGGTGGGCGTCACCGCGAGTCTTTCGGGCTTCCGATGGCCTCTCGATGGGTCTCACCGAGAGTCTTTCGGGCTTCCGATGGCCCCTCGTAGGGCGTCACCGCGAGTCCTTCGGACCTCCGATAGCCTCTCGTAGGGTGTCACCGAGAGTCCTTCAGACGTCCCATGGTTTCTCGCAGGGTGTCACCAACGGACCCTCGGACTTCGGAGGGTCTCTCGCAGGGTGTCAGCAAGAGCCCCTCAGACTTCCGAGGGTCTCTCGTAGGGCGTCACCAAGAGACTCTCAGACTTCCTATGGTATCTCGTAGGGTGTCAGCAAGAGCTCCTCGGACTTCCGGGGTCTCTCGTAGGCCGTCATGCCCCGAGGTCGCCGGACTCGAAGCTGTCCTGGAAGACATCGGCAGAGCCCGCGTCGACGGCGTTGCTGGTGATCGTCTTCTTCGTCACCGGATGCGTGCCGAAAAAGACCGCCCGGCTGAGGGCTGGGCGGTCTTCCGATTTCCCAGGGTTCGAGCCGGGATCAGTCGCGCAGGCAGAAGTAGTTGCAGAAGTCGGCACCCCGCCCCGCCAGCTCCCAGATGTCGTCGTCGCCATCGTGGTTGTTCTGGCAGTAGCCGGTGCCGTTGGATTTGGGCACCTGGCCGCCGGTGCCGCAGTAAGGGTAGGAGCTGTCGTTCAGGTCCAGCGAGCCGGTGCCCGAGAGCAGGATCTCCCGAGAGGTCTGGGTGCCGCAGACCGATGACTGCGGAATGCAAGAGAAGTTACAGCTCGCACCGCGGGCGATCAGCTCCCAGGTGTCGTCGTCGCCATCGTTGTTGACGTAGCAGTAGCCACCGGTGGTGAGCGGAATCACGCCGGCGGTGGCGCAGATGCTGAAGGCGCTGTCGTCGAAGGTCAGCTGTTCGCTGCTCGTGCCCGTGGTTTCGATGAGGGTGTACTCCCGGGTGAAGGTCTCCGGCGTCACCGAAGGGCAGGCCGTGGGTCGCCAGATGCACTGGAAGAGGCAGGTGGCGTCGTTGGTCAAGAATTCCCATTCGTTCTCCACCGCATCGTACGAAACGTAGCAGTTGCCACCGGGGGCGGTGGGCTGCACGGTTCCGGTGGCGCAGTAGGACACACTGTTGCCGCTCACCGACCACCGGGTGTTTCCGAGCAGGTAGATCTCCCGCTCGGAGATCGCCGAGGTGTTACAGCAGGCGGTCAGCTGTTGCGGCGCGACGTTCGAGAACGCCAGGTCGGTCACCATGATGCCACCGGTGCTCCGGCGATCGAAGCGAAACTCGATCGAGCGGACGTCGGAGCGGTTGATGCCGCTGAAAGCGCTCATGGGAATGCGCACGGTGTTGAGGAAGAGCTTCGGCACCGCGCCGGAGGTACCCGGCGGATCGAAGAGGGGATTGGCGTAGTTACCGACCCGGGCGGTGCGGGAAACTCCGAAGCCGTCGGTCAGGCGAACGGAGAAGTCTTGGGCGCTACCCGTCGGGTTCCGGCTGTCGGTGAAGTCGACTCCGGCTCGGAACTGGAGGTAAGCGAAGCCGCTGACGTTGCGCTGCCCGGAGGGCAGCTGGTTGGTCCAGCGAGCGGAGGTGTTGCTCCACCCCAGTTCGAGCTGGCTGAGACCGCGCATCGAAGAGCGAAAGGAGGGGGTCGTGTGGGGCTGCCGGGAGGTCGACCCGCTGAGGCAATGCTGCGGCTGGGGTGAGGGGCCACCGCAGACCCGATATGGCGAGAGGCCCGAACGGGTGACCGAGCCGCCGAGGGTGTTGGTGGTGAGATTGGTGGAGCTGATCATGCGGTTGACGTCGCGACGCATGTTGGACTGATCGGGCGCGTGATACGAGACGTGCACCTCCGCTCCCATGGCCGAGAGGGGCTCCGGAGCACCGGTGGTGAGCAACGGCATGTACTCCGTTTCCTCGGTCAGGTAGCGGCGGAAAAACCCGGTGATGTAGGCTGAGGCCGCGCCCCGCTGCTCCGCGGCTGAGAGGCGACTGGCGGCAGAGGGACCGCAGTGAGGGTCGCTGAAGGGCCAGTCGTCGGTGGCACCAGCCTGGAAGAGCCCGGGAGTCCACACGGTGTTGTAGAAGTTGTGGTTCGCACCCATCATCAGGAAGGTGTGCTTGAAGCTGTCGTCGCCGGCTACGTTGTAGCGAGCGTCGTCGTAGAAGTGGACGCCCTGGAGGTCGCTCACATCACCGTCGCAATAGGGCAGCATTACGCCCAGGGCTACTCGGTTGGCCACGGTGCGGTTGAAGTCGGTGGGTGCCAGAGGGAGCACCGCCCGAACGCCGTAGGGCGATCCCTGGCTGCGGTTGAGTTCGAAGTGGCGGACCACGCCTTCACCACCGCGGGAATGGCCCATAGTGCCGATGTTGTCGAGGTCTACCCGGCCCACGAAAAGAGAGCCGAAGGGAGCGGAGCTGCTCGAGCTCCAGGTATCCCATCGCTGGAGGTGTTGCTGGATCAGCTCGGCCCGGGCCAGCATGCCGAGGTCGAAGACACTGTTGTCCCAAGCGTTGATGCCGTTGGCGCTGATCGAGGCCACGATGAAGCCGTGGCTGGCCAGGAGCTCACCCACGTAGTCGTATCCTTCGTGGCTCGGAATCGGCTGTCGGCCGCTCGTGCAGGGCCACTGCAGAACCGCGTTCGTTCCTGAGAAACACGTGTTGTGGCAGGCTAGATGAGCCACCAGTGAAGAACTGAGGAGAGCCTTCGCCTACAACCGCCATCCACGGGGACTCCAAGACAAGCCTCTGGAGCTAAACTCGCACCGGGAGGCCGACGTATCTTCTGCCATGGCCGAGGATGATCTCACCCCAGCCACCGCCGGACCGGACCGCCTGCGCCTCGGTGACGTCGAGCTACGGCC
>JBCCEE010000389.1:0-8508 GCA_039030415.1 Acidobacteriota bacterium
ACCCGCCCGAGATGGGTGCGCCCCAGGCCCGGCTTTCGGAGCTGGCGCGACGCTTCGTCGACCGGGGACACGAGGTGATCGTGCTGACCGCGATGCCCAACTATCCGCGCGGCAAGATCTTTCCCGGTTACGGTGGCCTGCTGCGCCGCGAGCAGCAGGATGGGGTTCGCCTCATCCGGACGACGCTGTTTCCCACCAAGCGCGCTAGCATGATCCCGCGGCTCACCAACTATTTCTCGTTCGTCGGCAGCTCGCTGGTATGCGGGGCGTTCTCGCTGCCGAGGATCGACTACCTGATGACCGAGAGCCCGCCGCTGTTCCTCGGCATCTCGGGCTACCTCCTGAGCCGCCTCAAGGGCACGCGGCTGATCTTCAACGTCGCCGACCTGTGGCCGCAGAGCGCGGTCGAGCTCGGGGTGGTGAAGGAGGGGCCGGCTCTGCGCATGGCGCTGGCGCTGGAGCGGTTCTGCTACCGCAAGGCTTGGCTGGTGAGCTGCCAGAACGGTGGCATCCTCGAAAGTATCGAGCGACGTTTTCCCGACGTGCCGACACACCATCTCTCGAACGGCGTCGACCCCGAGCTGTTCCATCCGGACGTGCCTTCGAAGCGTCAGCAGCTCGGCCTGGGAGGCGACGACGAGTGTGTCGTGCTCTACGCTGGACTGCACGGGCTGGCCCAGGGTCTGGGGCAGGTGCTCGAAGCCGCGGCCAAGCTCAGGGACGTCGAGGGGCTGCGCTTTGCGATGGTCGGCGACGGCCCCGAGAAGGAGAACCTGATGGCCAGGGCCGCCGAGCTCGAGCTCGACAACATGCGCTTCTTCGATCCCCAGCCGCGCGACGCCATGCCGCAGCTGCTGGCCTCCGCCGACCTGTCGATCGCCTGCCTGGAACGATCGATGATCGGCGCCGTGCCGTCGAAGATCTACGAGGCGATGGGGGCGGGTCGCCCGATCGTGCTGGCCGCCGACGGCGAGCCGGCCGACATCGTGAACCGGAGTGGCGCCGGCCTGACGGTGCCATCCGGCGATGTCGACGGCCTCGCCGCTGCCATTCGCCGCCTCGCCGAGCATCCGCAAGAGCGGCGAGCGCTCGGTGAGCGCGGACGTCAGGCCGCCCTCGAACGCTACAACCGCGGCAAAATCGCCAAAGCCTTTATCGACCGACTGGAAGACGCCCTCAAGTAGGACGCCCCAACTAGAAGACCCCACCATGAAGATCCTCAGCATTGTCGGCGCTCGCCCCAACTTTATGAAGATCGCGCCGGTCATGGACGCCCTGGCGGCCTACCCGGTGGAGCAGCTGCTGGTGCACACCGGCCAGCACTACGACGCCAACATGTCGAAGGTGTTCTTCGAAGAGCTCGGCCTGCCGGAGCCCGACCTCTACCTCGGCGTCGGCTCCGCCAGCCACGCCCGCCAGACCGCCGCCGTGATGACCGCGCTCGAGGACGTGCTGGCAGAGCATGAGCCCAACCTCGTGCTGGTGGCCGGCGACGTCAACTCGACGATGGCGGCGGCGCTGGTGGCGGCCAAGGCGTGCGTGCCGCTCGGCCACGTGGAGGCCGGGCTGCGCTCGTTCGACCGCAAAATGCCGGAAGAGGTCAACCGCGTGGTGGTGGACCACCTTTCGGATCTGCTGTTCGTGACCGAGGAGAGCGGACAGCGCCATCTGCTGAAGGAGGGTATCGACGAGGCGCGCATCCACTTCGTCGGCAACTGCATGGTCGACAGCCTGCTGCGCCACCTCGACAACGCGCTGGCGACGGCACCTTGGGAGAGCTTCTGTCTCGAGCCGCGCGAGTATGCGCTGGTGACCCTGCACCGCCCTTCCAACGTCGACGACCCAGAGATGCTGCACCAGCTGTTCGGCACCCTGAGCGAGATCTCCCGGCAAGTGCCGATGCTCTTTCCGGTGCATCCCCGCACCAAGGCTCGCATCGAGAGCAGCGGCATCGAGCTGCCGTCGACGCTCCAGCTGTGCGGCCCGCAGCCCTACCTGACGTTCCTCGGCCTGATGGCGCGGGCGCGCCTGGTGCTGACCGACTCCGGCGGCATCCAGGAGGAGACCACCGCCCTCGACGTGCCGTGCCTCACCCTGCGCTGGAACACCGAGCGCCCAGTGACCTGCGACCAGGGCAGCAACCGCCTGGTCGGCACCGACCCGCAGGCCATCCGCCAGGGATGCCAGGAGATCTTGAGCGGCGACTGGGCCAGCGCCCAGCGGCCCCCGATGTGGGACGGCAAGGCGGGCGAGCGGATCGCCGGGGTGATCGACCGCTGGGCGCGCGACGCTAGCCCTACCGCATCGTCGGATCCATGAAGCCGGCGGCGGCGGATCCCTGCTTCCGCCCGTGCGTGGAGCTGCTGCGCCACGCAGCCCCACTCGAGCGTCAGCGGCGGGCCCTCGAAGAGCTGCTGCGCCAGGACAGCGACCGCGTGATCCGCTTCCTGAGCGAGCACCGTATCGACCAGCACATCTACCGTCGCGCGCTCGCTCTACGCCCCGCGGTCAAGCTGCCGGAAGCTCTGGCGGAAGCCCTACAGTGGGCGCAGCGCCGAGCCGCCGTCAACACCCTGATGCAGGAGGAGGCGGGGCGCCAGGTGGCGGCGGCGCTCGAAGGCGCGGGCGTTCGGCACGTCTTCTACAAGGGTGCCCACCTCGGCGAGGCGCTCTATGGTGACGCCGTGGTGCGACCGGCCGCTGATATCGACGTGCTGATCTCTGAAGAGGACCGGCCGGCGGCCCTCGACACCCTGGGCCAGCACGGGTTCTCAACCGTCGAGCAGGCTGGACAGCCGCCCTACGAGATGGCGCTCGACGGTCACGGCAGCCAGCTCGATCTGCACTGGCACCTCTTCCGGCCCGCGCGCAGCCGCCAGCCGCTGACCCAGTGGATCCTCGATTCCCGCCAGCAGCTGGGGGAACGCTGGGTGCCGGACGACACGGCGGCTCTCGCGATCATGCTGCTGAGCCCGGCCCTCACCGACCACGTGACCCAGCAGCTGAGCCACGCCATCGACCTCGACCGCTGGCTGCGCAGTCGCGACACCGACTGGCCGCGGGTCGTTTCCTGCCTTGCCGAATGCGGTCTGCGCACCGCCGCTTGGACCATGCTGGAGTGGACGCGCCGCCACTTCGCCACGCCGGTGCCGCAGGGCGTGCTGCCCAGGCTCGCCCCCGGCCCGCTGCGCCGCGCCTACCTGAAGGCGTGGCTGACGCGCGACCCGGCGCGTCGCTACCTGCGCCATCCCTGGCTGGTGCGAGGCGGCTTCAGCCTGGCCCTGCACGATCGCCCCGCGGACATGCTGCGGGCGGTCCGCGGGGGACGCTCAGATGGCTGACCGGCGAGAGCAGACGCGGATCCGCGACGAGTATCGCAGGCGGGAGCAGGAGATTCCCGAGGAGCGCTATGCGCCCTGGAACCCGGCGGAGATTTTCCTGCTGCAGGATCGAAGGCGGCGTGCCGCCCAGCTGCTGCATGCGGCCGGCCGCTTCCCCACCGTCGAAAGCCGCTGCCTCGAGATCGGCTTTGGACGCGGCGGCTGGCTGCCGGAGCTGATCGCCTGGGGGGCGTGCGAACCCAACCTCTACGGCGTCGAGCTCGAGCCGGGTCGCGCCTTCACCACCGCCCGCCGCCTGCCCGCCGCCCGCCTGGCGATCGCCGACGGCGGCCGGCTGCCCTGGCGCTCCGGCCGCTTCGATCTGGTCGTTCTGTCGCTGGTGTTGACCTCGGTGCTCGACAATGGCTTGAGGCAACGCATCGCGGCCGAGGCGGAGCGGGTGCTGGCACCGGGCGGCGCCGTGCTGTGGTACGACTTCGCGGTCGACAATCCGCGCAACCCGCAGGTCCGCGCCGTTGGCCGCCTTGAGCTGCGCGAGCTCTTCCCAACGCTGGTAGGCAAGGTACACTCGGCGAGCCTGGCGCCGCCGTTGGCCCGCCGGCTGGCGCCGCGCAGCCGCTGGCTGGCCGAGCTCCTCGGTAGCCTGCCGTTCCTGCAAACCCATCTTCTTGCGGTCCTAACGAAACCCCACCCCTCGGACCTATGCCTTCAACGACCGCAAGGATCGCTATAGAACCCCGTTGGGGTTCAACATCGAGCCACCTTGAAACCCAGGGCGGCGCTACGCTTGCCCTGGGCTCTGTCATGGAACCCCGTTGGGGTTCGGAAAACAACGCTGCCGTCTGACTGGAACCTACTCGCGTGATCCTGAAGCACCCCAAGTCGCTCTCCGTCGTCATCCCGGTTTACAACGGCGCCGCCACCATCGGGCCGCTGACCGCTCGGCTGGTGGAGCAGTTCGCCGGGGTCACCGAGCTCGAGATCATGCTGGTCAACGACGGCAGCGCCGACGACAGCTCGGCGGTCTGCCGTCAGCTGGTGGAGCAGCACGCCGGCATCGTGCGCTTTCTCGATCTATCGCGCAACTTCGGCGAGCACCAGGCGATCCTCGCCGGCCTCAACCGCACCTCGGGCGAGGTCGTGGCGATCATGGAGGACGACTTCCAAAGCTCGCCCGAGGAGGTCGCCAAACTGGTCGACGCGCTGATCCGGGGCGACCACGACGTGGTCTACGGCCAGTTCGCGGAGCGCCAATACTCCGGGTTTCGGAGGCTCGGCAGCTGGCTCCACAACCGTATGGCCAACGTGCTGCTCGGCAAGCCGCCAGAGCTCTATCTTTCGAGCTTCAAGTGCCTGAGCCGCTTCCTGGTGGATGAAGTCTGCCGCTACCAGGGGCCATTCCCCTACGTCGACGGTCTGATCCTCAGGGTCACTCGCAACATCGGCAGGGTCGACTGCCAGCATCACGCGCGGCAGCAGGGCACCTCCGGCTATACGTTGACCAAGCTCGTCGCCCTGTGGCTCAACATGTTCACCAACTTCTCGATCCTGCCGCTGCGCCTCGCGGTGTTCGCTGGCTTCGGCTTTGCCGCCCTCGGCGGCCTGCTGTCGATCGCGGTGACGATCGAGAAGCTGCTGATTCCCGAGACCCAGGTCGGCTGGGCCTCGACGGTGATCGTCATCATGATCTTCGCTGGCCTGCAGCTGATGGTGCTCGGCATGATCGGCGAGTACCTGGGCCGCATTTTCCTGTCCAGCAATCAGACCCCGCAGTTCGCGGTGCGGCGGGAGCATGGCTTCCCCGAGCCGCACGGCTCCGCGGACGAGACCGGCTTTGCTGACGAGACCGGCTTTGCTGATGAGACCGGCGAGGATTCAGTCCTTGCGGGCGACGCAGAAGACCGAGCTGCCGACGGGTAGCCAGCCGCCGATGCTGAGGTCGATCCTGGCGGCCGTCAGCAGCAGGCGGTTGAGGGCCGGGGACGGCAGGGCGAGATCGGGCTCGCGCTCCACCGCTCCCTCAGTATCCCGCGAGCTCAGCTTCGTGGACAGGTTGTTGAGCACCATCAGCGGCGGCAGGAAGGCGAGCCGATAGCGCGCTTCGAGCGTCGTGAAGCCGGCGCCGCCGAGCATCGCCACCACCTGCCCGCGTCGGTAGCGCCGCTCCTGGTGTACTTCGCGGTCGTGCTCGCCGCGCAGCCATTCGAACGCTGAGAGCTGCAGCACCAGCACGCCGCCGGGGCGCAGGATCCGCGAGATCTCCCCCAGGGCGTACAGCTCCGAGCCGATCGAGCGATGGGAGAGCACGTCGATCGAGACCGCGGCGTCGAAGCGCTCGCTGGCGAACGGCAGAGCCTCGACGCTGCCCGTGGCGATCCGCGGCAGGCCACGCTGGCGCGCATAGCCGACGGCCAGCGGGGAGCGATCGACCCCCACGACCTGGTGCCGCTCGGCCAGCTCCTGCAGCAGCCCGCCGGTGCCGCAGCCAATGTCGAGCAGCTCGAGGCGTCGCTGGGATGTCGCCGCGTGCTGGTCTAGCGCCTCGCCCACCGCCTGGCGCAGCGTGCGATGCCACCAATGCTCGGCTTCGACCCTGGCGAGCAGGTGGTACTGAGCCTCCTCCATCGGTCTGGCTCGAACCTAGAGGCGGGACACGACGTCGATCAAGACGTCGCACACCCGCTCCTGGTCTTCATCCCTGAGCGACGGGAACATCGGCAGCGAGAAGATCTCCTGCGCCGCCAGCTCGGTGTGGGGCAGATCGCCCTCGCGGTAGCCGAGCTCGCGATAGGCCGTCATAGTGTGGATCGGCCACGGGTAGCTGATGTTGAGCTCGATGTCGTGCTCTTTCAGCGCCTCCAAGATGCGATCGCGCTCGGGGTGGCGCACGACGTAAAGATAGTAGGCGTGGCGGTTGCCGGGGGCGGTGCGGGGCAAGATCAGGCCACTGTCTGCCAAATCACCATCTGCCAACCGCTCATCGTAGCGCGCCGCCAGCTGGCGACGGCGGTCGACGTAGGCATCGAGGTGCTCCAGCTTGGTGAGCAGGATCGCGGCGTGCAGCTCGTCGAGCCGCGAGTTGTAGCCGTCTTCATCCGCGTAGTAGCGCCCCTTCATGCCGTAGAAGCGCAGCCGCATGAGCTGATCCCGCATCTCGGCGTCACGGGCCGTGATCAGGCCGCAGTCGCCGTAGCCGCCGAGGATCTTGGTGGGGTAAAACGAGAACGCGCCAGCCTCCGCCAGCGCCCCGGCTTTCGTCCCGCGGCCCTCGACTTTCCCATGCTCCGCGCCATGAGCCTGGGCGCAGTCTTCGAGCACCCGCACGCCATGCTCCTCACAGATCGGCAGCAGCCGCGTCATGTCGACGCATTGGCCGTAGAGATGGACCGCGATAACGCACCGGGTGCGCTCGCCGATCGCCGCCTCCACCTGCTCGACGTCCATCAGGTAGGTCTGCGGGTCGATATCGACGAAGCGCGGCGTGGCGCCGGTGGCGACGATGGCCGACACCGTCGGCACCGCGGTGTTGGAGACCGTGATCACCTCGTCGCCGGCGCCAATCCCCATTGCCTTGAGGGCCAAGAAGAGGGCGTCGGTGCCGTTGCCCACGCCGACGCCATAGCCGGCGCCGCAGTAGGCCGCGAAGCGCTCCTCGAAGGCGGCGACCCTGGGCCCCAGAATCAGCCGACCGGACTCCAGCACCTCGGCGATGGCGGCGTCGATCTCCTGGCGCTCGTGCGCCAGCTCGTCGAGGTAGCCCCAGACCCGAATCGTCATCGTCCTCCTCCCGTCTCGGCGGCGCGACGTAGAGCCACTAGCGCCTGCAGGTCGTCCCGCAGGTGCTGACCGAAATCGGCATAATCACCACCGTCTCGAATGCGGTCCAGCACTTCACCCAGGAAGCAGGCGAAGCTGTCGGCGGCGGGCGCCTGCCGCTGGCTGGCCTGGTTGCCGGCGTGAACCTCGAGCGTGTTGGCGTAGTTGGGCGGCGTGGTGAAGAGGCGCGAGATCCTCACCGCGGCGCCGGGGCCTAGCAGCGTCGCCTCGTTGCGATACTCGGTGTCGAAGCCGAAGTGGCCGACTAGGGACCGCCCCTCGGAATACGTGAGCTGAGCGCTGAACGCGGTCGCCACCCGGTCGGGACCGCCGCGCGACAGCACTGAGGCGTGGACGGTCTCAGGCGGCTCGCCGAAGAACACTCGCCCGAGCGATACGGCGTAGGGCCCAAGATCCCACAGCGCACCGCCGCCGAGCTGACGCTGGTAGCGGAAATTATCGGGCGGTAGCGGCGGCATGGAGAACAGCGTTGTGATGCGGGTGGGCCGGGCTGCTACCCTGGGAAGACCTACCTCGGGAAGACCTACCTCGGGAAGACCTGCCTCGGCGAAGATCTGGCGACAGAGCTCGATCTGGGGATGCGCGGCGTAGACCGTCGCCTCGGCCAGGCAGAGCCTGCGCGACGACGCCAGCCGCAGCAGCCGGTCGCCGGCCTCCAGCTCCAGGAATGCAGGCTTGTCGACCACGACGTGGAAGCCTCGCTCGAGCGCCCGCTCGGCCCACGCCTCGTGCTCGCTGTTGACCGTCGAGACGTAGACCAGGTCGCAGCGGCTGGACGCCAGGGCTGCCTCGAAGTCATCGTAGCTCGACGCGCACTTGGGCGTAAGCAGCGTCTCCTCGGGCCGTCCCCGCCGGCTGGCGATCTCGAAGCGCGCGACGCCCGGCAGCGCCTCGAGAGCCGGCAGGACGCGCCGCTGCACGATGTTCGAGAATCCCAGGCACAGCACGCCCAGGCTTTCGTTACTCTGCATGGTCCTCACGAACCGCAGCCTTCTGAGCTAGGGAGCTGGTAGGTCGCGTTGGGGGAGCGAGCACGGGCGAGTATGTCTGAGCAGAATCTGCGATGGACTTGTTCATAGAGTTGTTTATCCCAGGGATCTGAGTCACTAGCGGGAGCCGAGGCGAGATACGCAGCCCGGCGCAGCCCACCAAGCGCGACCCACTATCGAATCGAACTAGTAGATCCCGCCTCTGCGACGGCTCGCAGGAAGTCTTCGCGGGTCCGCAGTGAGCGTGACATGTCGTAGTGCGTGCTCGCCAGCACCAGGCAGACCGCCCCGGGCGAGAATGCTTCCAGATCGACCAGCAGCATGCGCGGAACGTACAAACC
>JBCCEE010000390.1:0-8471 GCA_039030415.1 Acidobacteriota bacterium
ACACCGACAACCGCAACGAAAGCGGCGGCACGGCCGATTCCAAGGACGTCTACGCCGTCGGCTTCACCTTGTCAGGCGGCTCGATCTTCACTGACGGTTTCGAATCCGGCGACACCAGCGCCTGGGATTGAGCTGGAGCGCTGCTGCGCGTGAGTTATGGCGAGGGGCTTAAAGTCCCTCGCTTAGCCATGACATCCCTGGCGGGACGAAGCGCCCCTACCACCACAGCTCTTTGCCCGACGCTTTACCGACGGTGTCTTCGGTGATCTGCTGGTGCTCGCTCTGGCGGTAGCCTGAAGCCCCCGCTGCTTCTTGCCGGATGCGCTCGAGGGCGGCGCGGATCTGCTCCTGCTCGTCTTCGCTCAGGCCGCCTCCGCCCCCGCTTCCCTGCTCTTCCGGCGGGCCCTGGCCTTCTCCCTCCCCCAGGCCGTCGCCCTCACCCAGGCCTTCTCCTTCGCCCTCACCTTCTCCTTCTCCTTCTCCCTCACCCTCTCCTTCGCCCTCACCCTCACCCTCTTCTTCGCCCTCACCCTCACCCTCACCCTCTCCCTCTCCCTGGCCTTCTCCCTCTCCCTCTCCTTCGCCTGCGCCGCCCCCTTCTCCTTCGCCTTCTCCTCCCTGGCCACTTTCGTCCTCACCGCCACCGCCACCCTCGCCCCCTTCACCGCTCTCGCCCCCGCCGCCCCCGCCGCCACCAGCGCCCGCGGACGGCGGCGGTGGCGGTAATTCGCAGATAGGCGGCTGGCAGTCGCGGGCTTCGAGCTCGTCGAGCTCGGTGAGCTGCTCTCGGATGTGCTCGATGCTCTCCGCGGCGTCTTTGCCGTAAGCGCTGCCTTCGCCATCGAGCTCGATGACGCGTTCGAAGCGGCCGATGGCCTGCTGCCAGAGCTGGCGCCCACGCTCGAAGCGGCACTCCTCGCGATCGAGCTCCTCCTCGCCCCAGTGAAACAGGGCGTGGCCGTCGTTGTAGTGGGCCTCGACGAGGCGCGGCTCTTCCAGCATCGCCTCTTGGAAGTAGTCGTGAGCCACCGCGTACTCTTCTTGGGCGGCGCTGGTTTTGCCGAGGTTGTAGAGCGGAATGTGGCGTCGAATGCGGTAGCTCTTGCTCTTCTCGAAGCGCGCCTCCGCCGCGGCGTAGTTGCCGCCCTGCAGCAGCCCGACGCCGAGGTCGTTGTGGTAAATCGCGTTGAGGATCCGCGCCGGCAGACTGCGCGCCGGATTCTCGACGACGCGACAGCCCGCCAGCAGCAGGCTGGCGGCGAGCAGCGCGAAGACCGCGGGGGAAGCCCGGCTGGCCAGGTCGGCCCGCCAGGTACGGCCGGGCTCGTCGGACGCGCCGTTCCGGCGCCAGAACACCAGCGTCTCGAGCAGGAAGAGCAGCAGGAAGGCGAGCAGCGGGACGAACGAGAGATCCCGCTTGTCCTGGCCCGGAATGTCAACGGTGGTGGGCTCGGCCGACAGCAGCTCCGGCAGCAGATCGTCCAGCCAGTCGCCGTCGTCGGTGATCAGCGAGATGCCGCCGGTCTGGTCGGCGATGGCGCGCAGCGTGCCGTCGACCCGGCTGGTGTGGTACCTGCGAGCGACGCGTTTTTCTTCGACGTTGTTGATCACGTCGCGCGGCTCGTAGATCACGCGCGCCTGGCCCTCGAGCGTCCCCAGGGCGACGGTGTGGATCGGCACCCTGAGCTCGGTGAGCACGTCGAGGGCGTCGACGTAATCGTCGGTCTGGGGCAGCTCGCCATCGCTCAACAGCACCACCTGGTAATTGCCGTCCTGGTGCTGCACCATGTGGATCAGGGCGTCGAAGGCGTTCGAGAAACGGGTGCCGGAGCGCGTCAGGTTGACGTGGTAAGTGAGGGTTTCGATCAGTGACGTCAGCGCCCGATGGTCGCGGCTCGGCGGCGAATGGACGACGGTGACGCCCGAGAACGTCGTCAGGCCAAAGGCGGCGTCCGGCATGGCGGCGATCAGCTCGCTCATCAGCTGGCGCGCCTGGGCGAAGCGGCTGTCGGCCTTCAGGGTGGTCGTGGGATGGACAGAGGTGTCGGAGGCCCCCATGCTGAGCGAGGCGTCGAGCGCGAACAGCACGGTGTGTGACGAGATCGTCTTCTGGGCTTCCGTGAACGCGAACGGGCCGGCGGCCGCCGTCAGCAGCAGCGCGCCGAGCAAGAACAGCAGCACGAAGTGCCACAGCACGGTGCGCTCGCTGTAGCGGGTCAGCCGGCCCTGGAAGCGCGGCGCGACCCGCGTGCGGATCCAGAGCAGGGCCGGACGCTGGTAGACGCTGAGCACGATCAGCACCACCGCCCACGGCGCGGCCAGCAGCAGCCAGTAGGGGGCGTCCCAGCTCATCGCTGTGCTCCCGCGATCAGTCTCCCTGTCATCGCAAGGGCCTCCGCAGCACGAAACCATCGGTCAGCAGCCAGGCCGCGAACAGCAGCGCGATCAACACCGATAGGGCAGGGGCGTAGGAGCGCCGGATCTCGACGGTCTCCACCTCCAGCGGGGTGGTGTCGAGTCGCGCCAGGTCGTCGAAGATGGCGGCGAGGGCGTCCATCTCCTTGGCGCGGAAGTACTGCCCGTCGGCGGCCGCGGCGATCTCCTTGAGCTGGGTGTCGTCGAGGGAGGTCTCGAGGATGGTGTCATTGACCGTGATAAACGGTTTGCCGTCGACATAGACCTTCACCGGCTCGTCGCCGCCGACGCCCACGACGAACAGCTTAAAGCCGTTCTCGCGCACGAAGCGCGCTGCCAGCATCGGGTCCGAACCGACGTTACTTTCGCCATCGGTGATCAGCACGATCACCTGATCGCGATCCTCCTCGCGCGATTGCAGCAGGCCGTCAGCGGCCGCGATCAAGGCATCGCCGAGGGCAGTGCCACCGCTAGCCGAATGGTTGATGGTCTTGAACGCCAGGCCCTCGATCAGGCTCGAAAGCGCGCTGTGATCGGTGGTCAGCGGGGTCTGCGAGAAGATGTGGCCGGCGAAGGCGTAGACCGCGATGCGGTCGCTGCCGGTGCGGCGCACGAAGTCGACCGCCAGGGTCTTGAGCGCTTCCAGCCGGTTGGGCGGAAAGTCAGCGGCCTGCATGCTGGCCGAGATGTCGAGAGCGAGGGCGACGTCGAGCCCCTCCTCGCCCACCAGCTCGAGCTCGTCGAGCCGATGGGGGCCGGCGAGCGCCACGATCACCGCGAGCAGAATCAGCGTCTCGAACGGCACCTGCAGGCGCAGCAGCAGGGCCCGCGGTCCGCCACCGCCAGCGTACTGCAGCGGCGCGAACGGCACCGCGGCGCGCTGCAGCAGGCGATGGCGCCGCACCGCGTAGAGCGGCAGCAGCAGCAGGGCGGCCATCACCCAGGGCGCATTCAAGGACAGCATCAAGCGTTCCTCGCCGAATCGTCCGTGAGCAGGCTGCGTGCGGCGTCACACGCCACCACGAAGTCCCGGGTGCGTGGCTCCTCGCGGCCGTAGCGCCGGGCGCTGAGGTCGGTCATGAATTTCCCCAGGCGTTCGCCGTCGATCCGGCCGTCGCCGCGTACGCCGCCCGCGAACGTCTTCTGAAGCTCGCGGCTGGTCATCTCCTCGACACCGAGACCGGTGATCTGCTCGAGGTGTTTCTTGACCAGCACTGCCAGAGCGTGGCAGCCGTCGCGAAAGGTCTTGCTGCGCAGGGTCCGCTTCTGGAGCTCGGTGATCGCCGAGCTCAGACTGGCCGCGGGCGCCGGTGGCGCAGCCGCCTGTTTCTGTGCCGGAGCCGGAGCCGGCCGGCGTCGCTGCCGGCGTTTCCACAGCCGCCACAGCAGAGCGAGCAATAGAGCGAGAAGAAAGGCCAGGGTGAGGGCGGCCAGCATCATCAGCCCGGTGGGCGGCAAGATGTAGAGCGGCGGCGCGGACGAGGTCGGCAGCTCGGTCATAGGCCGCGCCTCCGGCGCTTGGCCTGAAACAGCTCGAGCAGACTGCCGGCCACCGGCTGGTCGGTGGCGACGCTCGCCAGGTGAATGCCGTACCTGGCGGCTTCATCTGCCAGGTACCCCATCAGCTCTTCCAGGCTGCCGGCGTCCCCCGAGGCGACCCCGGGCTGAACCGCGGTGATGGCGGCGCTTCCCTCCGGCGAGAAGGCCGGCAGCCGCACGGCGTCGGTGCGGGCATACTCCACCGGGTCATAGATCTGGATCAGCGACACGTCGTGACGTCGCCGGAAGTACCTGAGATCCTCCGGCACGTCGTGGTCGATGAAGTCTGAGATCAGGAAGACCACGAAGCTGCGACCCCGGAAGCCTTCGATGGCGTGGATCGCGGTCCGCGGGTCGGACAGCGGGCACGGCTCGGCTGCCGGCTCGAGTGCGCTGACAAAGGTCTTCAGGGCGCGGAACAGCTGCTTCTTGCCGGCGCGCGGGCGGTCGAGCTCGAAGACGCGGTCGGCGAAGGTCACATAGCCCAGGCGATCACCGGCCCGCACCGCCGACAGCGCGAGGGTGGCCGCGGCCTCGATCGCGACTTCGAGCTTGGTGTGCTGCTGCCAGCCGGTGGCCATCGACGGGCTGACGTCGAGAGCGATGAAGACCTCGCGCTGGCGCTCCTCGAGGAACGTTCGCACGTAGGGCGAGCCCATGCGCGCCGTCATCTTCCAGTCGATCCGCCGGATCGGCTCGCCCTGGACGTACTGCCGCGCCTCGTGAAAGTCGAGCCCGCGACCCGGAATCGTCGTCAGGTAGTTGCCGGCGAACAGCGACGAGACATTGCGCCGGGCGACCAGCTCCAGCTCCCGAATCCGCGTCAGGAGATCTCGCAGCTGGGCGTCCATGGCTAGAGGCGGAGGGTCCTCAAGGTACCTTCACCTTCTCGAGCAGCCGGTCGACGACCGTCTCGGGCGTGATGCCACCGGCGTCAGCCTGATAGGTCATCAGGATCCGATGGCGCAGCACGTCGTGGGCCGAGGCCTTGATGTCGTCCGGCAGCATCGCGTCGCGTCCCGCCATCAGAGCGCGCGCCCGGCCGACGACGACCAGGGCGATCGAGGCGCGCGGTGAAGCGCCGAGCTGGATCATGCCGTCGAGATCGAGGTCGTAGCCCTCGGGATCGCGGGTGCCGGCGACGATCCGGGTGGCGTAGTCGAGAATCTTGTCCTCGACGTGAACCTCGCGCGCCGCCTCCTGCAGAGCCAGAATGTCGGCTCCGTCCAGCAGCTGCTTGAGGCTCGGCAGCTCCGTCTCGTTCATCACCATCCGAACGATCTTGCGCTCGTTCTCGCGCGACGGATACTTGACGATCAGCTTCATCAAGAAGCGGTCGACCTGGGCCTCCGGCAGCGGGTACGTACCCTCCTGCTCGACCGGGTTCTGGGTCGCGAACACAAAGAACGGGCTGGGCAGCGGGAACGTCTCGTCGCCGATCGTCACCTGCCGCTCCTGCATCGCCTCGAGCAGAGCCGACTGCACCTTTGGCGCCGCGCGGTTGATCTCGTCGGCGAGGATGAAGTTGGCGAACAGCGGACCGGTCTTGGTTTCGAACGAGCCCTTGGACTGATTGTAGATCTCGGTGCCGACGATATCCGCCGGCAGCAGATCGGGCGTGAACTGCACGCGGTGGAAGCTGCCCTGGCAGGCCCGCGCCAGCAGATTCACGCAGCGGGTCTTGCCCAGGCCGGGCACACTTTCGATCAGCGCGTGGCCGTTGGCCAGCAGAGCCAGCAGTAGGCCTTCGATCAGGTCGCGCTGGCCGACAATGCCCGAGGCAATGTTGTCGCCCATGCGGGCAACCAGGCGCTGCGCTTCGTCGGTGGAGAAGTGCATGTCGCGTCTCCCTTGCAGAGGTCTTTCGTAGTGACAGCCGCAACGGTATCGTCGCGTCGCGGGCCTTGCAAGGTGGCGCCTTCGGAACCTTGCGAGCGGACGCTGTGTCTAGGGGTGGTTGAGTAGGGCAGCGGGTGCAGGCCGCGGCGAGCTGGCCCTGTGCTACAGTGATTACTGGTGAGCGAACCGTCCTCGTTTGCGATCAGATTCAACTACCTTAGGCTAGGACCATGTCGAGTATCCCCCTTAGGGACCTACAAGACCGCACCTCAGAGATTCTGCAGCAAGTCCAAGACGAAAACACGGACTACGTTGTGACCCAGCAGGGTCGACCGATTGCGCGACTCTCGCCTGTAGCGAACGTTTCACCCATCAAGCCTGGGGCAATGGATGGCTGGCAGAGCTATCGTCGTGTGGCCGAGGAAATCAGAGGATCCTGGCCGGAAAGTCGGTCTTCAGGAGCCGTATTGGCCGACATACGGCAACGTGCTTCCGACGAATGAGGCTCACGCTCGATGCGAGCGTACATCTGAACGCGCTCAATCCCCATGAAGGCGGCTCGATAGAGAGTCAGCAGTTGATCGCTGCGATTCATGGCGATATCCGCTTGGCTCACGAAATCTTCGTGCCGATGCTCCTTCTGGTCGAGGTCGCTGCATCGACTGCGCGTATCTTCGATGACACTGATCGAGGCCTCGAAGCCTCAGAGGCTATCCGTCACCTGCCCTGCCAGACCTTTGTCCCCTTGGACGAGTCGCTGTCGAATTTGTCATGTGAGCTGGCGGCAACCCATCGTTTGCGGGGTGCGGACTCGATCTATGGTGCAGTCGCCCGGCGTTTCGATTCGCTACTGGTGACGCGGGACCGAGAGCAGCTGAATCGACTTGGGCCATCTGTCAGGGTCTGCACACCCGCTGCAGCGTTGGAGCAGCTCGCATCGGTTGCGGAGACCTTACCCGAGACCGCGGTCGACAACACCGAGCGCCAGAGTTAGTAAGGGTCATCGGCTCAGGTGAGAGCCCAGACTATGTGGAGTCAGTCCGCAGACCGCTTGATCGACGCTCTTGCGATACCTGGGGAGAAGTAAACAGCTTAGAGCTCGAAACGAGGTACCATCCCGTCGATGCGAGACCTCGAGACCCTGGGCCAGGTGACGACCCGCGACGGCCACGAGCTGGTCCTCTACTGCCGTGGCGACCGCTACCAGATCCGCCTCAACGGGCTGGAGCTGATGACGAGTGAGGCGCACGGTTCGGAGGAGGCGATGGGGGAGATGGCTCGCGAGGCGTTGGAGCACGTGCTGGCGCCTCGGGTGCTGATCGGTGGGTTGGGGATGGGATTTACGCTGCGCGCCGCGCTCGATGCCTTTGGCGCTTCGGCGGAGGTGGTGGTGGCGGAGGTCTTTCCCGAGGTGGTGAAGTGGAACCGGGGCCCGCTGGCGCACCTGGCGAATCGGCCGATGGACGATCCGCGCGTGCGGGTGGTGGAGGCCGACGTCAACACGCTGCTCGAGGAAGAAGCGTTCGACGCGATCCTGCTCGACGTCGACAACGGACCAACCGCTTTCACGCTCGATTCCAACGGCGCGCTGTACAACGCTAGGGGTATCGAGCGCTTGGCCGCTGCCCTCACGCCTGGCGGTGCGCTGGTGGTGTGGTCGTCTGATGAAGCGCCCAACTTCGAGCGCCGGTTGCGGCGCGCTGGGCTGGAGGTGACGCGGCGCGACGTGCCGGCCTGCGGCGCGGACGGCGGCCCGCTGCACACGCTATATCGGGCGGTCAGTATCGGGCGCTCATGAGCGAGCGCTAGAGCCGGCTGAAATCCAGCCGACGCGGAACGGTCGTACTCCTGGACGGAAAGTATCTGCAAAGGAGCATCATCATGAGAATACCCCGCGTCAATCCTGTCGGCGTCGTCGAGTATCCGGAAGAGCAAGCGCTCGCTAGCGATGGGACGTTTGCAGACGATGAATCCCTAGCCGACGATGAGCCCCTAGCGGGCGATAGCGTCGAGCCGCGTCGCTTCTCGGGGCTGCAGCGCACCCTGGCCAGCGCCCTGCTGACGTTCTTCTTCCTCGCTACCGTGGCCAGCAGCATCCTCAGCGTCGGCGCCTACTGCCTGACCAGTGATGGTGGGGATACCCGAGCGCTGCAGGAGAGCATCCAGCAGCTGAAGGGCGAATAGTGCCGCGGTTCAGGACTGTGTCTTCCTGTTGGGTCCCAGCGCAGACCCTCCTTGAATCAGCGCAGGATCGCGCTCACAATCGGCGTCAGCTCATCGGCCACGCGACGGTTGCCAGCGCGGGTGAGGTGGCACTCGTCGTAGATCAGATCGCGATTCCAGGCCTGGCTGCTGGCGAGGTCGTGGACGTGAACCGACGGCTCCATGGCCAGTCCCAGCACCAGCCCGTTGAACGCTGCCATGCCGCGCGCTAGTGACGGGATGTCCGGAGGAACCGCGCCACGCGCGGCAATCGCGGTAGCGAGCCGGAAGCGCTCGGCATCGTCCGGCAGGGGATCCGCGCGGTAGAGGGTGGCTTGGGTGAGGAAGAGGACCGGAATATCGTGGGCGCTGGCGACGGCACCATTGATTCAACCTCATCAGAGCCATCAAGTGGTTACCCGACTCGTTGCACCACCCTTGTGATTCCCAGCTGCGCCACCGTGATTGTGTTGTGA
>JBCCEE010000391.1:0-8458 GCA_039030415.1 Acidobacteriota bacterium
ACGGTCCAGCTCGCGGTAGCTCAAGCCCGTGTCTTCCAACGAAACCGCCATCGCGTCGGGCCGCAGAGCGACGGAACGGCTCAGCTCATCGAGCCACGAGCCCGGCCCGTAGTCTTCGGCCGAATCATTCCACTGCACCAGGACCTGCTGACGCTCCGCCGGGCTCCAGGCCTCTAGCTCGCTCAGCCGACGGTCAGGATTCGCCGACGCATCTCTCAGTAGCCGCTCTAGTGCTGCGCACCAGCGTGCTGCGGTCGTGCGATCGAACAGCCCCTGGCGGGTACTCAAGCTGCCGCGGATTCCGTTGGGGTGCTCGACCAACCCCAGATTGACGTCGAATTTGGCGACCGTACCTTCGGTCGAGCTCAGAGGCCGCAGACTCAAACCCTCGACTTCGCCTTCTTGGGGCGGCAGGTTCTGCAGCACGAACATCACCTGAAACAGCGGCGTATGCTCGAGGTTGCGCTCCGGCTCCAGCTCTTCCACGAGCTTCTCGAACGGCACTTCCTGGTGGGCGTGAGCCTCGAGCACCGTTTGTCGGACGCGGCGGACCAGCTCGGCGAACGATGGATCGCCGTCGAGATCGCCGCGCAGCACGAGTGTGTTGACAAAGAAGCCGATCAGCGGCTCGGTCTCTAGCAGGTTGCGACCGGCGATCGGACTGCCGACGTTGACGTCCGTCTCGCCCGACAGTCTCCCGAGTAGGCTGTTGAAGCCTGCCAGCAGCACCATGAAGAGCGTCGAGCCGGTGTGACGACCCAGCGCACTCAAAGCTTCCGAGCTAGCTTCGTCCAGCACGAACGGCTGAATGTCACTGCGCGAGCTCCTCACCTCGGATCGCGGACGATCGGTCGGCAGAGCCAGGACCGGAGATGAGCTCGCGAGCTGCTGGCGCCAATACGCCACCTCTCCTCCGAGCACCTCACCCGACAGCCAATCGCGCTGCCAGGCCGCGTAGTCGGCATATTGAACCGACAGCTCCGGCAGCGGAGACGGCATGTCGTCAGCGATCGCTGCGTAGAGCGTTGCCAGCTCGCGGGTCAACAGCCCCATCGACCAACCGTCGGTGGCGATGTGGTGGATCGTCAACCAGACCACGTGATCCGCTGGCCCCAAGCGCACCAGGCCAGCCCGCAGCACCGGGCCGAGCTCGAGGTCGAAGGGCATGCCGGCCTCAGCCGCCATCAGGCGTTCCGCCTCGGCTTCGCGTTCACGCGGGGCCAAGACACTCAGATCGATCATCGCCAGCGGCACGGGGTGGGGCGGAGCGATCCGTTGTACCGGCAGCCCATCGAGCTCACCGAAGGTTGTGCGCAGCACTTCGTGCCGCCGTACGATCTCACTGACCGCACGCACGCAGACGCTCCAGGCGAGCTGACCCTCGAGGCGCAGGGCGAGCGGCACGTTGTAGGCCGCGCTGCCGGGCTCGAGCTGGTCCAGGAACCACAGGCGCTGCTGAGCAAATGACAGGGGTAGCGGAAGATTCCGTGGGGCGACCGTGATGGCCGGTCGCGCGACGCCACGCTCCAGGCTCTCGAGCTCTTCGACTACCGTAGCCAGCTGAGCCACCGTCGGAGCCTCGAACAGCTTGCGGAGCGGTACCTCGACTTCGAAAGCAGAACGCAGCCGCGATGCCACCTGGGTAGCCAATAGCGAGTGACCGCCAAGCTCGAAGAAGTGATCGTCGAGGCCGACGCGTTCGACTCCCAAGACCTCTGCCCAAATGCCAGCAACGATCCCTTCAGCCGGCGTCTGCGGCGCCCGATAAGCCTTGGACGCGGTCGTCGACTCGAGCTCTGGCTTGGGCAATGCGCGTCGATCCAGCTTGCCGTTGGCCGTCAGCGGCAGCTCTGCCAGCTCCATGAACGACGACGGCACCATGTAGGACGGCAGCAAACGCTGCAGATAGGGCCTCAGCTCGGCACTCCAATCGCTGATGGAATCGGCCTCAGCCTCGGGCACCAAGTAGGCCACCAGCCTGAGGTCGGCGGCCGAAACCTCGTGCACCAGAACGGCGGAACGCGATATCGCGGGATGCCCGCTCAAGGCCGACTCGATCTCGCCGAGCTCGATCCGGAAGCCACGGATCTTCACCTGGCTGTCGATCCGTGCCAAGTACTCCAGCTCACCCGCCGCAAGGCGGCGGACGAGATCGCCAGAACGGTAGAGCCGGGATCCTGGAGCACCGACCAGACCGTCCGGTATGAAGCGCTCAGCCGTCAGTCCCGGCCGTCCCAGGTAACCTCGGGCCAAGCCCTCGCCACCCACCGCTAGCTCTCCGGCAACACCCAGAGGAACCGGCCGCTGGGTTCTGTCCAGCACTAGACCGCAGAGGTCGGACAAGGGATCACCGATCGGACTGCGCGAAGGCAGCTCGAGATCGGAGCGCACCAGCGGACGGTAGGTGACGTGGACCGTCGTTTCGGTGATGCCGTACATGTTCACCAGCCGCGGTGAAGACCAGCCGTGACGGTCGAACCAGGGGCGCAGGGTTTCTAGATCCAATGACTCGCCGCCAAAGATCACCCAGCGCAGGGCCTGAGAATTCGGGCGGGACGTCTCCGCCGCAACTAGCTGCCCGAATGCCGATGGCGTTTGGTTCAGCACCGTAACGCCTTCGCGCCAAAGCAGATCCAGCATGGCGTCCGGCTCGCGGCTCACCCAATGTGGCACCACGACGAGACGTCCACCGTAAGCCAGAGCACCCCAGATCTCCCACACCGAGAAGTCGAAGGCGTATGAGTGGAACAGCGTCCAAACGTCGCTCGGACCGAAGCCGTAGTCCGCTTCTGTCGCATGCATCAGGCGCACCACGTTGGCATGCGTCACGCCGACGCCCTTTGGCCGGCCGGTCGAGCCCGAGGTGTAGATGACGTAGGCCAAATGCTCGGGCTGGATGGCTGGCGCTAAGGATCCCCTAGTTTCTCCCGTCAGCTCCTCGACGCGCACTTTGGGTAGATCGACGTCGGCCAGTCGGTTCGCCGGACCCCGCCCACACGTCACCAGGGCAATCGAGGCCGAGTCCTCGAGCATGAAGCGCAGCCGCTCGGCCGGATAGGCTGGATCCAGCGGCACGTAGGCGCCTCCCGCCCGCAAGATGCCAAGTAGCCCCACCAGCAGATCCGGCGTCCGCTCGGCCAGCAAGCCGACACGCACCTCGCAGTCCACACCCAAAGCAGCCAGCTGCGCTGCCAGAGCGCTGGTACGACGATCCAGCTCGCCGTAGCTCAAAACTACACTCTCGCCGTCCGTTGCCCGACCCGCGACCGCAATGGAGTCCGCTGCCCGCAGCACCTGCGCGCCGAACAGATCCAGCAGCGTGGATTGCGGTATCGTCACCAACCTCTGTTGCCGTTCGAAAACCAGCTGGTGCTGCTCGACGATCCCGAGTAGAGACAGCTCCCCCAAATGCTGCTCCGGAGACGCCATGGCAGATTCCAGAAGAGACACTAGATGGCGCGTCCAGCGAGCGATCGTGGTGCGGTCGAAGAGGTCGGTGTTGTACTCCACTGCTCCGGAGATGCCATCACCCGACTCCACCGCCGCTACCGTCAGGTCGAACTTGGAGGTGCCGCTCGTCTGCTCTACCGGACGAATGCCCAGATCCGGCAGGGTACCTTCACCCGGTGGAACGTTCTGAAGCACGAATAGGACCTGGAAGAGAGGCGGATAGCTCAGGCTACGATCCGGTGCCAGCTCCTCCACCAGCTTTTCGAAGGGCACTTCCTGGTGCGCATTGGCCTCGAGTACGGTGCTGCGCACTCGCTCCACCGCCTGCTCGAAGGTCAGCTCCTCCGCTACCCTCGACCTCAGCACGAGCGTATTGACGAAAAAGCCGATCAGTGGCTCGATATCTACTTGGGTGCGTCCCGCGATGGGCGTTCCAACACTGATGTCCATTTGACCGCTGAGACGCGACAGCAGCAAGTCGAGGGCGGCCAGAAGCGCCATGAACAGTGTCGAGCCAGTTCGCCGGCAAATTCGACGTAGCCCTTCCGCTACTTCCGTGCCGAGCGGGAACGCCAGGGTTGAACCGGTGAGGGTCTGGACCGGCGGCCTGGGCCGATCGGTCGGCAGCTCGAGCACCGCCGGTGCTCCAGCCAGCTGGCGGCGCCAGAAGTCGACCTCGGCCTCCAAGACCTCACCCTGCAACCATCCGCGCTGCCAAGCGGCATAGTCTCCGTACTGAATCGGCAGCTCGGGCAGCTTCGAGGGCTTTCCGGCGACGAAAGACGCGTACAGCGCGCCCAGCTCCTGAGCCAGTATCTCCATCGACCAGCCATCGCTCGCGATGTGATGCAGCGTCAACCACAGAGTGAAGTGACCCTCTTCGAAGCGCACCAGCCCGGCTCGCAGTACCGGGTCCCGAGCCAGGTCGAAGGGATGGGTTGCCTCGGCAGCGCCCAACCGTCGCCCCTCGAGCTGACGCATTTCCTCCGGCAAGCGACTCAGATCGACCACCGGAAGCGGTGCCACCCTTGGCGCTTCGACACGCTGCACCGGTCCGGCCTCCGAGCTCTGGAACACGGTGCGCAGCACCTCGTGACGCTGCACGATCTCAGTCAGTGCACGCTGCAACATCTCCGGCCGCAGGTCGCCCTGGAGCTCGAAAGCTGTGGGAATGTTGTAAGCGGGACTCCCCGGCTCTAGCTGATCCAGGAACCACAGTCGCTGTTGAGCGAACGATAGCGGCAGCGGCCGATCACGGTCGGCGGTTTGCAACGGCGGCCGCGTCAGTCCGGAGCCCGCCTGCCTGAGCTCCTCGATAGCGGTCGCCAAAGCCTGAACCGTCGGAGCTTCGAAGAGCCGGCGCAGCGGTACTTCGATCTCGACCGCCGACCGCAGGCGGGATACGACTTGCGTCGCCAACAGCGAATGACCGCCGAGCTCGAAGAAGTGGTCGTCGAGGCCGACACGCTCGACTCCCAGCACTTCCGCCCAAATACCAGCGACGATTTCCTCGGTCGGCGTCTGGGGCGCGCGGTACTCTCGAATCGCACTCGTGCCATCGATCTCTGGTGTCGGCAGAGCCTTCCGATCCAGCTTACCGTTGGTAGTCAGCGGTAGAGACTCGAGCTCCACTGCGACCGATGGCACCATGTACTCCGGCAACAATCGCTGGAGGTGGGGGCGAAGAACTTCCGGCCAAGCGATGGGCGCCTCAGTTGAAGATTCGGGCACTACGTAGGCCACGAGCCGTCGGTCTTCTGGCGTCACATCGTGGACTACCACCGCTGCGCGCGATACGGCGGGATGGCTGCTCAGCGCGGACTCGATCTCGCCCAGCTCGATCCGAAAACCGCGGATCTTCACCTGTGCGTCGATCCGGCCCAGATAGTCCAGCTCACCGGTCGTCAGTCGACGTACCAGATCACCCGAGCGGTACAAGCGCGAGCCGGCACCACCGCCCAGGCCGTCCGGCACGAAACGCTCCGCCGTCAAGCCGGGACGCCCAAGGTAACCGCGCGCCAGGCCACTGCCGCCCACCGCCAGCTCTCCCGCTACCCCCAAAGGCATGGGCTTTAGGTAGCCATCGAGCACCAGGCTGCACAGATCCGACAGCGCGCCACCGATCGGACTCCGCCAAGGCGTTGCCAGATCTGGCTGCACTAGCGGACGGTAGGTAACGTGCACCGTCGTCTCGGTGATGCCGTACATGTTCACCAGCCGAGGAGACGCCCAGCCATGATGGGCCAGCCAAGGTCTCAGCGCCTCGACGTCCAGCGACTCGCCGCCGAAGATCACCCAACGCAGAGCCGGCTGGCGCGGCGAGCTCTCAGCAGCATCCAGGGCGACCAGCTGGCCAAATGCCGAGGGGGTCTGGTTGAGGACGGTGACGTTCTCACGCTGCAGCAGCTCGCGGAACGCGGTCGGAGTCCGGCTCACCCAGTGGGGAACGACCACCAGCCGCCCGCCATAGGCCAGAGCACCCCAGATCTCCCATACCGAGAAATCGAACGCGTAAGAGTGAAACAGCGTCCAGACATCGGAAGCGTCGAATCGGTAATTCACTTCCGTGGAGCGCATCAGACGCACTACGTTGCGGTGGGTCACGCCGACCCCTTTGGGACGCCCGGTCGAGCCAGAGGTGTAGATCACATAAGCCAGATTCTCGGGGCGCGCCTCGGGGAGTACTCCCCGAGACGATTGATGTCCGATGGCCTCGACACTCACCGTCGGCAGATCGAGCTCGAGTCGATGATCCGAGCTAGCCAACCCGCAGGTGACCAGAGCGACAGCTGCCGAGTCTCCGAGCATGAATCGCAAGCGCTCTTCCGGGTAGGCGGGATCCAACGGTACGTAGACGCCACCCGCCTTGAGAATGCCAAGCAGAGCGACCAGCAGCTCGGGCGTCCGCTCCGCGAGCAGACCAACCCGCACTTCGGGACCCACCCCCATGGTCAGCAATCGTGCCGCCAGGATTTCGGCGCGGCGATTCAGCCCACCGTAGCTGAGCACTTCTCCACGGCCCTCGGCCGCAGCGCCCACAACAGCTATCGCTTCGGGCCTGTGCGTCACTTGATCTTCGAAGAGATCGAGGAGTGTCGACGACGTGTCGATGACGGCTTGCTCGCGGACCTCGAAAACCAGCTGCTGAATCTCCGCGGCGCTCAGCAGCGCCAGCTCCACGAGAGGCTGCTCCGGGGCCGCTGCTGCTGAGGAGAGCAGCGCTTCGAAGTGTCGCGTCAAACGTACCTGGGTCGTACGATCGAAAAGGTCCGTACTGTACTCGATCGCACCTGAGATCAGCCCATCCCTTTCGACCATGACGACCGTCATGTCGAACTTCGAAGTGCCGCTGCCGGATTCGAGCGGCTGAATCTCCAGTTCGCTGAGCTCACCGCTCGCCTGCGGCACGTTCTGTAACACGAACATGACCTGAAACAGCGGTGAGTGGCTCAGGCTGCGATCCGGCGCCAGTTCTTCAACCAGCTTCTCGAACGGAACCTCCTGGTGGGTATTGGCCTCGAGCACCATGCTGCGGGTGCGACGGATCGCTTCTCTGAAACCTGGGCCACCCTCGAGGTTGCCCCGCAGCACGAGGGTATTGACGAAGAAGCCGATCAACGGCTCGACCTCGATCTGAGTGCGTCCGGCAATCGGTGTTCCGACGCTGACGTCGTGCTGTCCACTGAGTCGCGCCAAAAGGGCCTCGAATCCCGCTAGCAGCACCATGAACAGCGTTGAACGGGACTGCCGCGCCAGATCTTCGAGGCTGAGCGACAACTCTTGCGAAAAGCCAAAACCGACGGCGGCGCCGCGCGGCGTCCGGACGGCAGGCCGAGGTCGATCTGTCGGCAGGTCGAGCGGCGGAGGTGACGACCCGAGCTGACGACGCCAGTACTCGACTTCGGCTTCCAAGACTTCGCCCTGCAGCCAGCCACGCTGCCAGGCTGCAAAATCCGCATACTGCACGGGTAGCTCGGGCAAGGGAGACGCCAAGCCACCGGTGAACGCTCGGTACAAGGCTCCCACCTCGCGCGACAGCAGGTCCATAGACCAGCCGTCGCTCGCGATGTGGTGGATGGTCAGCCAGACCGTATGGTCTTCAGGTCCGCGCCGGACCAAACCGGCACGCAGCATCGGATCGCGGGAGAGATCGAACGGCCGCTTAGCTTCCGCGGCACCCAACCGACGCCCCTCGGCAATCCGAGCTGCATCGGGGAGTGCGCTCAAGTCGACGATAGGTAGTCGTTCGGGACGCCACGGTCGAACCACCTGAATCGGTCCGTCTCGCCCTTCTCCAAACGTGGTGCGCAGCACTTCGTGGCGCCGCGCAATCTCGTTCAGGACCCACTCGAGGGCATCGACCTGCAGCCGCCCGCGAAGATCGTAGGCGGTCGGGATGTTGTAGGCGGCGCTCCCCGGCTCCAGCTGATCGAGAAACCACAGCCTCTGCTGAGCGAAGGAAAGCGGCAGCTCCCGGTCCCTCGAGACCGGTTCGAGAGGAGGCCTCGACCGCCCCTGCTCCGCCCTCAACAAGGAGTCGACGGCTACCGATAGTTCCGCGACCGTAGGCGCCTCGAACAGCTGACGCAGAGGAAGCTCGACGCTGAGACTCTCGCGGATCCTGGAAACCAGACGGGTCGCTAGCAACGAATGCCCGCCGAGCGCAAAGAAGTCCTCTTGAACGCCGATCCGCTCCCGCTCCAGCACCTCCTCCCAAATCAGGGCAACGATCTGCTCGGTGGGAGTGCGGGGAGCAACATACGCGACGGTAGCCTGCTGGTCGACGGTCGCGATCGCCAGCTCAGCGAGACGAGAGCGGTCGACCTTGCCGTTGGCGTTCAGCGGTAGGACCTCGAGCACGGCGAAGGCGGACGGCACCATGTACTCGGGTAGGCGAGCCCCAAGGCGCTCACGTAACGCCCCGGGGGACGGCTCCCGGTCCCTGCCGGTCACGCAAGCGACAAGACTCTTCTCTCCCGGCTGATCCTCGCGCACCAGCACGATCGCG
>JBCCEE010000392.1:0-8437 GCA_039030415.1 Acidobacteriota bacterium
CGAGCTCAGGAACTGTGAAGACACGCTGGGCGACGTCCCCGGCGACTTCGACCTTCAACTCTTGGGCGAAGCGTAGCTCCATCTCGACGTCGAAAACCTGGGCCCGCGCCGTAACCGGTCCCAACGGCCGGTGAGTGCCGTTGACGACGACCACCGAATGGTCGTCATAGGAGTACTGCACGTGCACCGGCTCGAGGGCTTTCTTGGCGCCGAAGTAGGCGCCGCCGGGGCGCAGGTAGTAGTCGTAGAGGTGCCAGATCATGGACGGCCAGGCGTCGTTGAGCATCCACTGGATGACGCCGGTGGCCGTGTACCTGTTCCGAGCCGTGTACTTGTTGCGGGCGTAGGCCTCGAACATGGCGCGCAGGCCGTCGTAGGCCAGGAGCTGGGCCTTGAAGGTGTAGTCCTCGAGGCCGGTGGGGGCGCCGTAGCGGGCGCTCAGGGCTTCGTTGAATAGGTCGAGGTTGTCGAACCGGCCGCTGCCGGCGTGGAATAGCCACTGCTCGTCGATCGGCCACCAGCTGGACTCGGGCAGCATGGCCCGCACGCTGTCGGCGGGTGGCACGACGGGTCCGGGGCCGACTTCGGTGGCGAAGCCCCAGGCGCCGCCGAAGCGGCCGGGATCGGTCAGCCAGTAGGACGGCGGAATCCACTCGTAGGGGCCGTTCATCTTGACGCCGGACGGACCGCTGTGCTCGGCCGGCTTGGCGCTGGCCGACGACACCACCGGGTTGGGCCAGCGCAGCTCGTCGAGGATCTCGAGGTAGGCCTTCTCCACCCTGGCCGGCGGGGGAATGTCGCTGGCGTTGAGCCACATCAGCAGGCTGGGGTGGCGACGCAGGCGACGAATCTGGCTGCGCAGGGACTCCTGGGAGATGCGGTGGTCTTCCTCGCTCCACTTCGCCCAGCGCTCCCAATGCGAGCAGCAGCACCAGCCGGCCATCACCAGGATGCCGAGCTCGTCCGCCAGGTCGAAGAACGCCTTGGGCTCCATCTTGCCTTCGAGCCGCACGGTGTTGAGGCCCATGTCGCGCACGTAGGCCAGCTCGGCCGCCATGCGCTCCGGCGAGAAGCCCAGCATGAAGTCGGGCGTCCAGCCGGCGCCGCGGATCAGGACGGGGCGACCGTTGACGCGGAACAGGCGGTGCCCTTCGTCGGTCAGCTCGGAGGTGATCTCCCGGATGCCGAAGCGGACGCGGGTGGAATCGGAGCGTGCGACGGAGTCACCGGTCTCGACTTGGAAGGCCAGGTCGAGGTCGTAGAGGTTCTGCTCCCCCATGGGGATCGGCCACCACAGGCGCGGATTCTCGACGACGAGCTCGGGATGACGCTCCGGCGTCAGCGTAACCGTGCGAACCTCCCCCGGTTCGAGGGTGACGGCCTCGTTGAGACTCCGGTCGGCGAAGCCCACCAGCAGCCGGCCGTGCTGCGGCTGATCCGTGGTGTTCCGGAGGTCGACGCTAACCGTCAGCCGCGCGATGCCGGTCTTGCCACCGGACATGGCTGCATCGGACGGCAGCTCCACATCACTCGTGACGTGCGGATGCTGAAGGGATACCGGACCGCTCGACGTGAGATAGACGTCGCGCCAGATGCCCATCGCCTTGTCGGGCAGCATCGGGTTCCAGTCGACCCAGGTGATCGCGAGATCGTCGACTCCGGGTGGGAAGACCTCGACCGCCAGAGCGTTGGTGCCCTCACGCAGGCGATCCGCGACGTCGAAAGCATAGGTGCGGTAGGCGCCGGCGACTTCGTCGCGGTCGGCCAGCAGCTCGCCGTTGAGCCAGACGTTGGCGCGGTAGTTGATGCCGTCGAAGTTCAGGACCGGCGCCACGCCCGGAACGAGTGGCGCGGCGAACTCGGTGCGGAACCACCAGGACGACCGGAAGGGGCTGCCCTCGGGCATCGGCAGCTTGGAGAAGATGCGGCCCAGAGGATAGTCGGCGCCGGGCATCTCGCGCAGGTTCATGCCGAAGTTGGGATCGGGCAGGGTGCCGTCCGCCACCAGGGCAGCGACGACGGTCGACGGTACGCTCGCGGCGTGCCACCCCGCGACGTCGAAACCGGGGCGGGACAGCTCGGCGCCGTCGGCTTCGACTTCGGCTGAGGAGCGGATCGCCCAGCCGTCGCTCAGCACGCGCCGCGCGTCGTGCACCTCAGCCAGTGCTTCAGGCTGTGCCTGAGACCTTGCTTCAGGCTGTGCCTGAGACCATGCCGCCGGCAAGCTCGTCATCGCGACGCATCCAGCGACCAGCCACCCCGTTCTCCATCCATTTTTAGGGATCATCCAAAGAAAAGGTAGCACACGAAGATCGCGGCGACGGCGCTGGTGGCGTCGGCGGCGAGGCCGCAGGTGACGGCATGGCGCGTCTTGCGGATGCCGACCGAGCCGAAGTAGACGGCGAGCACATAAAACGTCGTCTCTGTCGACCCCTGGATGACGCTGACCAGGCGACCGGCGAAGGAGTCCGCGCCGTGGGCCTCCATGGTTTCGAGCATCATGCCGCGGGCGCCGCTGCCCGACAATGGCCGCATTAGGGCGGTGGGCACGCCGTCGACCCAGCGGGTGTCGATGCCGAGGCGCTCGACACCCCAGCGCAGGCCGTCGAGCAGGAAGTCGAGCGAGCCGCTGGCGCGGAAGATTCCGATGGCGACCAGCATCGCCACCAGGTAAGGGATGATGCTGATGGCGACCTGGAAGCCCTCCTTGGCGCCCTCGACGAAGGTCTCATACACCGGCTCGCCGCGTCGCACCGCCAGCGCCAGGAAGCTGGCGATCACCGAGAAGATGATGAAGTTCGACAGCACGGAGGCCTGCAACTCCATGACCTCACGCTCGAGCCGCGAGAAGTAGACCATCAGGCCGCCGATCATCGCCGTCATGCCGCCGAGGTAGGCCAGTACGACGGGATCGCGCAGCCGGATCGGCTGGAACAACGACACCGCCAAAAGGCCCATCAGGGTGCTGCAGAAGGTCGCGATCAGCAGCGGGATGAAGACGTCGGTGGGATCCGCCGCGCCGAGCTGGGTGCGGTAGACGAAGATGGTCGCAGGAATCAGCGTCACCGCCGAAGTATTGATGACCAGGAAGAGGATCTGGTCGTCGCTGGCGGTGTCTTCGCTCGGGTTGAGGCTCTGCAGCTCCTTCATCGCCTTGAGGCCCAGGGGCGTTGCGGCGTTGTCGGCGCCGAGCATGTTGGCGGCCATGTTCATGATCATCGAGCCCATCGCCGGATGGCCCTCGGGGATGCCGGGGAACAGCCGCCGGGTGAGCGGCGCGAAGCCGCGGCTCAGCAGCTCGACGGCGCCGCCCTTCTCGCCCAGCTTCATCACCCCGAGCCACAGGCACATGACGCCGGTGAGGCCGAGGGCGATCTCGAAGCCGGTGCCCGCCATGTCGAACGCCGCCTTGGTCATCGCCGCCCACACCTGGTGCTCGCCGGCCAGCAGCCAGCGTCCCAGGCCGACGGCGAACGAGATCAGGATAAAGCCGCCCCAGATCTTGTTCAGCATGCCGGCTCTCCAGTTCTTTGATGCAACGGGTCAGCGGCGCACGAGGGTCCGCGGCGCAATACGGTCAGCGGCGCAGAATGCTGAGCGCGTTCAAGGTTTGGATGGCGGCGCCGTAGGCCAGGCATTCTTCGTCGACGTCGAAGCGCTCGGTGTGCACCGAGTGGACGATACCGGCCGCCTCGTTGCGCACGCCGAGGGAGAAGAACGCTCCCGGCACCTGGCTGACGTAGTAGGCGAAGTCTTCGACCCCCATGTTGGGGGTCGCCTTGGTGGTGACGTGCTCCTCCCCCACCAGCCGTGCGGCGTTCGCCTGCACCAGGGCGACTGCGTCGTCGTCGTTGATCAGCGGATCGTAGCCGGGATCGATCTCGACCTCGGCCTCGCCCCCGAACGCCCGCGCGACGCCCTCCGCCGTCTCCCGCACGCGGCGCAGCACCAGGCTGCGAACCTCAGGATCCAGGCAGCGCACCGTCCCGACCAGCTCCACCTTGCTGGCGACGACGTTCTGCGCCACCCCGCCCTTGATCGTGCCGAAGCTCACCACCGCGCAATCGCGCGCGTCGACATTGCGGCTCACCACCGTCTGCAGCGCCGAGATCACCTGCGCCGCCACCACGATGGCGTCGACGGTATCGGCGGGATAGGCGCCGTGGCCGGAGCGTCCATGGATGGTCAGCTTGACGTTGTCCGACGACGCGTTGCGCTGGCCGTAGCGCACCTCGAAGCGTCCGACGTCGATATCGGGTTCGACGTGCAGGCCAAAGATCGCCTCCACCTGCGGATTCTCGAGCACCCCGGCTGCAATCAGCAGCTGCGCCCCGCCCACCGTCTCCTCGGCCGGCTGAAACAGCAGCTTCACCGTACCGCCGAGCTCCTCGCCGAGGCTGCTCAGCAGCCGCGCCGCGCCCAGCAGGCAGGTGGTGTGGACGTCGTGCCCGCAGGCGTGCATCTTGCCCCGCACCCGCGAACGGTAGGGCACGTCCTTGGCGTCCTGGATCGGCAGCGCGTCGATATCCGCCCGCAGCGCCACCGTCCGCTCGCCGGGGCTCCGCAGCAGCCCCATCACGCCAGTAATGCCGATGCCGTCGATGTGCGGGATGTCGAGCTCGTCGAGCCGGGCCTGAATCTGCGTCGCCGTGCGCTGCTCCTCGAGCCCGAGCTCCGGATACTGATGCAGGTCGCGCCGGATCTCGATCATCCAGGGCAAGATCTCGCGCGCCGCTGCCAGCACCTGCTCGCTGGACGAGGCGTCGAAACTTGGTGGGGTTGCGGGCATGAGGTTTCCTTTGAAATCAGTTCCGCCACAACGGCAGCTGAGACCCGGGGGAACCTAGCATGATTGCTCGAGGGTAGCGAACCCAACCGTTTCTGGCTGACTTGATTCCGACGGCTTGCCACCTTTGGGCTACTGCGTTACGCTGATTTCTATGAGTTTCTTGGGCAAATCCAGGCAGCGCTTCGGATGGGACGATTATCGGGCGTGGGAAGATGGCGAGCGCTGGGAGCTGATCGGCGGCAAGCCCTTCAGCATGTCACCAGCGCCTTCGAGCCGGCATCAGACCATCGTCGGCAACCTATTCGGCCAGCTCTACCAGCATTTCCAGGGTCGACAGTGTCGACCCTTCGTCTCCCCGATCGACGTCAAGCTCTCGGCTGAAGACGTCGTCCAGCCGGATATCGCGGTAGTTTGCGATCCCAATCAGGTGCAGGAGACCCACGTGGAGGGCCCGCCGACCCTGGCGATCGAGGTGCTCTCGCCGTCAACCCATCGGCATGATCGGGTGCGGAAGCTGCGGCTCTATGCCCGAGCCGGAATTCAGGAGTATTGGCTGGTGCAACCGTACCCGGCGGTGATCGAAGTCTTGGGGCTGACCGGCGAGCACTATCAGATTGCCGGCGCCTACACCGACACCGAGACGCTCACCAGCCCCACGTTTCCCGACCTCGCTCTGGAGCTCTCCACGGTGTTCACCCTGCCGATTCCACCCTCCGAGCAGATCGACGAGATCCGCGAGTCCGCGCCGCCGTACGACCCCGAGCGTCCCGTCCACTGAGATTCGGCCGGGCGGCAGGAGCGTCAGTCCGGACGCTCGATGCCGGGAATCTTCGGGATGGCCTCGAGCATCATGTCGAGAAAGATCCGCAGCCGCCGGGGCTGATGGCGACCCGGCAGGAACGCCAGATGGACGAGCAGGCTCGGCGCTCGCCACTGCGGCAGCACGTCGATCAACTGTCCCGACTCGAGCTCGCCGTCAATGAACCACCTGGGTAACACCGCCAGACCGAGGCCCATCAGGGTGGCTTCGCGCAGGGCGAAGATGTTGTTGGTCGTCATGCGCACCGGTGGCCTGAGCGTGACGCGACTTCCATCTTGATGCTGCAGGGGGAGGCGCCCGCCTTCGAAAGGACCCAGGGCCAGCCAGGGTCGCGTCCCGGCGTCGCGAGGCGTCTCCGGCACGGCCGCCCCCTCGAGAGCCCGAGGCGCCGCGACCACCAGGCGCTCTACCCGGCCGAGACGCTTGACCACCAGCGACTCATCCGGCACTGAGCCAACCTTGATCCAGCAATCGCACCCCACCTCCGCAAAACGGATCGGCCGATCTTCGAGCTGCCACGACAGCGAGACTCGCGGATACTCGAGCTGAAACTCCGCGGCGATTCGGGCCAGGTGCAACTGGCCCAGGGCGACCGGCGCAACGACGGAGAGCCTGCCCTGCAGGGTGTCCTCGGCCGCCAGGTGCTTCTCTTCGATCGATTCCCACTCGTCGAGCAGTCTGCGGGCGTCGGCCAGCAGCTCAGTGCCCGCGGCCGTCAACGCCAGGGAATGCGTGGTTCTTCGAACGAGCTGTGACTTCAAGCGCGTTTCCAGCTCGGCCAGCTGGCGGCTCGCGGACGGCTGAGACAGCCCGAGATCGCGCGCCGCGGCACTGATGCTGCCGGCGTCGGCAATGCGCACGAAGGTCTGGAGAAGGGTCAATCGGTCGAGCGGCCTGCTCATGTGCAATGTGAATATCAGAGATAGAAGTTAGCCGTCTACCACATGAGCGAATCTCCAGGCATCATGCGTTCCATCACAAACAACCCCACACCGGAGGCCAACCATGACCCAACCAACAGCAGCTAACAGAACCTTCCTCCTCGGCGGCGAGCTCGAGATCGATCGCCTCGGTTTCGGCGCCATGCGCCTGACGGGCCAGCCCGGAAACTTCGGCCCTTACACGGACTGGGAAGCCGGTAAGCGGCTCCTGCGCCAAGCGGCGGAGCTCGGCGTCGACTTCTTTGATTCGGCCTGGGCATATGGCCCGGAGTGGGCCGACAAGCTTCTGGGCGAAGCGCTCAGCGCTGATTTTCCGAACGCGATCCTGGCCACCAAGGGTGGTGTCGACAAGCCAATGGCCGGGAAGATCGTCGTCGACGGCTCGCCGCAGGCCCTAGCTCGGCAGATCGACGGAGCGCTGGCCAATCTCAGGGTTGAGCGCATCGACCTCTTTCAGCTCCATCGTGTGGATCCCGAGGTGCCCGTGGAGGAGTCGGTGGGTGCGCTTCGGGACGCCCGTGAGGCCGGGAAGATCCGCCTGATCGGCCTCTCCAACGTGGATCAGGAGCAGCTGGACCGGGCGCTCTCGGTCACCGAGATCGCCTCGGTGCAGAATCGACTCAATCAAGCCGAGCAGAAGCACTCGGCGCTCGTCGAAACCACGGCGCAGCGCGGAATCGCCTTCATACCCTACGGCCCGCTGGGAGCCAATCCCATGAAACCGGGCGCCACCCTGCCGGCGCGTGAAGCCCTAGCCTGGCTGCTGCGCCGCTCCCCCAACATCGTCGTGATCCCGGGCACCACATCGAGCGTCCATCTGCAAGAGAACGTCTCGGCCTGGGATCTGGTCTGAAAGGAGTGTCAGCCCGTGAACCACTGGATCAAAGCGAATCCTAAGATTTTCCCGCCAGCGGCGAGCGCTGGCCCAGGACGGTCCTTCCGAGCGCCGTCCGCCACGCCGCCGCGCTGGAAGACAGCGATCGTCACCTGGGTTGCCGTCTACCCGACCATCACCGGCCTCCTGCTGGTGGCCGGACAGCATCTCGAGATGCTTTCTATCGCGGTGAAAACCCTGATCTTGACCAGCATCCTCGTGCCGCTCATGACCTTCATCCTCATGCCCATGATGACCTGGATACTGCGCGGCTGGCTGGTCGCAGCCGATCACCCAGCACATTCTCGACAAGAGGTTCCATGCGCGAAGCTGGGATAGCTAGACCGTTCGACAGCCTTCTTGCCAGCATCCGCGCGCTGCGCTACGCTGCCGCCATGTTCGTCAAGAGTCGAGCCATGCGGCGGTTCCCCTGGGACAACTAGGGTCTCCAAGAGCTCCGAAGGGAACGGATTTGACGAGCCGGCCGCCTGCTTCGGATGAAGCATCACCCGCCTGGAGCCAACTGGGTACCGAGTCCCAGCTAGAGGCGAGTCGCAGCCTCGACACTTTGCCGACCGATCGGGTCGTCGAGCTGCTGCTCGAGGAGGACCGCTGCGGTTTGGACGCGGCGCTGCGCCGCAGCGCCGAGATCGCCGTCGCCGCCGAAAAAGTCGCCGCCACGCTGGAAGGCGGCGGCGACGTCATCTTCGTTGGCGCTGGCACTAGCGGTCGACTCGGGGTGCTCGAGGCCGCCGAGTGCCCGCCGACCTTCGGCACCGATCCCGCGCGCATCCGGGCGGCGATCGCGGGTGGCGAAGACGCCGTCTTCCGGGCTAAAGAAGGCGCCGAGGACCGAGACGACGCGGGCCGCGAGATCGCCCGCGAACTGGGCTCCGGCGATTTCCTGATCGGTCTGTCGGCAAGCTCGGTGACGCCCTACGCCCGGGGGGCGCTCGCCGAGGCACGGCGTCGAGGTATCGCTACCCTGCTCGTGACCTGTGCCGACGGTGAAG
>JBCCEE010000393.1:0-8414 GCA_039030415.1 Acidobacteriota bacterium
CCGGGCGGGCGCCCGGCCTCGAGGCGCGCTGTCTAACCGTCAGTGCCGTCGCCGGTCGCGTCGGTGGCCGACGCGTCGTCGCCACCATCCTCAGCACCACCGTCCTCAGCGCCACCTTCTGCAGCGCCACCGTCCTCCGCCGGCTCACTGTCCGGCCAGATGCCGATCTCTTGGTAGTAGCGGATCGCGCCGGGATGGAACGGCGTGCCGGTGTCGCGCACCACGTTCTTGGGCTGGATGGCCTTGCCCGCCGGGTGACGCTCGACGACGCTCGCGCGCTGCTCGTAGATCGTCTTGGTGAACTGATAGACGGTCTCTTCCGAGGCGCTCTCGGAGGTGATCAGGTGCATCGAGCCGACGTTCAGCCCCTGATAGTCCTCATCCTGGCCGCGGTAGGTGCCGGCGGGAATCGTGGCGGGGGCGAAGAAGGGGTAGTCGGTGAGCACTTTCTGCTTGGCGTCGTCGTCGAACGGCACGAGCCGGATGTCCATCGAGCTCGACGCTTGGGTGATCGACGCCGTCGGCACCGCGCCACCCAGGAAGGCTGCGACCGCCGAGCCATCCGCCAGCAGATCGACGGCACCGGATTGGGTGGCATTGAGGGCGGTGAAGTCGTCGTAAGTCAGGCCGTGGGCCTCGACCAGCGGACCGACGAACATCTCGAAGCCCGCCCCGGCCGGACCGGTCACGACCCGCTTGCCGCGCAGATCACCAATCGAGGTGACGCCAGAATCCGCCGGCGAGATGAACAGCGCGATGTTGGGCGCCAGCGTCATCACCGCCCGGATCGGGTAGGCCTGGTCCCAGCTCGCCTCGCCGCGCACCGCGAAGTACGAGATAGCGGCGTTCGACAGGGCGAAATCGAGATCGCCCTGGGTCAGACGGCGGATGTTCTCGCGCGAGCCGGCGGTCGCCTCGGCGGTGACGTTCCAATTGGCATTGTGCTCGCCGGCGACGTCGGCGAGGGCACCACCGACGACGAAGAAGGCGCCGCCGGTCGGGGCGGTGCCGACCGACAGAAAGGCCCGTTCGGCTTCGGCGGGCGCATCGCCCGCGGGTTCCTGGGAGCCGCCGCAGGCAGCGAGCGTGACGACGAGGGCGATGAGAGTGAGGATTTGGGCGGTCCGGCGAGCGGGTGTCATGAGTAGTTCTCTCGAGGGCAGGTGGAGGGATCGGAAGGAAACGGGCGGCGAGCCTAACACGGCTGCTGCGGGGCCCGCCTCAGGAGCCCGAAGGCGAGTCAGTCGACCAGCTCGAGCAGTTTGTCCGGCGGTCGGCCGACGACCGCCCGGTCGCCGAGCACGCCGATCGGTCGCTGCAGCAGGGTCGGGTGCTCCGCCATGTGCTGAATCAGCGCCTCGTCCGACTCTTGGCCGGTCAAGCCGAGCTCTTTGTAGGCGCGGTCCCGCTTACGGAGCACGTCCTTGGGGCCGACGCCGAGCTTGCCCAGTACGTCGCGCAGCTCGTCAGCGTCCAGGGGCTCTCGGGTGTACTCCCGATAGGTGTGTTCGATCTCGTGTTCTTTGAGCAAGGCGACCGCCTTGCGACACGTCGATCACGTGCGTTTGCAGATCAGCTCGAGCATGGGGTCTCCTTCTCGGTTACGGGAAAAGCTCGGGTTAATACTGAGGGCTCGCCAGAAAAGCGTTTCCGGGATGGTAGGCCGTGTTGACGGAGCGAGCAAGGGCGGAGATGTCTGAGCGTGCAGGCCAAGTGCCTGTTCGCAAGCCTTGGTGAGTTAGTGCTTTAAGCAGCTGTACAGCGACCCTGCGAGCTCCGCAGCCCAAGGGGGCCGCCCAGGCCAGCCCGTTAAACACGGCCGTCTATCGATCGCTTCTTGGATGCAGTCCAGTTATCTGTTGGACTCCAGCAGGAGGTCGCGAAAGTCCAACCGCGCCACCAGCGAGATTTTCGGGAACTGTACAATGGCTCTCGATGGTCTCAAGACCCATGATCCGCAATCAACGCGTTCCGTCCCGGGCTGTCTGTTCAAGGGTTCGGAAGTTCGCCTGGTTGGTTGGGATGCTGCTGTCGGCACCATCGCTGTTGGCGCAGCAGGTCAGCGGCCATGTCCTGGCGCCGGACGGCGAGCCTCTGGCCGAGGCTAGGGTCGAGCTCGAGGTGCTGCTGCCGGCGGACCAGCTGGCCGAGCGGCAGCTGTCCGGCGAGCTGACGCCGGACCTCGTCGCCCGCGCGCGGACGGATCGCGACGGGGGGTTCAGCCTCGAAGCGCCACAGCCCGGCTTTTGGCGGGTCGTCGTTCGGCACCCTGAGTACCTGCCGGCGAATTTCGATCTCAGTCCGCTGCTGGCCGACCGCAGGCTGCCGGGCCTGACCCTACAGCGACGCTCCGAGCTGGTGGCCTGGTGGCTCACGGACGACGATCAGCCGCTCGCCGACGTCCACTTCGCGGCCCGCGGCTGGTCCGCGGCGTGGCGAGCTTCGTCCCGCGATGGCTGGTGGCCGGCCGATCGCTGGGCGCGCAGTCGACAAGACGGCCGGTCGATCATCGCGTGTGAGAGCGACGAGAAAGTCAGCATCGCGGCGGCTGACGGGGACCGCTTTCTGTTTCGCATTGTCGACTGTACCGCCGGCGTGGTCGAGCTGCGGCTGGTCGATGCGCTGAGACCCGTGCGGGTGGTGCATGCGGCCGACGATGCAGCGCTCGATCGGCCCGCGAGCCAGGTGTTCGGGTTCGTGCGTTGGCCGTTCCTGGCGTTTGGCCTCAGCGATGAAGACGGCATGCTGCGCGCTCCGTTCGACTGGCAGGAAAAAGTACCGCTGGTCTTCGCCGACGTCTCGGCCTTCTACGGGGAGCCGCGCCTGCGAGAAGACGCGCAGGCTGCCGAGAGCTCTCAGCCACCGGTGTTCGAGCTGCCGGCGACGTACGAGGTCGTCGGCCGGGTCGTCGATCGACTCGACGAGCGCGCCATCTCGCAGGCATTCCTATGGGCGGGGCGCGGCGCGCACTTCTTCAGGACCCTTGGCCGCGACGGCAGCTATGTTCTGCGCCTGCCGGTCGGTGATGACGTCGCGGTCGGTTTCGGCGCTCCGGGCTACGTGCCGCTGCGCCACCGATTCTCCGAGGCCACGGAGCAGCTCGCGCGCCTCATGCCGGCTTTGGCGGTGAGCGGCCGAGTGGTCGACGTGCAGGGTAACGGCATCGCGGGAGCGCGGGTGCGGTCGGCCAAGCCTCGGCTGCTGCTGGTCGGCCAGCGCAACCCAGAAGGCGAGCTCATCCGGTCGACGATCGAAGAGATCAGCGGCGAAGACGGCACGTTCCAGCTTCAGGGGCTAGCGCCGGAGCGACCGATCTCGCTGCAGGTGTCGCGCTCGGGCTTCGCGGATCATCGCGAGCGGCTGCCGTCCCAGCCGGCCGGCTCCGACCTGGACGACGTGATGATCACCCTCGAGCGCGGCTACGACGGCTTTGGCTGGGTGGTGACCGAAAACGATCTGCCGATCGCTGGCGCCGAGGTCGCGCTGCTGCCCGCGCTCACCGGCTCGGCTTCGGTGCAAGACTATGCCGTGCAACACAACTTCGGCGCCACCACCGACGCCGAGGGGTACTTTCAGCTGCAGGATCTGCCCGCTGGCACCTTCTACCTGGCGGCCAAGAGTCGAGGTTTTCCCGAGCTGCTGGTCCCGGGTATCGAGATCGTCGAGACCGGCGAGCCGCTCGATCTCGGCACCGTGGTGCTGGTGCCCGGGCTGCTGCTCTCCGGTCGGGTGATCGACGACGCCGGCGAGCCGGTTGCCGGCGCCCAGCTCTCGGTGCGCAACGCCGACGGCGAGCAGATCGTCGTGCAGCGCGCCGAGTCGCCGTGGTTCGCCACCGTCACGAGTCGCCAGAACGGCTCGTTTCACCTCGACGGGCTGCCGCGCGAACGTCGTCTGACGGTACTGGTGTCGGCGGACGGTTTTCTGCCACGCACCGTGCCGGTGACTACCGAGAACACCGACCAGCAGCTCACCGTCGAGCTGACCGTGGGCGCCGGGGTGCGCGGCGTGGTGCTGGAGCCTGGCGGCGAGCCCGCCGCAGGTGCCCGCGTGGTGGCCCGTGCCCCTGGACCTGATCGACGGCTGGACGCCACGGCCAAGAGCGCCGATAGCGATGCCGAAGGGCGATTTCGTATCGAGGGATTGCGGCCCTCCGAGTACGAGCTGACCGCCACCACCGACCGCGCGCGATCGACCCCGAGTCGCCATCAGCTGGACGGAGGCGGCACGCTCGACGTCCTGATTCAGCTCGAACCGCGTGCCACGGTCGAGGTGACCGTGACGACGCCGGACGGGGCCCGGCTGGCCCTGGCCCGGGTTCAGACCCTGGTTCCCACGCCTTGGGGGCAGCGGCCGACCCACGATTTCACCGATCAATCCGGAGAGGCGGTGCTCGGTCCGCTCGACGCCGGCAGCCACACGGTGCGCGCTCACCACGATCAATACGAATCGGTCGAGGCGCAGGTCGAGGTGGCAGGCACGAGCGCCGTGCCGTTGACCCTCGCCTTCGAACGCCGGCGAGACACCGCCGAGAGTCGTGTTGCCGGGCGCGTCGTCGACCCGGCGGGCCGACCGATCGCGGACGCCCGGCTGAGCCTGGAGGGCGGCGGAGGGCGCGCCGCGACCAGCAGCTCCGACGGCAGCTTCGAGCTCGTCTCCCAGGCGGGAGAGGTGGTCCTGGAATGCCGACATGCCGACTACCCGACCTACCGCGAGCGGCTGGACCTCACGGGCGGCGACGCGCTCGGGCTGCAGATCGTGCTCGAGCCCGGTGCTGCCGTCGTTGGCCAGGTGACCGGGATCGAGCCCGAGCAGCTCGCGCGGGTCGTGGTGGTGGCCCGGGGCCCTCTGACTGAGCTCGACAAGCCGATTGCGGAGCGCCCGATATTCGAGCAGACCTACGGCTCGATCAATTTCGAAGGCGCCTATCGCGTCTCGGGGCTGTCGGCTGGCGAGTGGCAGATCCGCGCCGAACTGCTCAACCCCAAGCGTTCCGCGTCCCAGCGCGTCGAGCTCACCGGCAACGAAGAGGTCCGCGTCGATCTACATTTCGACACCGGCTACTCGCTCACCGGCAGCGTCTTCGCTGGCGGCGAAGCCGCCGGCGGAGCGGTCGTGATCGTGACCTGCCGGGGTGAATTCCGCGCCGAGACCTTCGTCGATCGCCAGGGTCGCTTTGCGATCGACAACGTCCCCGGCAGGAGCTGCGTGGTGCAAGCCCAAACTGCGGATCGCAGCCGCGAGGCCCGTCAGGAGCTCGAAGTCACGTTCGATACTGACGTGGTGCTCGATCTCCAGTAGCGTCTGGCTGAGAGCTCCCCGGAGTCGGTCCCGGCAGCCCAAGATTTGTTTCGTGCCAAAGGTGAATCCCTTCCCGAGCCGGCGGCGATTGGCCCCTGGGGCTATAATCCCAGATCCCACCACCTGAGGACCTGGACGTTGTGACCACATTGGACCCCAGCGAAGCCACGGATCGGTTCGGACGGCACGAGCTCAAAGCGCGTGAACGGTCGCCGGCCGGGCCGGGCGGCGGCGTCGTGCCGTTCCACAGCGGCCTGGGGTTCGCTGACACCGGCCCGGCCGACACGCAGAGCAGCGAAGCGCTGCCGAATCGCTACGAGATCCGCGATCGCGACGACGGTCGCATGCTGTTGTGCGGCGAAGCGCCGGGTATCGCGGTCTCGATCGACCGCCGCCATCAATTCTCGGAGGCCGAGGCCCGCCGTCTCGGTGAGCAGGTCATTCTGCTCGACGGTGCGGGGCAGTTTGGCCCGGTGATCGACAACGCGCAGTTCTTCTACAACCTCGACCACCACCAGGATTGCCTGCGCGCGTTTACCCTGGCCACCTGCCAACAGGCGCTGATTCTGGTGCTCAAGGGCCTCGAGCTCGATCGCGGCGACTGGACGCTCTTCGCCAACGAGCCCGACCTCGACACGGTCTTCGCGATCTGGATTCTGCTGAATCACCGCCGGGTGCGTCAGCTGACCCCCGAGCAGCGCGACGACATCCTGCCGATCATCCACCTCGAGGGCGCGATCGACGCCAACGGTTACGAGATCGCCGAGCACAGCGGCCTGCCGCGTGACGTGCTCGCCAAGCACAAGCAGCGGCTCGACGCGCTGCACGCCATCGAGCTCGAGCTCAAGAAGACCGGCGGCTGGCACGACGCGGATCTCGCCGAATACACCCGCAAGATGCTGCTCGAGATCGACCAGCTGGTATTCCACTCGAGCGACTTCAGCGATTACACCAGCGTCGAGGAGGTCTATGGCCACGTCGACATCGGTGCCGACCGGGTGGCGGTGGTGTGCCGCGACAGCTCCGGAATCTACGAAGTCGAGCGGCGCCTCAAGAAAGCCTGGGGCGAGCGTCTCGGCATCATCGCGCTCGAGCGCTCGACCAACCACTACACCTTGAGGCGCACCGCTTCGCTGGCCGGTATCGACCTGGAAGAGGCCTACGGCAAGCTCAATCTGCTGGATCCCCAGGTCGACGGTCGCCCGCCGGAGAAGCGCTGGGGAGGTTCGGACGAGATCGGCGGCTCGCCGCGGCCCGCTGGCACGGCGTTGACGCCGCGCGAGATCGGCAAGATTCTCAAGATGACCTACAAGCAGATGCGTCCCGTCGAGCATCTGCAGCGCTATGCGGGGGCCGGCCTGTGGGCGATCCTGCTGATCCTGGCCGCCTGGGCGGCGGTCATGACCCTCAGGGTGTTCACCGACCTGGAGCCCGCAGCGCTCCAGGCGTCGAGCGAGGTCGCCACCTCGGCGACCCTGATCGGGCTCGGTTCCTGGCTGTTGACCCGCAAGCTGTCGCGCGGCTGGACCTGGCTGTTCGGCTGGCGCCGAGGCGCGGGACGCGATTGGCTGGTGCTGGCGCCGCTGGTCTGGCTGGCAGCGGCGGCTGGCGGCGTGTGGGTGCCGCGCGAGATGGCGCTGACCGCCGAGGCTCTAGCGGCGGTGGTCGGCGCGTCCGTGCTGGCGGCTCTTGCGCTCGAGCTGTGTTTCCGCGGCCTGGTCCACGGCCTGTTGATCCTCGACTCGCCGGTGCAGACCGCCGGCAGCCGGTGGTTTCTCTCTTCGCCGGTCCTCGCCTCGGCCTTGCTCTACGCCCTGGCGACGGTCGCCGTTTCCACGGTTTGGATCGCCGGGCCGCCGATCCGTCTCGATTCGGTGCTCGAGATGGCGGTCACCGGCATCGCCGCGCTGATCGGCGGTGTCGCGCTCGGCATGATACGCGAGCGTGCCTTGAGCGTCTGGCCAGCGGTAGGCATCGCCATCGTCGGCGGCCTGGTGCGGCTGGGGATCGAGGCCGGCCTGGCCTGGTAGCCCTGACTGCTGCCAGAGCGTCGTTGAATCGGCTCATCACCCGCCCAGGGTTGGGCAGGGACGAGCCGATCGCGGCGGTTTACTTGCCCTCGAAGAGCTCTAGATACTCGCCGTAGCCTTCGCTTTCGAGATCGTCGACCGCGATGAAGCGCAGCGCGGCCGAGTTGATGCAGTAGCGCATGCCGGTCGGCTGCGGGCCGTCCGGGAACAGGTGGCCGAGGTGTGAGTCGCCGTGCTTGGAGCGCACCTCAGTGCGCACCATGAACAGCTTGCGATCCGTTTTCTCGACGATGTTCTCTTTCTCGATCGGCGCATAGAACGACGGCCAGCCGGTGCCGGAGTCGTACTTCTCGTTCGAGCTGAACAGCGGCTCGCCGCTCACCACGTCGACATAGATACCGGCCTTCTTGTTGTCCCACAGCTCATTGCGAAACGGCGGCTCGGTGCCGTCCTGCTGGGTGACCTTGTACTGGATGGGAGTCAGCTGGGAGCGCAGGTCGTCTTCGTTGGGCTTCGCGTACACTTTCTTCGTCCTTTCACTGTCGGAAGCGGCACTCACTGGCTCCACCGCCGACCAGGCCAACAGGCCCAAGGCGGCGAGCAGGCCGCAGAAGATCGTCTTTTGCATCGTACACCTCTCGTTTTCGAGTCGTTCCGGCTCCGTTGCGGCCGCAGGGCGGCAGGCCCACCTGGGTGTCGCTACGCGGCGTTTCAACCTTTAGTTGGCAGGCTGCGTCACTAGGTTACACCGTATCGGGCGGGGGAGATGGCTGGCGGTGCCGGCTGGGGATCTCGTGAGCTTAGATGGAGTGGAGAGCGTCGAGGTTTCAGAATGGGAAGCGAGTGCGTGGTTCTTCACGTTGGGGGCATCATGCCCGGGGCTTTTCTCATGGCCGTCAGCCTCAGCATAGAGTACGCCGAATTCTCCGTTCTAGACGCCGTCTTCCAACCCGTCAGGCGGGTGGTCAACGCTCTGAACGTTGGGAAAATGCGCTGTCCAGGGTAGTCAACGCTCTGAACGTCGGGAAAATGCGTTGTCCAGGCTAGTCAGCGCTCTGAACGTTGGGAAAATGCGCTGTCTAG
>JBCCEE010000394.1:0-8387 GCA_039030415.1 Acidobacteriota bacterium
CGACGTGATGCTCGGCGACGCCGATGGCTCGCAGCTGGTCGCCGAGCTGAGGAGCCGGCTTTCCGATGTGCCGGTGATCATGATCACGCGCAGCGCCTCGGTCGAGGCAGCGGTGCGGTGCATGAAGCACGGCGCGGCCGACTACATCACCAAGCCGCTCGATTTTGGGCGACTGGAGCAGGCGATCCGAACCGCGCTCGAAGTCGCCGCGGTGAATCGCAGGTCTCGTGGTGAGCTCGCGCCACGCCAGGCTCCTTTCCATGGCCTGGTGGGCGACAGCCCTGCCATGCGCCGGCTGTTCCACCTGATCGAGACGGTGGCGCCGGCTGACGTATCGGCGCTGATCCTGGGCGAGACCGGCACCGGCAAGGAGCTGGTGGCGCGAGCGATCCATCAGCTGAGTCAGCGCCGCGATGAGCCATTCGTGCCGGTCAATGCCGCTGCCATTCCCCACGATCTGATCGAGAGCGAGCTGTTCGGCCACGAGCGCGGCGCCTTCACCGGCGCCAGCCAGGCCCACGTCGGCTTCTGCGAACAGGCCGATGGCGGAACCCTGTTTCTCGACGAGATCGGCGAGATGGGGTTCGACGTCCAGGTCAAGCTGCTGCGCTTCCTCCAGGATCATCAGGTCCAGCGCGTCGGCTCGCGCAAGACGCGGCGGGTCGACGTCCGTGTGTTGGCGGCCACCAATATCGATCCGCGGCGTCAGATCGCGCAGCGCAAGCTGCGCGAGGATCTCTACTATCGCCTGCGGGTCGTCAGCCTCAGCTTGCCGCCGCTGCGTGAGCGCGGCGGTGACGTCACGCGGTTGGCGGAGCATTTCATGCAGCGAGCCGCGGTCCGCCACCAGCGCCAGCTCACGAGGTTGACCCCCGCCGCGGCCAAGAGTCTTTCGGCCTATCCCTGGCCCGGCAACGTGCGTGAGCTCGAGAACGTCATCGAAGAGGCGGTGGTGCTGCACCAGGGCGTGGAGCTCACCCCGGAGATGCTGCCAGCCGAGGTTCGGCAGATCGAGCCGGAGTCTCATGGCATGCTGTTCCAAGATCCGGTCGTGACGGGCGGCCCAGCATCGGCCGGCAGCTCGGCATCGGCTGGAGTCGCAGCATCTACTCCGCAGCTGGGGCCGGGAGGCGAGCATGAGGCGCGCCTGAGTCGACGCGAGCTGGAAGAGCGTCACGCGGTCGCTGATGCCTTGGCGCGTCACCACGGCGAGATCGAAGACGCTGCGCGTGAGCTCGGGATTAGCCGCGCCACGATCTACCGAAGGATCAAGAAGTACGGGCTACCGGGTCGCCGCTCGTGAGTGTGCGGCATGGCCTGCACGGCCGCCGATTCACTACGAGCGAGTCGAGGTCTCGCCTCGGGCTCATTGCGGGATGCGCTTTGCTGGCGTGCTCGCTGAGTCTAGGCTGCCGCACGGAATCGACCGTCGACATGAAGCGAGCCTTCGATCTCGTCGACGAGCTGCCGTTCGCCGAAACAACCGCAGAAGTTCGAGAGATCGATTTCGGCGCTCCGCTGCATCGCAAGCACCTCGTGGCTGGCTGGTCGCGAGGCGAGCTCGATCGGTCCGCCGATCGGACCTTCGCATGGGGGTTGGGCGAGGCTTCGGTGGTCGAGTTTCACCTTCTGGAGCCTCGGCCTCTCGAGCTCACGCTCGAAGGCCGGCCGTATCGAGATCCAGACGCGCCGCCCCAGGTGGTAACGGTGACGGTCAACGGTCAGCGGATTGGCGAGCTCACCTTACCGGACGCGGTGAGTCGCCATGTCCTGCGCCTGGCTCCGGAGCCTCTGCTGGCCGGCCGCAACCGGCTGGAGCTGGCCTATCGCTGGAGCCGAAGCCCGCGCGAGCAGCGGCGGAGTGACGATTCCCGGATGCTGGCCGTAGCCTGGTACACGCTGCGATTCGAGGGGGCCGCGGCGTCACCCGAGCCGGTGGCGGAAGCCGGAGAGTCGGCGCGGTTGTTCCTTCCTTTTGGGACACGCGTCGAGTACACCCTGAAGCCCGAGCTGGGCAGCGAGCTGCGGATCGCCCGCTGGTCGGTACGTGGCGCGGGGCGGCTCGAAGTCGAGGTGCAAACCGATCCGCAGGCTTCAGTGCTCCTTGGAGAGCTCGTACGCTCGGGTGAGAATGCGGCGCTCGAGCTGCCCTCCGACAGACTATTGCGTCTCACCCTCGAGGCGATACCGAACGGCGGCCAGGAGCTCCGGCCGGAGTCAGCGGCCGCTGGCGTCCTGCTGGGTGAGGCTGCGGTCTGGTCACCGGCTGAGCTCATCTCAGCGCCGAACCCGGCCAACGCTCTTGAAGCCTCGGTCGGGGTATCGGCTCCGGCCTCCGGGACGCCGCCGCGCCCGAATATCGTGCTCTATGTCATCGATACTCTGCGCGCCGATCACCTGGGCTGCTACGGCTATGAGCGAGCGATCTCGCCGCGGATCGACGCTTTTGCCGAACGGGCGGTGCTATTCGAGCGCGTGGTCGCGCAATCGTCCTGGACGCGATCTTCGATGGCTTCGGTGCTCACCGGCCTGTGGCCTTATCGCCACGCCACCAATCGGCGTTCCGAGCGACTATCCGACGCCGCGGCTACGCTGCCCGAGCGCCTGCAGGAGGCTGGCTATCGCACTGCGGCTTTCATTACCAACCCCAATCTCACGGCGGGGTTTGGCTTCGATCAGGGCTTCGATCATTTCGAGTATTTGGGCGAGGAGACGACCTCGGCGGAGGTTCACCAGAGAGTGGTCGACTGGCTGGAGCAGCGTCGCGACGCGTCGCCCTTTCTGCTCTATGTCCACACCCTCGATCCCCACGCGCCCTATGATCCGCCGGCGCAGGAGCGAGAGCGCTGGGCGCCGGGCGTGAGCGCCGTCAAGGCCGAGGATTCGATGCGCCTGGTAGACGGCCTGCAGGCCGGCCGAATCGAGTTGAGCGACGCGCTTCGGGCTGATCTTCGAGCTTTGTACGATGCTGAGATCGCGGCCAACGACGCCAGTTTCGGTGCCTTGATCGACGAGCTCGCGACCCGTGGGCTCTTCGGCGACGCTCTGGTCGCCGTAATGTCCGACCACGGCGAGGAGTTTCACGAGCACGGCAACTGGCAGCACGGCCGAGCCCTGCACGGTGAGTCGATCGCGGTTCCGCTGATCGTCAAGCTGCCCGGGATGCACGCGGGACGGAGGATCTCTCAGCCCGTGCAGCACGCCGACCTGCTGCCGACGGTACTGGCCTACCTCGGCCTCGAGCCGGCTGTGGCGATCGAAGGGCGTAGCCTCCTGCCGCTGTTGGCGGAGGCGTCCGGCGATGGCCCGCGCTGGCAGCGCCAGCTCTTTTCCTACCTCCATCTCGACAGCGTGGCGAGGGTGAGCGTGCACGATGGCGACTGGAAGCTGATCCAGCAGATCGAGAGCGACCGCCTGGTCTGGCCGCGGCTGTATCGACCCTCGGAAGATCCCGGCGAGCAGCACAATCTGGCTGAGCGCTACCCGCTGCGAGTGGGCTACCTGGCCACGGCGATACGCAGGAAGATGGCGGCAGACCTGGCGGCGGCGGGCACCCGCCTGGACGCCGAGCAAGGCGTGATCGACCCGAGCGTCGAGAAGAGCCTGCGGGCCCTCGGCTACCTCGACTGATTCGAGCTACCAGCGCGTCTCGCGTTTCGCGTCTCGCGTCTCAGCGCCGTCTCACCAGCGTCTCAGTTTCGTCTCGCTGGCGGGCTGGAACACCGTCCTCAGGCGGGCTGAGTCGCAGATCTGGGCGGTGCGCTCGGTGGATGAGCTGGTATGCGGCTTGCTCAATAGGGGCATGCATGCACCCGAGTCTCAACCGAAAGCTTTCGCAGACTCCGAAGACTGACCCAGATATTGACAACAGGAGTAGCGTCATGAAGAAGCGTCCGTCGTTAGCCGCCATCACCCTGGCGGTTGCCCTCGGCTCGACCCTCACAGGCGGTCTCGAGGCCGCCAATCACCGCGAAGCGCCGCTGACCGCGCTCGATCACAAGGCTGATATCTCAGATTTCTTTGCTTTCGTCAGCTACGACGATCCCTCTAAAGTCACCTTCATTCTCGATGTCGATCCGCTGCTCGAGCCGTCCAACGGACCGACGCACTTCCCGTTCGATCCCGAGATCCTCTACACGATCAAGATCGACAATGATTTCGACGCCACCCGCGACGTCGCGTTCGAGTTTCGTTTCAAGACCGAGCTGCGAGCACCCAGCGTGTTCACCGGTCTGGTCGGAGCGGGTGACGGCGTCGTAGCGCCCAGCAATTCGCCGGCACCGGTACCGCCAGGGACGCCGATCGTACCGCCCGCCATTACCGCCCTCGACGGCCCGGGATCCGAGGGTTTCAACCTGCGCCAGAGCTACACCGTGACGCTGCTCGAGGGTGGCGAGCGCGGGGCCAGGCGCACCCTGCTGTCGCAAGGCCAGACCCTCTATGCGGTACCCACCAACGTCGGTCCGCGCACCATGCCGGACTACCCGGCACTGGCCGATCAGGGTATCTACGACTTGGGTGACGGCATCCGGGTGTTCGCCGGCACCGTAGAGGATCCGTTCTGGATCGACCTCGGCGCGGCCTTCGACTCGATCAACCTGCGCACCGACGCTTTTGAGACCGGCGTCGCCGGCGTGCTCAGCGACGCTCAGGACGCTAACGACTTCGACAACTTTGCGGCCGATGACGTCGCCGGCTTCAACGTCAACGCCATCGCCATCGAGGTGCCGATCACCATGGTGACCGCCGACGGCCAGCGTCATGCCGCAGACGATCCGCTAGCTACTATCGGCGCGTGGGGCACCACCAGCCGGCCCAGGATCAAGGTCTTCCGGAGACCCGGCGAGGCGCCGCTGTTGGCAGGCAAGCCGGTGCAGATCCAGCGCATGGCCAACCCGCTGTTCAACGAGCTGATCATCGGCATCGGCTCCAAGGACAAGTTTTCGATGAGCGTGCCGCGCAACGACGCGCAGTTCGCCGACTTCGCGCTCGATCCCGTGCTCGCCCGGGTGCTCAACGCGGTATACGATGCGACGGTAGCGGAAGGCGTGCTGCCGGTGCCCGACGCGCCGCGTCTCGACCTGCTGCCGCTGGTGCAATACGCGCCGCCGATCGCCGCGGCCGGCACTCCGCCCGGGCCGGTGGCCGATCTGCTGCGCCTCAACACCGGCGTTGGTCCGACGCCGAGGGACGATCGCTCGCGCCTTGGGCTGGTCGGCGGTGATCCGGCCGGCTGGCCCAACGGGCGTCGCGTCTCCGACGACGTCACCGACATCGCGTTGCGGGCCGTCGTCGGAGTGCTCGCCGGGGAACCGTTCAACGGCTTCCCCCACAACCGTGTGGGCGACGGCGTCAACGCCAACGACGCGCCCTATCGCGAGACCTTCCCCTATCTGGGCTATGCCCATTCCGGGGTGGAGAGCCGTCACGTCGATCCCGGCGAGATCGGCTGCACCGGGGTCTGCCCCTAGCCGTCCTCGGTATTCTGCCGCCTTCTTCGCTGCAAGGGAGGGCGGCTTAGTTGCCTCGAGCCTTGCCGCGCGCACCGAATCTAGCGCACCGAATCTCGACTCGACCAGGAGTGCCAGTCATGCATCAATCCTTCTTACGAGCGCTCGTCGTCGCCATCGCCGGCCTGATGCTCGCCCTCCCCGCTGTCGGCGAGCCGTTTCGCCCCGGCCAAGACTCCCAGGTGCTGGAGCGTTTGCCGACTGGGCTCTCGCAGGATCCCCAGCTGCGTGATCTGCGCCAGCTGCGCGATCGCCTCACCCAAGATCCCGACAACCTCGAGCTGGCGCTAGAGATCGCCCGCAGCTACATCAGCCTGGCCCGAGCCGAGGGAGATCCGCGCTACCAGGGTTATGCCCAGGCCGCACTAGCGCCCTGGTGGCAGGAGCCGCAGGCACCTGCCGAAGTCCTGATGCTGCGGGCGACGATTCGCCAAAACGGCCATGACTTCGAGGCCGCGCTGCAGGACCTCGAGCGCCTGCTGAGGGCTCGCCCCCACGATTCACAGGCATGGTTGACGCGTGCCGTAATCCTGCAGGTGCAGGGGCGATTCGCCGAGGCCTATGAGAGCTGCTGGCCGCTGCAGCGCTCGAATCGACTGTTGGCCACGGCATGTCTAGCCGGCGCTGCTGGATCCAGCGGCCATGCCGCGAGCAGCTACGACATGCTGCAGCGGGCCTTGGCCAAGTCGCCTCATGCCGCCTACGAGGATCAGCTCTGGGCTCTGACCAGTCTCGCCGATCTCGCGCTGCGGCTCGGGCGTCATGAAGCGGCCGAGGCTCACTTCGAGGCGGCGTTGGCCCTCGAAGTTCGAGACATCTACTTGCTCTCCGCCTATGCTGACTTTCTGCTCGATCGCGATCGGCCGCAGGAAGTGTTGGATCTGCTGGCAGACGAGGTCCGCTCCGACGCCCTGCTGCTGCGGCTGACGCTCGCCGAATCGCGTCTCGGGTCAGCGATGCTGGGCCAGCACGTCACCCTGCTCGCCGACCGCTTTGCCCAGAGTCGCAGGCGGGGTGACACGCTTCACCTGGGAGCGGAGTCGCGTTTCCTACTGCATCTGCGCGGCGCACCCGCCGAGGCGCTGCAGTTGGCCCGCCAGAATTGGCGCCTGCAGCGCGAGCCGGTCGACGCCCGCCGCGTTCTAGAAGCCGCCCTCGCCGCGCGGGATCGCGCCGGCGCCCAAACCGTCATCGCATGGCTCGACGAGACCCGTCTCGAGGACGTGCGTCTCGCTGAGCTAGCGCATCAGATTCAGGAGTTGAGCTGATGATGACGTCCAAGAGCCTGACCGCTGTCGCGGCCACGCTGCTGTGCCTGCTCTCGGCCTCGACCGCCTGGGCCCACAAACCAAGCGACAGCTACCTGAGCGTTCAGCGCCAGGGCAATCAGGTCACCGGTGAATGGGATATCGCGCTGCGAGATCTCGAGCTCGCTATCGGTCTCGATGCCGATCAGGACGGCGCCATCACCTGGGGCGAGCTACGCGCCCGCCACAGTGCGATCGCCAACTACGCCCTGGCCCGTCTCGACCTGACGGCCGGCGGCGAAGCCTGCGTCCTGAACGCCACGGACCACCTGGTAGACCGTCACAGCGATGGCGCCTACAGCGTACTGCGCTTCGCCGCGCAGTGCCCGAGCACCGAAGCGCTGGCGCTCGACTATCGGCTGTTTTTCGACCTCGATCCAACCCATCGCGGCCTGCTGAAAGTCGATCTCGGTGATGCCGTGCGGACGGCGGTGCTGTCACCGGACTCAGCCCGTCTCGACCTATCGCCCGAGGGGCTCGGTCTTTGGCCGCAGTTCGTCGAGTTTTGGCGCGAGGGCGTGTGGCACATCTGGATCGGCTTCGATCACATCCTATTTCTGCTCACCCTGCTGATGGCCGCGGTCCTGCGCCGCGAAGCCCGCGAGTGGCAATCCGTCGAGTCGTTCCGGCCAGTGCTGCTGCAGGTAGCCGGCATCGTCACCGCCTTCACCGTCGCCCATTCTTTGACCCTCATGGCCGCCATCTTCGGCTGGGTGAGCCTGCCATCGCGCTGGGTGGAGACGGCAATCGCCGCTACCGTCGTGCTGGCGGCGGTCAACAACCTCGTGCCCATTCTGCCGGGCAAGCGGTGGGTCGTCGCCTTTGTGCTCGGGCTCATCCACGGCTTCGGTTTCGCCGGCGTGCTGGTTGACCTCGGCCTGCCGGGCAGCGCCTTGGCGTTGGCATTGGTTGGCTTCAACCTCGGTGTAGAAGTCGGGCAGCTGGCGATCGTCGCGCTATTTCTGCCGATCGCCTATTGTTTACGCGACTCATGGTTCTATCGCCGTGTCGTCTTTATTGGCGGATCCCTGGCCATTGCCGCGCTCGCAGCGGTTTGGCTTCTCGAGCGAGGACTCGATGTTTCTTTGTTGAGCATCTGACGAGACCTGGCGGAGAGGTCAGGGTTCTACCTCGCGCCTTTTGAGAGCGCAGCCTCTGCCAGTTCGGCTACAGAGCCGTTACGGCATTCGCGTCACAGTGAATTGCTCCACGCCGACGTGTCGCCAGATTCGAAACTGTCTTGAAAGACGAGACCGCTGACGACGTTGCAGCTGTCCGGAATACCGTCGCCGTCGACGTCCTGCTCGGTGCCGTCGGCGATATCGCAGGAGTCGGGGATCAGGTTCAAGTTGCAGTCCGTCGCCTCTCCGGGTACGAAGTCGAAACCGGTCGGATGCTCGACGCCGGAGTTGACGCCGAGCACGTAGGCGCGCAGCAGGAAGCCGGTGGCCGCGTCGAAGTGGTAGATGCGGGCGTTGGTCAGGTGCAGACGCTCAGGGGAGAGGGGGTCGGGCCTATGATCGCCGTGATCGTGAGCGCGGCTGACGTAGACGCCGCCATCCGGGCCGAG
>JBCCEE010000395.1:0-8385 GCA_039030415.1 Acidobacteriota bacterium
CAGTTTGTCCCAATAGCGCCCGAGCTCGGGCGGCAGCAAGGAAGTCGCGACAAACGCGAAGGGGCGCTCGTAGAGCTGGTGCGCCAGCTGCGAACGATCGAGCACCTTGGCGACGGCCAGGCGCAGGCGCTGCTGGTCGAAGGGCGGCCGTGCGGTATTGAAGAATAAAAGCGCGATCGACAGGCCCGGCGTGCACTGGCGAACGAATCCGCTCAGCCCGTCGGCTCGCGCCTTGCCGATACCGAAAGCCAGGTCGACGCTCCCGTCGCGCAGCGCGGCCTCGAGCGCCGTCGGCACGCCGTCTCCATCCGGCGGGAAGACTTCGAAGCAGATGCGATCGAGCTCCGGCGTCCGCGGGTAACAGGGGTTGGGCTCGAGCTCCACCGTCTCCTGCCCCACCTGCTCGTGCAGCCCGCGGGGTCGGCACAGTCGAAACGGCCCGGTACCCACCAGGCCAACCGGGGTCGACCTCCACACCGCCGTACGCGTCTGGCACAGCGCCACCTCGATCTCGCGCGGGTCCGACACGCCCTCGATCACCAGCCGTTCGCCGTCGGCGCGGATCGTGTGGCAGCCGAGCTGCGGATCTTCCCGCAAACAGGTCGCGACGTCCCCAGCGGTCATCGGCAGGCCGTCCGAGAACACCACGTCAGACCTCACAATCGCCTGCACCGCGGGCTCGCCGTCGCCGCTGCGCTGGCTGAATGGCGTGGCGAACAGCCAGGGTTTGGCGTGGCCCTGGTGGTTCTTCATCTGAAACGGCGTCTCGAAAATCTGCCGGCAGGCGGTCTCGGTCAGAATCTCGCCGACGCACCGCGGGTCGAGCTCCTCGAGGGGTGTCAGCAGCCCGATACGGAGCACTCTTTGCCGTTCAGCCACGCCATTCCTCCGTCGTTGGTCGAGTCCCGTCGAATGGCGAAAGTTTCGCTCGACGAAGTTACAACAGCCATTAAGGCGCTCGAGCGCAGCGCTCTCGAGCCTCGCGAATCGGCGCCGTGAGAACTAGCTGGGGCGACCGCTCAGAGGGTCCACATCATCAGCTGCACCGTCAGTCCGTCGGTGTCGTCAACCGCAGCTTCAGAGGGCCGGGACGTTGGTTGGGTTGCCTCAACGCTCTGCTATTCTCCTCTCTCGGGCCGGCATCCGCCGAGCGGCGTTCCGTGCCGCCCCCCTACCCCCGACAAAATCACCCCCTCAGGCGAGAGACAAGAGGAGCATCATGTCTAGAGTATGGAGCGTTTATCTGGCCGGTGAGATCCACAGCGACTGGCGAGAAGAGATCGCCAAGGGCTGCGAGCAGGCGAATCTCCGGGTCGAGCTCACGTCACCGGTGACCAATCATCCCAACAGTGACGACTGCGGCGTCGCCATCTTGGGAGCCGAGGAGCAGGGTTTCTGGAAGGACCACAAGGGAGCCGGCATCAACGCCATCCGCACCCGTACCCATCTCGAAGAAGCGGATCTGGTGGTGGTGAAGTTCGGCGAGAAGTACAAGCAGTGGAATGCCGCCTTCGACGCCGGCTACGCCGCGGCTCTCGGCAAACCGTTGATCATCATGCACCCGCCGGAGCACACCCACGCCCTCAAGGAGGTCGACGGCGCGGCCAACGCGGTGGTCGAGCGACCCGAGCAGGTGGTGCAGATCCTGCGCTACATCATGACCGGCGAGCTCGACGGACGTTAGCCGCGCATCCCAAACGCTCTAGAGACGGTCGCGCCAGGTGAACGAACTGACCGAGCTGCTGGACGAGTGGCGCCGCGGCGACGACGTGGCCCTGGAGCAGGCTCTGCCCGAGCTCTATGCGGCGCTGCGTCGGCTGGCCGGGCGCCATCTCGCCAACGAGAGTCCCAACCATACGCTCGAGACCCGTGACCTGGTACACGAGGCGTTCTTTCGACTCAACGATCAGCGTCACGTCGCCTGGAACGATCGCACCCACTTCCTCGCTATCGCCGGACGCATGATGCGCCGCATCCTGATCGACCACGCGCGGCGACGGCAGGTGCGAGCCCGCGCCGCCGAGAAGCTCGAGCTCGACGAATCGCCGCTGGCGGCGGCGCACCGCGGCGTCGATCTGCTAGCGCTAGACCTCGCCCTCGACCGCCTGGCCGAGACCGATCGCGGCCTGGCACAGATCGTCGAGCTGAAGTTCTTCGCCGGTCTCAAACACCGCGAGATCGCCGCCCTGCTCGGCTCCTCTGAGCCGACGGTACGGCGGCGCTTCCGGGTGGCCAAGGCCTGGCTCTACCGCGACTTGAGCGGTGACGAGCCTGCGCCCGCCACAGAGCCCACCGATGGCGCTTGAGTGGTCACGCGTCGAAGCGCTCTTCCTGAGAGCCGTCCAGCTGCCGGAGGACGAGCGCGCCGAGCTGCTCGCTGAGATCGGTAGCGCGGAGCCCGAGCTGTGCCGACAGGTCGAATCGCTGCTCTCCGCCGACCGCAGCGCGGCGGGCTTTCTCGATCCGGAGACGGAGCTCCAGCAGCTCGCCAGCTCGCCGGCCGGCGAGCTAGCGCAAGACCAGACCCTCGGCCAGTACCGGATCCTGCGTCGACTCGGCGAGGGCGGCATGGCCACCGTCTACCTGGCGGTGCGCGAGCGCGACTACCGCCAGCGGGTGGCGATCAAGGTCTTCAGTCTCAGCCGGCATCGTCAGGATCTGCTGGCACGCTTTCATCACGAGCGCCAGATCCTGGCCGATCTCGACCACCCGTCGATCGCCCGCCTGATCGACGGCGGCAGCACTGCCGGCGGTGCGCCCTTCCTGGTCATGGAGCTGGTGGAAGGCGAGCCGATCGACGTCTACTGCCACCGCCACGAGCTGTCGATCGACCAGCGGGTCGACCTCGTGCGGCGGCTTGCGGACGCCGTCCACTACGCCCACCAACGACTGATCGTGCACCGCGACCTCAAGCCCAGCAACGTGCTGGTGACCGACGACGGCAATCCCAAGCTGCTCGATTTCGGCATCGCCAAACTGCTGGAAGCCGGCGAGGACGACGACACCCTGTTGCGCACCGCTCCCGACCAGCGCCTGATGACGCCGGCCTACGCCAGCCCGGAGCAGGTCCGTGGCGAGGCGATCACCACCGCCACCGACGTCTATGCCATGGGCGTGCTGCTCTATCGGCTGTTCACCGGCCGCCTCCCCTACGCACTGGGCGGCGGATCGCAAAACGTTCAGCGCGCTATCCTCGAAACGTCACCGCCGCCGCCGTCGACCGCGGTAGAAGCTACCGACGGCAGCTCGAGCTCGACGGGCGGAGCCGCTGGCGGAGTCGCGACCGCCGACGTCGCGCAGTGGCGGCGCCAGCTCGAGGGCGACCTCGACACCATCGTGCTCAAGGCCCTGCGCAAAGACCCCGCCGAGCGCTACGGCTCCGTCGAGCAGCTCAACGAGGATCTCAGGCGGTATCGCAAAGGGTTGCCGATCAAGGCCCGGCCCGAGACGTTTGGCTACCTCGCACGCAAATTCATCCAGCGCCACCGGCGGCGGGTGGCGGCCTTTGCGCTGTTCGTCGCGCTGCTGATCGGTTTCGCGGTCGACCGCACCCTGCAGCAGCGCCAGACGGCGCGGGAGCGGGATCGCGCCCAGCGGGCGACGGCTCTGCTGGTCGAGACCATCGAGACGTTCAACCCCATCGAGTCGAAGGAGCAAGGGAACAACGCCCGCGCCATCCTCGACCGCAGCGTCCAGCGCGTCGAGTCGGAGCTGGGGGGCTCACCGGAGCTGCAGGCCAGCGTCTGGCGCACTATCGGCTCGGCCTACTACGGCCAGGGCTTCTATGACGAAGCCGCTGAAATGTACGAGAAGGCGATCTCTTATCACCGGCAGTATGGCCATCCGGAGCTGGCGAGGAGCTTGAGCCTGATGGGAACCGTCCGCCGACGGCAGGGCGATCTGCAGGCCTCGCAGGCGATGCTCGAAGAGTCTCTCACCGTGCAGGAAGCCACCGGCGTCGTCGACTACGACCTGTCGGCCGACTCCCGCTACGGGCTGGCGCTGATCCATCGCGATCGTGCGGATTACGCTATCGCTGAGGAGCTGTTTCGACAAGCGATCGCGCTGCGCCGGAAGTATCTGCCCGAGGACATCGCGGAGATCGCCAAGCTCAAAGTCGAGCTGGCGCGCGCCCTGCAGTCCAAGGGAGATATCGAGGCCGCTGCGCCGCTGTCCCTGCAGGGGCTCGAGCTGATGCGGCGGACGTTGCCTGAAGCCCACCCCGCGCTGATTCCATCCCTCAACTACGCCGCCAACGTGTTGCGTCTGAAGGGCGATCTCGAAACCGCGGAGCGCCTCTCGCTCGAGGCGGTGGAGCTGAGTCGCAAGACCCTCGGTGAGACCCATCCGGAGCTCGCCGGCTCGCTGAGCTACCTCGCCATGATCCGGCAGACCGCGGGCGAGTTCCGGGCTGAAGCCGAGCTGTTCCGCGAAGCCTTGGACATCTACCGGCAGGTATTCGGCGAGAAGCATCCGTGGGTGGCCGCCGCCACCTACAACCACGCCTCGGCGCTCTGGCGGCTGGGCGATCTCGAGGCCGCATACGAGACCGCGGTCCGAGCGCTCGACCTGCGCCGCGAGGCCCATGGCTCCAAGCATCCTCGCGTCGCCGAGGCTATCGGCTTGTTGGGCAAGGTCGAGCGCGCGCGGGGTAACCCTGATGAAGCCGAGCGCTGGCTGGTCGAGGCCGTCGAGTTGGGTCGCGAGGTGTTCGAGGGCGGCCATCTCGCCCAGGCTCGCGCCTTGCTCTACTTGGGTCTCGTGCTGCGCGAGCGAGGCGACCTGCAGGGGGCCGAGGCGCGGGTGCAAGAAGCCCTAGCGATGCAGCGCGACCGCTTCGGCGAGGAGCACGCCGAGACGGCGTACACGCACAGCCATCTCGCTGCTCTACGCATGGCCGCTGGCGATGGCGCTGCTGCCGAGCCCATCCTGCGTCGCTCGCTCGACCAGATCCGCAGCTCGTCGCTACCCGCGGGCCATTGGCGCCAGGCCTTCGTCGAGCGCACCTTGGGTGAGTGCCTGCTGGCCCGGGAGCAGTATTCGCAAGCCGAGCCGCTGCTGCTCACCAGCTACCCGCCGCTGCTCGATTACGGCGCCGAGCCCGTCACGGCGCGACTCGCCGCCGTCGAGCATCTGGTGACGCTCTACGAAGCCTGGGGCCGGCCTGCCGAAGCCGCTCGCTTCCGCGAGCTGCTCGCTCGCGGTCTCTCGAGCTAGCCATCACCTGTCACACGGCCCGCTCCCGGTTCGTCAAGAGGATGAACCGCAGGCGTCAGCCTGCCCTCAACGAATCCAACGGGAGTCAAAAATGTCCGAAACCCAGACGATCGAAACCCCTCGAACCGACAACACCCTCGAGCCTGAAACGATCCGTGGCCAGCTCCAAGCCTTCAGCGAGGCCTATCAATACGACGCGAGCTATCTCGAGCAAGTGTTCGACGCATCGCCCGGCGCCTTCGGCGCCTTCTACGCGGCTCAGCCGATGTCGAGCTACCGCTCTGCCCTACCGCTCGACGCCCACTACGTGGCCCGCGTCGCCGCTATGCAGGGGCAGGACTGTGGTGCTTGCGCCCAGCTCAACCTGCGGATGGCAGTCGAGGCCGGAGTCGACCGCGAGCTGCTGACAACCCTGATCGACGATCCGACGAGCCTGCCCGCTCCGCTCCGCGACGTCCACGACCATGCCCTAGCAGTCACCCGCGGCGACGCCATCGACCTAGAGCGCGCCGAACGCCTCCGCGCGGCCTACGGCAATGAAGCCTTCGCCGAGCTCGCCGTCTGCATCACCGGTAGCAGCATTTACCCGACGCTCAAGCGAGCGCTGGCGACCGCACTGAGCTGCGAGCCGTTGCGTCTCGATTTCTGAAGCCAGGGAAGGTCAGGCTCCTCGGATCGTACTCAACGCGTGATCATGAGCGAGTCATACCAGCGTGGCCCAATGAGCGTTCTTCCTATACACTGTCTCTGCCTCCACTGCCGCTGTCCTAGGGTCCTACCAACGTCTGTCGCGAGTCAACTGCCGCGAGCGACGCTGGCTGCTCGGCCCTCAAACCTGGGTGTCTAATGCACCCGAAAGAACGGATGTTGCCCAACATCCGAAGCCAAAGGAGAACACCATGAAGCACGCACGTTGGATCATCCTGGCAATCTGCTGCAGCCTGCTCGCTCTACCCGCCTGGGCGGAAGAGTCGGAGGCGCCGAGCTCTGTCGAGCCTGCGGCGGTCGAGAACGTCGCGGAGGCCTCTGAGGCCACACCCGCCGGGGATGCGACTTTGGAGAGCTTGGCAGGTCTCTTCCAGCAGCCCATCGACATCGCGCTGAGCCAGTTGGGTCGCTCCTGTACGCCCGACCCGTGCGCGGACTGCTGGGCCGAGCGCCAGTGCTGTATCGCCAACTGCCCATCCGGTAATTTCAACTGCATCGCCGACTGTGTCCAGGACTATCGCACCTGCGTCTTCACCTGCCCGTAGGCTGAGCGCTGGCTCAGCCTAAGAGACGTAGGTCAAGAGAGTCGTGTGCCGTCCGGCCGGTTGATCGTGACCAGGGTTGCGCTGGTAAGACTTGTAGTCGCCAGCCCCGGAGCGCTCACCAGGCCGGCGGCGGACGGCGCCGACGGCAGGCCGGACGACTTGCCCTCGGCGATCAAGGCGGTGGCGCGACCGTCCGAGACCTCGAAGGACAGCACGTCCATCGGACAGACGTCGATGCAGATGCCGCAGTGGATGCACGCCGAGTTCGAGTTGTCGAACGGCTGCTGGTTCTTGGCGTAGGCCATCACGTCGACGCCGACCTGGCAGTACTTCGAGCACTCGGTGCAGGTGATGCACTTGTCGTTGGAGACGATCTTGAGCCGGCCGTACCACTTCGACAGCAGCTGGTTGTACGACGCCAGCGGGCACCAGTAGCGGCACCAGACCTTGCCGCCGAAGAACGGGTAGAGGGTGATTGGAATCACCGCCACCAGCCAAAAGTCCACCAGGTAGTTGTAGGTGCGCCACCAGCCGTTGTTGCCGTCGGTCTGGAACATGCCGACCACCACCACGCCGACGATCGTGCTGGCGAGCAGCACCAGCACCGCCTGAAACTCCCAGGCGCGCGAGCGGTCGCCCTTGGGCGAAAGGTGACGCCAGCGGTCGCCTAGCGTCTCAGCCAGGCCACCGCAGCCGCAGATCCAGGTGCAGAAGCGCTTGCCGTGGTTGCGCGCCAGGATCGGGATCGCGATCAAGGTGCCGAAGACGCCAGAGCCGACAAAGAAGTAAACGATCCAGCGCGGGTCACTCGGATACCACCAGAAAAACGTGTTGAAGAACAGCGGGAACGGTTGATAGAGCCCCCAGGCCCGCCAGGCGTATTTGACCGTCAGCGCCTGCACCGCCACGATGTTGACGATCAGGAAGAAGATGACCTGAAAGCTCAACAGGCTGATGAATCGCCAAGTCTGATACTGCTTGTGTTTGGCCTTCTTGCGCCAGCGAATCAGCGCCTCATAGCCAAAGACCACCATCACGACGGTGTAGAGCAGGCTGTAGAGATACCCCTGCTGATAGCCGCGATCCGAGCGGATGTCGACCAAGGACTCGGCGGTGAAGAACCAGGCGAACGGCGCGAAAAAGATGTTGAACAGCGCTCCGAGACCGCTGTCGTAGGCTTCCGGCGAGATGAGGTCTTGAAACGGCCAGGCGACGATTCCCTTGCCGTAGCTCTTCAGCGCATACAGCGAGTACACGAAGATAAAGGAAGCGAACAGAGTCGCCCATTTCTTCCAGTGCCAGCTGCCCTCCAGCCGGATGCCGACGCGCTTCAGGAACGGTAGCGGTAGCTCGGCACCGATCATCTCGAACACGACGCTGTTGGGAATCGTCCGTCGCTCGCTGCCCGCAATCTCGACCTCGACGCTGTCCTCCGCGATCGACTTCACCGAGGAGTCGAGCAGGATCTCCAGCTTGCCATCCGCTTCGAGGGCACGCACGGCGTCGATATTGCGTTTCTTGGGGAAGGTGAGCTCTTTGTCGATCGCCGACATCGTCACCCGGTTGGTGCCCTTGCTCGCCAGAGCGATCGCCGCCTCGCAGGCGACATCGCCCGCGCCGACGATGATCACGTCTTCGTTGTCGAAATCGTCGGGGTCGAGCAGCCGGTGGTGCACCTTGTCGGCGTAGTCCTTCTCCCCCGGGACGCCGAGCTTGCGCGGGTTGCCGGCCTTGCCGAGGCACAGCAAGACGCGCCGGGCCCGATATTCGCCGACGTCGGACTTGACCCGAAAGTCGCCGCTCGCCCCCTGAATATCGAGCACCTTCTCCTGCTCCTGAATGCGCAGGCCCTGCTCTTCCCTCAGCGCCCGCCAGCGCTCGAGCAGCGTCTCCTTGGTGCACTCTTCGAACCAGG
>JBCCEE010000396.1:0-8359 GCA_039030415.1 Acidobacteriota bacterium
GCGCCGGATCCTCGATCCGCAGGCGTCTGCCTCCCCCGCTCCGTCGCCCGAGGGCGATGGCGCAGGCGGGGCCGGGAGCTGAGCGCGTAAAAACAGAGGTCGAAGGTTGGTATGACTTGTATTGCGATATTGAGGCCGGCGCCAGACAATGCAGGGACATCTGTAGAATTCTCCAGGGAAAATGCAGGGAAATCAAATTCGAGGACCCACTCTCTATTGTCACGTGCATCGAAGAGCAGCTCACTGGGTTTTATGACGAAGGCAGCTGCGGTAGCCGCTTGCGTCCCTGGTTCGTAAGGGCGCTACAAGCGCAAGGCGTCAATCTTGGAGAGGACCAGAGTGCCTGGTTCCGGCAGCTACTGAACAGTACGCTCAATGAGGATGACCTCCTGTTCAGAATACTGCAGGTTGCCAACGAACGCCGTGATGAGCATCTAGACTATGAACATCGAAATATGAACCGCGCCTACTATGCGGTCGGAATGATCTTCGCTGGAGACACCCCAGGCTCACCCTTCGGCGAGTTTGCTGTCGCTTCGGATATCCAGAGACTCGAGGAGGAGCTTCGCTTCTCACTACGCCCGGTGTATGAGCCTCGTAGCAGTTTCCGAGAGCTTCGCGAGAGACAACCACGTCAAGGCCGACGACCTTTGATTCGCTCGGGCTCAGGGATCAGCCCAGGCGACCTGAGTGGCGATCCCGACGGTACGGGGCCACAACCCGATCCTGAATCCGCTGTTCCAAACACTCTAAACCGGCCACCCAGCGGTTGAACGCCAACCGCCAGGCACCTTCTACATGGGCGGTTCGATATCCGGCTCCAAAATCAGCTTGTACTCGCGGTTTTCACGGAGACGTATAAAAGCAGCATCGTTCAGGAAGTCATAAGGCTGACCGCCGCCCTCCTGCCACGTGCGCGCTAGTTCGAAGAGCCGTTCATCGTTCTTCATCAGTGCGTGAATCCTGGCTTCGTACGGCATCAGCTCGAAGACATTGGTCTCAGAGACCTGCAGTCGATCATCGTCGGCAAGCAGTCGGTTATACGTCGAAGTTGCCTCACGGAATCGACCGACTTTGGCTAAACAAACAGCGTATTGAGCTTCCTCGCGAATTCCCATTACTTCTATCGACTGGAATACGCCGATCGCCTCTTCATACCAAACTGAAGCCATCTCAGCCTTGCCTGATTCCACAAGTGCATCCCCTGCATTCACCAGCGGCGTCGCAACACTTCTACCGGCAGCCCTATAAAGCTCATGCGACCTCTGATAGACCCGAACTGCATCCTTCCACATCAATTTCATGTAGTACGCGTTCCCAAGATTGTTCCAGGCAACTGGATCCTCGGTCTCCTGAGTCAACTTGATTAGCCTGCGAAGCGCCTTGTCCTTGCGATCTGTTTTAATGTAGAGATTGGCCAACTCAGTTAGCGCAGTCGTCTGTGCAGGGTCCATCCTGAGGACAATGTTGTATTCGTTTTCTGCTTCATCCAATTTTTCTTGGCGTGCGAAAAGATGTGCTCTTCTAATGCGACAGCGGATATGTTTTGCCCCCTGATGTCGAGCTGGATCCAACATCTCAAATGCTTCATCTGCCTTCCCCTTTGCCCAGAGGGTATCGGCTAGCCATATGTAGGCAAGATCGCATTTTCCGCCCTTTAAACACTCTCCCTGCAGTTCGACAGCCTCGAGTAAGAGCTCTTCTGCCCGCTCTATTTCGTCGTCGAAAGCGAGTAACCAAGCATCTGCAGCCAAAGCCAGCGGCATTTTGCTGTCAATCGCAAGCACCTCATCCACCAGAGCTCGTGCGCGCTCTTGGTGGTTGGTTTGGCTGCGATCTAGAGCATAGCTATCTGCGAGAAAAGCCGCCAAACTGGCTTTGGCTTCTAGGGAATCCGGCTCCAGAATCACCGCCTGTTCAAAATGACCTCTGACGGTGCGCAAGTTTTCGGGATGATTGCCTCGGGGCCATTGGTCATGGCCAAGCTGTAACAAATCGGAGCCGCTGAGAACTGGCGATTCCGAGGCTGAAGATCTGATACTCGATTCCGATTCGGAGGACTCTTCGGGAAGCACATTCTCAGTCTGCGTGTCGAGACTCAGCTTCCATCCCGTTAGAGCCAAGGCAGCGACAAGTACCAGCATTCCGACTCGAGCTCGTCGATGCGGGCGCCAGGGTCGTGTTACATCCTCCGCGCCAACCCCATCCAACCCCGCCAGCATCTCCCCCGCATTCTGATACCGCTCCGACGGATCCTTCGCCAACGCCCGCCCCATAAATCGACGCAATCCCGCCGGCACCTTCCCTCCAAGCGCACCCTCCAATGACCGAGGCTCGCGCGACACGATCGAGTGCACGACGGCATGCTCGTAGCCGCCATCGAAGGGACGACATCCCGTCAACAACTCAAAGAGCACTACGGCGGCTGACCATAGATCGGTCCGATGGTCGACAGGCTCGTTCTGGGTCTGCTCGGGCGATTTGTAGGCCGGGGTCCCGAGAGGAGCCCCGGTGCGGGTGAGGTCGGTGGCGCCGAGGAGCTTGGCGATGCCGAAGTCGCAGATCTTGAGGGTGCCATGCTCATCGAGCAAGAGGTTGGCGGGCTTGATGTCGCGGTGGACGATGTCGCGACGGTGGGCGGCGCCCAAGCCAGCGACGAGCTGACGCACCCAGCCGAGCGCCTGCTCGAGCTCGATCGGCCCGGCCGCCAGGCGGTCTTTCAAACTACCGCCGCTGTAGTAGGCGCTCACCAGATAGCGGTGGCCCTGGGAGGTCTCCCCCACCTCGTGCACGGTCCCCAGGTTGGGATGGTCGAGCGACGCCGCTAGCCGCGCCTCGCGCTCGAAGCGCTGGCACGCCTTCACGTCCCGCGTCAGCTCCGCGGCGAGAAACTTGATCGCCACCGTGCGACCCAACCGGCGATCCGTCGCCCGGTAGACCACGCCCATCGAGCCGCGACCCAGCTCTTCGCCGAGATCGTAATGCTCGATCCGCACCCCCTCCATGGGCAGTGGCGCCCCCTGCGGGCGCAGGATTTCCGCCAGCAGTCGATACCCCTTGCGCGGCACCGTCTGGATGTACGTGGGCTTGCGGGCCGAATCCCCCAAGGCCTTGCGCAGCTCCCAGATCGCATGGCTGATGGCGTCGTCGCCGATGTAGGGCGAGTCGGTCCACACCTCCTCCACCAGCCGCTCCTTGCCGACGACGCCCGGCGCGTGACGCGCCAGGCACACGAGAACCTCCATCGAGCGGGCTTCGACGTGGGCCGTCTCCTCGCCGCGCTCCAGCTCGTTGCGCTGCGGGCGGACCCACCAATCACCGAGCTTGAAGTCGGACGCGGTGGACTGGCTGCTCGCGTCGAGATTCATCGCTGAATCTCAATCCCTGTCGATAAGTTGCACGGCACGATCACGAGGCTCGGGAGACGACTCGGCAAACGATATTCTTCTAATACAAAACGACCCGTCGGATTGTACCTCAAGCGGGAATCCGCGCCGTCCGATTCGAGCCAGCGGTGCTATTGCCGCTCGGATCTGTAGCTCCAGGATTGAGCCACCCGGCTCAGAAGCTGCGCCAGTCGCGGCTCCAGAGTCGGACGCCGGGGCGCCCTCCCATCCACACAGCTTGTGCGAGGCTCATCCCTCGTTCTCAGACCTCTCGTACCGGCCTTCCGGCCAGCGATACCACGGTCTCAGCACTGCCGGGCAGCACAGCTGACAGCCGCTTCAGCCTTGGAACGGTTGTTGCTCTCGAGCATTCACTCGCGGCCGACGTTCGGTCGCGAACGCTCGAGAGAACCACTATAGGAGACTGTTGCAATGACCGTTTTCTTTTCCGCATCCACGCCACGCGCTCCCTGGCTGGCCACCCTGATGCTCTTGCTCGCCGCCGCTACAGTACCCGGCAGCGCCGCCGCGGCCGACTGCGACGCCAAGCCCGGCGTACTGATCGACGAGCTCTACCTGGCACTGGACAACAAGAACTTCACCTGCGATTGGGACGGCTTCGTCGACCATAGCTTTCTCGGCTCCGTCGGTGGCGGCGGCAGCTACAACCTGCCGGTGATCGCAGCCGCCATCGCCTACGTCGATGAGCCAGTTCGCTCCGGCAACAAAGGCTGGAACATGAACAGCTGGTGGGATCTCTACCTGCGGGGGGAGCTCGGCGAGCGCGGCGGCTTGTGGTATTACGGTGGCCAGGAGCTCGGCTCCGGTAACTACCAGTTCGCCAACATCATCTCGGTGATGACCGTGCACTATCAGGCTTGGAAAGTGGGCAACAACAGCCTGCGCGTGCTGGCTCGCCGCTGGCTGCGGGCGACCTTCGCCATACACTCGCTGGCCGCTGCCCCGCAGCGCCCCAAGAGCTTTCATGATCGCGGCTCAAACGAACCGTTCAGCGGCTACGTCGGTCCCTACGTGGCGATGGCCGGCATGCGGTCGTCCGAGAATCACTGGAAGAACGTCAACCGCAGCATCCTCTTCGCCCGCGCTGCCGAGATTCCCACCAACGCCGTCGGCGAAGGGCCCCAGGGCGCCGTACGCACTTTCCTGGAGGCGAATTGGGCCGGACCGAGCGGCACGATCTACGGTATGACGACCACCAATCAGGATTTCCTGAGAGACGTCGTGAATACCGGCAACATCCGCCCTGCCATCTCCGCGATGTGGAACGGGATCCGTACCCTGCAGCCCATTCACTTCGTCGGCTGGCAGGGAGTGCGCGTCACGCTGATGGAGAAGAACAACCACACCTCAACGGCCCCAACCTACGGCATGGTCTACTTTCAGCAGCCGCGTAGCGCCACCGGCCGCGAGGTTCACGTGCTCTATCCCTGGCTGCGCTCGGTGGGCGGCAACCACCGCCCATTCCGCAACGGCATCACTCAGGGCCAGGCCACTCTGAACCTCAGTCTGAGGACCCTCGAGGCGACCAACGTCGGCCCTGGTGAGATGGCCCTGAGCCCGCACGACCCGGAGACCGTAACCCTCGACAACCTACCCACGGGGCCCTATCAGTTCCACCGCGAATTCGGCCCGAACTGACGCGCGGGCTCCAGCGCTCAGAAGCTCAAACCCAGCGATAGACGATAGCTACGCGGCGCCTGCAGGTCTTCCAGTGTACGGGGCAAGCCCTGCAGGCCGCCGTTGATCCGGCTCTCGGCGCCGAGCTGACGGCGCTCGCCGGTGAGGTTGAAGACTTCGGCTTCGAGCTCGAGTACGGCGCTTTCGCCGAGGCGCCAGCCGAAGGAGGCCGCGAGGTCCCACTGCAGCTCGCCGGACAAGCGTTCGGAGCCGCGGGGCGTCAGAAAGAGGACGCCGAGCTCGTCCTGAAACTCGCTCTGGAACGGCACGCCGTCGCGATAGCGCAGCACCGTTCCCAGCGACAGCACGCTGCGCTCCCAGGGGACTTGATAGTGACCGAAGACGTTGAGCTGGTGGGGACGATCGTAGGGCGCCGGACCGAAGCGGTTGACGAGATTGAATTCGGTGACGTCGAAGAAGTTGGCGAAGGTGTCGCGGCCGTCGTCCGAGAAGAAGTTGCCTTCGGCCTCGCTCCAGGTGTAGGAAGCCCACAGCTGCCAGCGATCGGCGAAGCGCTTCTGGAACAGCAGCTGAACCGCACGGTACTCACGCCGGGCGAGGTCCAGGTTGCGCACCTCGGCGCCGATTTGATCCGGGCCGACGAGGAAGAAGACGTCGTCCCACAGGTTGCCCCAGCTGCGGTCGACTAGGTGCAGGCTGATGCCGGTGAGCGGCGTCAGCTGCTGCTCATAGCCGAGGACCAGCTCGTCGACCCGGCTGCGCTCCAGGTTTTCGTTGGGCGGCGCCGAAAGCACCGGCAGGAAGCCCAGGGCGTCCTCGAGCCGCCAGCACGGCGAGGCCAGGTCGGCCGGGTCTTCGCTGCCGCAGTCCCGTCCCGGCACGCTGCGCCGGACGTATTGGGTGTAGCCGGTGAATGGCTCGACGCGATTGTAGGCGTCCAGGTACTGCTGCAGGAAAGGCTCGAAGTAGCGCCCCCAGCTCGCTGACAGGATGATCTCTCCCCTCCCCCCGACATCGTAGGAAACGCTCAAGCGCGGCGCCAGCACGTCGTCGTCGACCAGCCGCTCGCCGGCCGGATTGTCGCCGGTCACGCTCTCGAATCGCAGCCCGGCTCGCACCAGCCAGCGCTCGTTGCTGAGGGTGTCGGAGGCGTAGATTGCGACGGCCTCTTCATCGGTCTGGCGACTCGGCCGGCGCCAGAAGTTGAACACTGCGAACGGCTGAAAGGTGCCATTGAAGGGATTGAACGGGATGCACTGCCCGAGCAGCACGCAGGGCGGCGAGAAGTCGGCGTCGACGAAGAGCTGGCCGGCGACCTCACGCTGACTGAAACGGTCGACGCCGGGGGCGCCGGCGAAGTTGAGGCCGATCTCGGAATCGGTGCGCTGAAAGTCGACGCCGAATTCGAGCTCGTGGTTGAGACCCCCGGTCTGCAGGAAGGCGTCGACCCTCAAGTTGCCCTGGGTGCGGGGGCGGCGCGAGGTGCCCTGCTGAGTGACGCCGTTGAACAGAACGAAACGCTGCTCCGGGTTCTCGGGATCCTCGGTCGGGATGAAGATGATGCCGGCGTGCGGCGCGTCGGCGGTGATGCCCTGGGAGTTGATCGGCCGCCGGTCGAGGGTGCGCTCCTGCTCCGCTAGCGATACGGCCAGGGACAGATCTTGGGTGAAGGCGGCGTTCCACTGCAGCTTGCTGAAGCTGCCGTCTTGCGCCTGCTCTTCCAAGGCGAAGATGTCGCCCGGAATGCGCTCGACGTCGGCATTGTCGAGATCGGCGGGGGTTTCCGCCAGGCGGTTCTCGAGCGGCTCGCGATCGAACGGCTGGAAAGCAGCGATGCGGGCGTCGTCGGCGGCGTGCTGCAGCACTACGGTGTGGCGCTCGTCGAGACTCGCGGTGAGCTTGAAGGCGGTGCTCTCGACGCGCGAATCGTCATCCCAGGTGGGGCCCGAGAGGGTCGGGCGCTGGAAGGAGCGACTGTCGTTTTCAAAACCGCCGAAGAACCACACGCGATCCGCCACCACCGGGCCACCGAGGTGAAGCGCCAGGATCGAATCGAGCCGGTCGGGCGCGCTGGCGATGGCCTCGAGCTGCGAGGCGAGGTGGAAGACCTGGGGAGCCGGATAATCGTAGTCTTCGTTCCAGGCGTTGTTGGTCGCCAGCCAGCGCGCTCGGCCGCGGAACTGGTTGTCGCCCGAGCGCGTCACGACGTTGATCACGGCCCCCGACGCCCGGCCATAGGCGACCGGCGCGGCGGCGGTGGTGACCGCCACTTCCTGTACGGTCTCGAAGTTGAGGTTGAGGCCGAACAGACCGGTGGTGGCGTCAGTGGTGTCGACACCATCGATCAGGAAGAGGTTGCTGCTGCGCAGGGCGCCGGAGGTGTTGGGATTGCCGTCGTCACCGCCCGCTACCCCCGGCAGGAGGACGGCGACGCTCTGATAGAAGCGCTGCACCGGCAGCTCGTCGAGCAGCTCGAAGCGCACGTTGGCACCTACCGAGGTCTCGAAACGATCGATGACCGGCGCCTCCCCCACCACCTGAATCCACTCCTCGGCATCGGGCAGCGCGACGTCTTCGGCGCCTTCGTCGAGCACCAGTTCGAGGGCGGTGGTGCGATCCAAGTAGACCACGGCCTCGCTCGCTGCGGTCAGGCCGAGCAGATCGGCCGTCACGCGGTAGCCTCCCACCGTCAGGGCCAAGAAGCGGAAGCGGCCGTCGGCGTCGCTGAGCGCTCGGCGCTGAATCTGCGGCCCGGCGAGCCGTACGGTCACTCCCGGCAGCGCTATGCCGTCGGGATCGCGAACGATGCCGGTGATTACCCCGGTCTGGGTACCGTCGGCAAACAGCAGGCTGGGAATCGCCAGGAGTAGGAAGAGGCCAACGGCGCTGCTGCTAAATCGCATCGCCAGATGCTGCGCCTCCCGCGGCTTCCTCGGCCGATAAAGTCTCTCCGGGTGATTCACCGCCCGCAGGCTCACCGTTCGCTGGCTCACTGTCTGTTGGCTCACTGCCTGAAGGCTCATCGTTCGCGGGCTCGTCGTTCGCGGGCTCGATCGAGATCGTAGCCTGCTCCACCCCCAGCTCTTCGCTCGCCTCGTCCGCCGGCTCATTTTGCCATTCGCTCGCGACCCTACGCTCGAACCACCGCTTCGGGCGGATCAGCTTCCAGTCACGCTCCTTGTCTTGGATCTCGAGTCCCACAGGAATACCGTAGAAACGCACATAGAGGATGCCGCGACGCTGCCGCTCCTCGCCGAGCTCGAGCTCGGCGCGCCCTCGCAGCCGGCGGGCCTCCAAAGAGAGATGACGTAAAC
>JBCCEE010000397.1:0-8351 GCA_039030415.1 Acidobacteriota bacterium
CTATAACTTTCATAAGTTTGAAAGAACCTTCGACACGAACATACTCAATGTGGCCAACCTCTTCACCATTCCTGAGCAACCTGGTCCGAAGAATCTCTGCTGACATCTCAAGCCTCCGTGAACATTATTCTTGATACCTGGGTTGGTACGGCGGCAATGCACAGGAACCCTTCTATCGGATAGCAATAGACCGCCTAACAGCACCTGGCCTTGAAAGCACGATCCTGAGAGGTACTTGTGATGGCTCCAACAGACCAACTCAGCAACTAGAGGTCCACATGCTACCCCATCTACAAACCACAGTACCGCCGAGAAGACCAAGAAGTCTCTGCCTCCAGGACACGGACATGGCAGCGGTATCGTCTAAACTGAGGCAAGCTTGGTCATCGACACCTTAGCGGACGCGGCGGACACGCTACTGCAGACTTCGGCTCCGCTCCTAACCGATAACACGGAAACCACCGAAGATTTGATCAGGCTCGGGACGGACCAGGAGCCTTGGGTCCTGGCTTAGCTTCACGGGCTTCTCCAAGAAACACCAGGTAGACCCTTCCCCCAGTTCATTTCGTTCTCGATGTAGACCGTTAACGCCCAAGGCCCGACACTAGAGATTGCAGGCAATGCCGCCAAATGAGTACACGTTTACCGATCGAGTGCGGCGCGGCGAAACATCCACTCGGCGTCATTTAAAAGCGCTACAGCACAGGTACTTACCGACTACCTGCTTTCCAGCGGCCAGGCACCGCAAGCTCTACAGGTAGGCGGGTTTCAGAGTCCCCCTCGGCAGAGTTGACTTGCTCCTGAGTGAGGTTTCGGGCCCCAAGGAGGTTGGCTCCAGCGAGGTCGGCCCCTGCGAGCTTCGCCGCACGAAAACTCGCGCCCCGAAGATCCGCGCCGCCCAAGATCGCACCACTGAGATCCGCTGTCGCGAGGTTAGCGTCGAGAAGGATCGCAACCATCAGACTCGCCCCTTTGAGGTCCGCCCCGGCCAGGTTCGCCTCTCTAAGGTCTGCCCAGTTGAGGTTGGCGAGACTGAGGTCCGCGCCACTAAGGTCGGCCATTGCGAGACCTGCTTCACGGAGGTTCCCCGCGTGGAAGCTAGCGGCTCTGAGATCGGATTCGTTGAAACCCGCCTGGAAGAAATCCAACATAGCCAAATCCGCATTGGCCAGGCTAGGGGGCCTGCTAACGCTCAGCTCGAGTCTCGAGTAGGCTATTGCGGCTTCCTGGCGCGCCCGAGCATTGGCGCGCGGCCGACAGATTCTACTGCTTGTCGGAAGTCTCGATGCCGCCTCGTGGCGATCCGCCTCAACATCCCTGCAGTCCTCGTCATAAAACGTCTCTAGTAGTCGGGCTCGCCGCGCGACCCGCGTATCGCGGGTCTGCCGCTCAATTTCCTGCTGTTGCAGGTCGAGTTGGCGTCGGATTGCTGTGTTTTGCTCCTTCATGATCAAGCTCTGCCAGTAGAGGAAGCCGCTGGTCGTCGCAGCAGGTACAACAGCTAACACAATGGCGAACATACCGACCCTGAAACCTCGTCGAACGATGGCGGCGAAGACAGCCGAGGTTTCGTCGCTCGGTAACGGATTGCGCAGACTCTTGGCCTCGAGCCAGGCTCGGAAGCTCGAGACCAAGTCTCTACCCAAGAGCAACTGACCACCGACACCTATCGCACCGTAGGCGAGCTGTTTCTGTCGGCGATTTCTCGTTGTCAGCTCTCCCCGAAGCCGCTCGATCTCACTCTTGAGCTCTTCAACTTCTGCCACTGGATCATAAACTGCCATCGAAAACCCTCCCATATTGACAGCCTCACTGTCTCCTATTCTGTTGTAAAACCGGGAACCGGCGACGGCCCAGTCAAACCTTGGCACCTACATCAACAACTTCGCAAAGATCGAGCAGACTTTCTGCAGATGAAGGTGAAGTGTCTTCGAGAAGGGATCTCCACGGTACCAAGCACCCCTAGTGCTCGGAGACACTCCGGCCCTCTCTCGATCATCCACTAGCCGACCATCGCAGCGCGCAACTCGCCTTCAATTCGACGCCGGCTGCCACTCCTCGTACAGCTTGTCGAGCGCCCTGACGTGGCGGTCGCAGGCGGTCGCTTCGCTCCAGTGGGCTTGGCAGGCGGCGAGGTTTTGCTGCAGCAGGGTTTCGGCTTCGGGGTAGCGCTGCTGGCGTCTCAGGGTGCCGGCGAGGAGTAGCTGGGCGCGCAGGCGATCGCGGCTGCCGGGCTCCTGAAGACGCTCGTAGATGGCGGCGGCTCGGCGAGCCCAGGGCTCGGCGGCCGCGGAACGGTCGGCGAAGATCTCACTCACCGCGAGGTTGTTGTACAAGACGGCGGCCTCGAGCGTCTCTTCGAGACCAGTGGCGACGAAGATGTCGTAGGCCTCCAGGTAGAGGGCTCGCGCCTGATCGCCGTCGCCGCGACGGTCGGCGAGGGTGGCGAGATTCTGCAGGATGCCCGGCAGATCGCGGTCGCGCGGGGCGAGCGACCGGAAAAGACTCGCCGCCCGCTCGAAGAGCTCGCGAGCCGACTCGAGGTCGCCGCGCTTTTGAGCGACCTGCCCGAGATTGTTGTAGACGATGGCGACCCGCGTGTGCTCCTCACCGTAGGTTTGCGTCAAGATGGCCAGGGACTGCCTCAGCAGGGCCTCGGCTTCGTCGAATCGGCCGGTCTTCTGCAGCACGAAGTTGAGGTTGTTGAGCACGTTGGCGGTCTCTTCGTGGTCTGGGCCAAAGACCCGCTGGTGCATGGCGAGGGATTCCTGGAGCTGCTGCACGGCGGTCTCGAAGTCACCGCGACCGCGCGTCACGCTGGCCAGGTTGTTGAGGACCATCGCTTCGAGAGCGCTCTCGCCATCGTGGGTCGCACGCTGGATCTCCAGAGCTTCGCGAAAGCCGGCTTCGGCGGCGTCGAGGTGCCCTCGGTCGAGCTCTAGGATGGCTTTGTTGTTGAGCGTCGACGCCAGATCGGGATGGGGCTCGCGGTAGACCTTGCGCTGAATCTCCAGGGCGCGGCGCACCAGCGCCTCGGCGCGGTCGGTGTCGTTTCTCCTTTCGAGCTCGGCGAGCTGAGCGATGATCAGGGCGACCTGGGGATGATCAGGACCCCAGAACGCTTCGGCGAGAGTCAGCGCCTCGTTGAGCAAGTGCACCGCGGAAGCGTCTTCGCGGTGGCGTGCCAGCAGGCCGTGGCGGAAGAGGATCTCGATCAGCAGCTCGTCGTGCCCTTCCGCCCGCGCCAGCTGCTCGACGCGAGCGAAGAGCTCGTCGGCCCGTAACGGGTTACCGAGGCTGTGCTGGATCTGCGCCAGCCGGAACAGGCTCTCGAGGGTGGCGACGTCGGCCTCGCCCAGCCGTTTCTGGCGCGAACGCAGAGCGTCTTGGGTCAAGCGCTCCGCGGTCTGATAGTCGTCGAGGGCGAAGTGGAGATCCGCCAGCCGCTGGCCGGCGTCGGCCACCGCCCGGGCGCCGGGACGAGACTGCGCTTCGGCTAGGCTCATCGAGCGTTCGAGCAGGGGTTGGGCGTCGCCGTAGAGACCGAGCTTGCTGTAGGTGGCGCCGATGGTGCCGAGCAGCTCGCCGAGCAGGCTCGGATCCCCGCGCAGCCGCGCGTTGATGTCCCGCGCGCCTTTGTCCAGCAGCGAGCGTGCCGTCACCGCGTTGCCGCGCTGGCGAGACGGCTCCGAAACTTCGAAGAGATCGGTCAAGAGGCTCGAGACCAGCTCGGCACGATCGCGCTGGCGGCTGATCTGCACGTTCTGGAAGAGCAGGGCGGCGAGAAACGCCACCAGCAGGACGGCCACCGTCGCCGCGCTGGCCACCGCGAGCCGATGCCGGCGAACGAATTTCGTCGACCGGTAGAAGAAGGTGTCTTTGCGCGCGGTGACCGGCAGCCCCTCGAGATGGCGCCGCAGGTCGGCGGCGAGCTTCTCGACCGTCGGATAGCGACGCCCCGGCTCTTTTTCGAGCGCCATCTGCAGGATGTTGTCCAGGTCGCCGGCCAAGAGCCGCTCGATGTGCTGGCCGTCGACCCCGCCGTAGGGGCTCTGCTCGGAGCGCGTCACGGTCTCACGAGCGACCTGGGAGGCCCGCCGCGGCTCGGTGCGACACACCGCCTGCTCGATCGCGGCCGGCGTGATGTCGGCGATCTCGTAGGGTCGACATCCGGTGAGCAGCTCGTACAGCACCACCCCGAGGGCGTAAACGTCGGTGCCGGTGGTGACCGCCCCGCCGGTCACCTGCTCGGGGCTGGCGTATTGCGGGGTCATCGCCCGGGCCTCGGGCAGGGTGGGGGGTACCGTCTCTGGAAAGGATTGGGGATCGAGCAGTTTGGCGATGCCGAAGTCGAGCAGCTTGGGCTCGCCCGAGCGATTGACCAGGATATTGCCCGGCTTGAGATCGCGGTGGATGACCAGATTGCGGTGGGCGAACTGCACAGCGTCGCACACCGCCAGAAAGAGCTCGAGCCGCTCCGTTACCCCCAACGCCCGCTCATGGCACCAGCGATCGATCGGATCGCCGTCCACCGACTCCATGACCAGGAACGGCCGGCCGTCTTCGGTAGCGCCGCCGTCGAGCAGTTTGGCGATGTTGGGATGGTCGAGCTGGGCCAGGATCTGCCGCTCGCCGACGAATCGGCGGACGAGATCCTCGGTGTCCATGCCGCGCTTGATGACCTTGATCGCGACCTTTTTCTCGAACGCCCGATCGGCGCGCGCCGCGAGGTAGACTCGGCCGACTCCGCCGGAGCCCAACAGCTGCTCGACGCGGTAGGCCCCGACGCGAGCCCCGACCGTCAACGGCTCGACCTGCGCCGGCTCGAGCCCCGCGGCGGAGCGGATATCGAAAGCCGGCTCTTCGATGAAGCGACTCATCGTCTGCAGCGAAGCGATCAGGGAGTCGACCTCCCGGCGCAGCTCGGGATCGTCCGCCGTCGCTTGCTCGAGAAAGGCAGGGCGCTCGGCCACCTCGCGAGACAAGACCTCGTCGAACAGCCACTGCACCTGCCGCCAACGCTCAGGGGTCATCTCGGGTGTCGCCATTGCTTCTCTCACAAGAATTCAACTGATAATTCGCCGAGCACGATTCGGATCGCTCTACGCCTCATGGATCAGAGCCATTCATCATCCACTGGAGAACCCACCACCATGAGACTCAACGATAGACCGACAGCCACGCTCCACCGAACCCTCTTGGCGGCCATCTTCTTGGCCATTGCGCCTTCCGCCATCGCCAGCCCAGCCGAGCAGACCCTGATCGTGCCGCCCGGCACCGACTCGATCCCTCTCGGCCTGGCTTCACAAACCGTCATCCAAGCTTCTCACGGCCCGTTTCACGGCCAGCTGGCTTTTACCTCCGAGGGGGCTGTCTATGAGCCCGGAGACGGGTTTGTCGACGCCGGTGCCGACGTCATCATCCTCACCCTGACTCCTCCCGAGCCCGCGGTCCTACGGATTCGCATCGTCGCCGGCGCGGTCTCGCCCGAGGACCAAGCCGTAGTGCTGGGAGACACGACCGGCCTTCCTCCGCACTGGCAGAGCTGGACGGTGCACGATCCCGGGCGGGATCTCGAGATCATCAACGGTTTGTTTGGTGATGCGTTCGTCTTCGGGCCCGAAGACGAGGACGGGCCGACGCTGGAAGCCGTGCTCGACGGCAACGGCACCAGCGGCAACGGCACGACCACCAGCACGACGCACCTCGATGTCGAGGTGCGCGAGCCGCCGGAGCAGGGTTTGGGCACCAACGGCATCACCTTCTTTCAGATCTTGGACAGCGGCAGCCTCGTCGGCGAGATCCAAGCCACCTGGTTCGCCGACGCGTTCTTCACCGGCTGGAAAGTCCAGCTGGCGAGCGCCAGCTCACTCCAGGCCTCGCCGGGCTTCGAGCTCGAAACCGGGGTCAACCGTCTGCAGATTCGTCGCTGGACCAGCACCATCGTCTCCCCGCCGATCGGGGGTCTGGAGCTGTTTGTCAACGACGTCAGCGTCGCCAACCTGCCCGCCGCCATCCACCCGCAAAACGGCACCGAGACGCACCGAATCCTGCGGACCAAAGTACCTGGGCCCGGGCAGTACGAAATGATCATTCAGAACGTGACGACCCTGCGCAGTGACGATGTCGTCGATCCGACGGAGCGACTCAGCACCGAGTCGTTCGACGGCGGACTCGGCGGTGCGTGGGTGCCGGTCAACTCGGTGGCTCAAGGCACCTCGCCGCAAACGCTCCCCGGCCCTGGCGACCGGCTCGACCTCGACTTCGGCCTGGTGGCCCAGGGCACCTCGAGCTACCTCGAGAAGCTCGTGCCGCTGGTAGAGAGCGACGATCCACCCGGTTTCGCCTTTCGCTTCTGGATGGATCCAACCGCCGTCAGCCTCGACCCCGACACGTCGGTGCGTATCGCGACCGCCTGCCAGCCCAGCGGCTCGTGTGGGCCGGTGCGCATTTGGCTGGGTCACGACGGCCAGGACTTCACGGTCACCGCCACGGCGTGGCGCAGCGGCGGCAGTGCGGCGCGCATCGAGACGCCGATCAGCAACGCGCCGCACCTGGTCGAAGTGAGGCTCCGCCACGGCTGGCTGCCGGGCCTCGCCAAGGGCTCCCTCGAGCTGTGGATCGACGGTGAGCTGATCGGTCGCGAGACGGGAATCGACAACCACGCCGCCCAGATCAACAAGCTGCGCCTCGGCATCCTGACCGATGCCGCCGGCAGCACCGGCGTCCTCGGCATCGACGACTACGAGGCCTGGCGCTTCGACAAGTTCTAGCCTAGCGCCGGGGTAGCTCTGGAGCTTGCCCAAACCGCGGAGGGCCTGCGCTGATGCTTTACCGCCTGCACAACGGCTCGCTCTAGCAGCCCGCTCCCGAGCTACCTCTACCGGCGATTCAGCTCCCGGTAGAGGTAGGCTTTTGCGAGGGTCCAATAGCGCGTCACGCTAGCCCGGCTGACGCCCATGGCCTCGGCCGTCTCATTGACCGTCAGGCCCGTGAAGTAGCGCAGCTCGACCACCCGCGCCTGCTTCGGGTCGAGGGCCGCCAGGTTGGTGAGGGCGCGGTCCAAAGCCAGCACGTCGACGGTGCTTTGGGTGCCGCCGGACGCCGGCACCTCGATCAACGTGGCGGCCTCCTGACCGCTGCCACGCTTGGCGGTCTTGCGCGCCCGCGCGTGCTCCACCAGGACGCGGCGCATGGTGAGAGCAGCGAACGCAAAGAAGTGCGACCGATCGTTCCAGCTCACCTGCTTGCGCTCGTGCAGCCTCAGATACACCTCGTTGATCAACGCCGTGGGCTGCAGGGTCCAGGCCGAGCCTTCACTCCCCAGGTACTTGCTCGCCACCTTGCGCAGCTCGTCGACAACCAATGGCATCAACGCGTCGAGCGCCTTGGCGTCGCCTTGATTCCAGTCACCCAGCATCTGGGTGACGCCACGTGATTCGCCAGGTGATTTGCTACGTGATTCGTCACTCATGATCAGCAGGTCCCGCACCGATCTTATCGCGACGTGTTGTCGCGCTGTGGACTGGCCGACATCCCGGCTCCCCCGCTCAGTCTCCGCGTAAGGCGTCGATAGGATCGAGGCTGGCGGCGCGGAGCGCCGGCACGACACAGGCCAGCAGGGCCACGGTAGCGGTCAGGCCGCCGACCCCCACCATCGTCCAGGGGTCGGAGACGCTGATCTCGTAGAGCAGGCTTTCGGTCAAGCGGCCGAGGCTCGAGGCCAGGATCAGACCCAGGCCACCGCCGATGGCGAACAGCGTCATGCCCCGGCGCAGGATCAGGCGGACCACGTCGTCGCGCTGAGCCCCGACCGCCATCCGCAGACCGATCTCATGCTGACGCCGATGCACGTGATAGGCCATGATGCTGAACATCCCGAGCGCCGCCAGGGTCAACGCCACGATGGCGAACAAACCCAGGCCGAACAGGAACAGCCGCTGCTGAGCCATGGCGCCTCGATAGCGGTTCTCCAGGGTCTCGAAGCCGTAGGGTATCTGGTTCGAATCCAGCTCCAGAACCGCTTCTCGCAGGGGCTGGACCAGGCTCCAGGCGCTGCCCTCGGTGCGCAGCAGGATCTCCATATAACCCTGCGGCAGCTGCGCCAGAGGACGGTAGATCTGCGGCTCTATCGCCTCGTCGAGGCGGGCCTGGGCGACGTCGCCCACCACGCCGACGATGGTTCGCTCGCTGTCCCCCAGGCCCAGCGTCAGCCGCTGGCCGACAGCCGAGGCTCCGGGCCAGTAGCGCTCGGCCAATTGCCGGCTGACGATCGCCACCGGTGGGCTGTCGGCACGGTCTTCGGAGCGGAACGGCCGGCCTTCCAGCAGCGGGATGCCGGCCGCCGAGAA
>JBCCEE010000398.1:0-8325 GCA_039030415.1 Acidobacteriota bacterium
CGAACTAGCGACGAGTTTGCGATGAAGCCCTCCGAGGAGTCGAGCGCTCCGGCCGCCCTGGCACGGATCCCCCCATTCATCGGCACTATCGGAGTGCTGGTCAGCCTGCTGCTGGCGCCGCCGGTATTCTCGCGCCTGTTCGCCATGTCGTTCCTGCTCGCCTCCGAGCAGCGCGCCCTGTGGCTGGGCTGTGGCCTGCTGCTGGCGGCGTCGATCCTCGTCGCCGTCAACCCCTCGCGACGCCGTCTCGACCTGGCGGCCGGCCTCTTCGCGCTGCTGGTGCTGCTCGGCCTCGAGCTCGGCGCTCGATTCGCCGTCGCGCAGTTCCAGCCCGAAGCGAAACACCGGCTCGCTCAGCTCGCCAACCGCACCTACCCCGAGCTGATGGCCTATACCGGCCATCCCTTCCTGCAGTTCACCGGCAACCCGTCGCGCCGGGTGGTCGAGGACCGGGTGCTCGGCGACCTGTCGTCGTTCAACAACCTTGGGTTCCTGGGAGAAGACTTCGTCGTCGCCAAGCCACCCGGCACGGTCAGGATCGCGGCGCTCGGTGGCTCGACCACCGCCAGCGGCTATCCCTACCTCATGGGTCTCTACCTGAACGAGCATGAGGACCGCGGCGACCGGACCTTCGAGGTGCTGAACTTCGGCCAGGGCTGGTACTCGACCGCCCACTCGCTGGTCAACCTGGTGCTCAACGTGCTCGATCTCGAGCCCGACGTGATCGTCATCCACCACGCCTGGAACGACAAGGCGGTACGAGACGCTGGGGATCAGTTCCGCAGCGACTATTCCCACGCCCTGAGCAGCTTCCAGCCGCCCGACATCCCGGACCGTCACCTGATCCGCGCCAGCATCTGGTACCGCTTCTTCAAGCACCGCATCACGCCGCAGCCGGATTGGGCCTTCCTCGACCGCGCCACCGTCACCGAGCTCGGACGCAAGCCTGACAAGCGCTACGACAACCCGGAAGAGCTACGCACCTACCGCCGCAACCTCGCTACCATGATCGATCTCGCTGGCCTGCGCGGTATTCGAGTCGTCCTCACCACCCAGCCGCGATCCCAGGATCCCGAGGCCAAAGACGCCGCCGCGGCGCCGCACATCGATCAGTGCAACGCCATCGTCCGCGAGCTCGCCGCCGAATACCCCAACGTCATCTTCGTCGACCTCGACCGCGAGATGACCGGTGTCATGGAAGACGTCTTCCTCGACCTCGCTCACGTCGATGGCGTTGGGCGCAGGGTCAAGGCGAAGGCGATCGGTGAGGCGTTGCTCGGCGCTCTCGACGTCACTTCACCCAATGCTGTTGGAGAGGCTTCCCCCTAGCCCGTACCGATTGACTCTACGATAGCGACTACTCATAGACTGTAGCTAAATCACTGTAAAAAGGGAGCCTAGAGATCATGCAGAGCAAGATTCAACTATGGGGGGACAGCTTGGCACTGAGAATCCCCAAGCCTATTGCCAAAGAGGTTGGCCTCAGTCAGTACAGCGACGTTGAGATCTCGGTAGCTGACGGCAAGATCCTTATTCTTCCGGTTCAAGAGTCGCAGTCGACCTTGGAAGCGCTTCTGAGTGAAGTCGCCGACGAGAACCTTCACCACGAAGTCAACCTTGGCCAAGCCGCCGGCAGAGAAGTCTGGTAGCTGGTGACACTCAGATATAGATCATCATTGACTAGCCATTAGCAATCAGAATCTCAAAACACTCGCACTTACCAGATAATTTGCCGCCCTCTAAGGAGATGTGATTTAATCAAAATCTTCGTGAAAGAGTAGTGCGCGCCAAGTAACAGGGCGACTAGCTCGATCAGACCATTCAAGTCTCCTCTGCTCCACCGCGTCAAGGGAGTGGCGGCTGAGGTTCGTTTGCGTGGGGGTGTCTAATGCATGGGCTAGGGAATGCTGACGTTCAACTCGAACCGGCTCGGGCGCGCCCGGTGCGAGACGGGTCGGGCCGAAACTACGCAACAGCCCGGTGTGCGATTCAGGCGCCTCGGACATGAGCCTACCGGCTCGATCGTACCCGCAGGTCTGCGTCCTGCTGCTGGCGCTCTACAGCATGGACACCCACGCCGATAGCTGCCCACCACCTCCCAACCCAGAAGATGTCCTCTTCGCTGATTGCTTCAAATCCGGCGATACCAGCGCGTGGGCCTCGACCGTTGGCGGCGGCGGCGAACCCGCACCGCAGAATGGCATCATCCCAGGGGCGGAGTTCGCGGTCGGCGCCACCGCGGGAGACCAGGGCCGACCGCAGGCCGCGGCCGACGCTGCAGGAAACTTCGTGGTGGTCTGGGATAGCTCGGCGTCCCCTGGTGGTTCCGATTCCTTGGGCCTCAGCATTCAGAGCCTCGTCTTCGACTCCGACGCCACGGTCACGGTGAGCCAAATGCAGGTCAACACCTACACGACCGGCGACCAGAGCGACCCGGAAGTCGCCCGACACCCGGACGGCGACTTCGTCGTCGTCTGGCGAAGCACTGAATCGAGCATGGACGACTCCTACGGCAGCATCCAAGCCCAACGCTTCGGGTCCGACGGCAGCCCGATCGGCAGTGAGTTTCAGGTCAACAGCTACACCACTGGCGACCAGCGCAATCCGTCAGTCGCCATCGCGAGCAGCAACCGCGACTTCGCCGTGGTTTGGGAGAGCGACGGATCGCCCGACAGCGACTCAGGCGGCTTCAGCATCCAGGGTCAACGCTATGCCTCGGATGGCTCTGCCGTGGGAGGACAATTCCAAGTCAACTCGGACACCACGGGCATGCAGACTCGGGCCCAGGTCACCTTCGGCAGCGGTGGGGACTTCCTGGTCGTGTGGCAAAGCGACAGCTCCAGCATCAACGGCGGCTCGGGAATCTTTGGCCAATCGTTCGACGCTGCAGGCATGAGCTTGGGCAGCGAGTTCGCCCTCAGCTCCTCGACGACGGAGTACCAATACGCTCCCCAGATGGTCGGAACCGCCGAGGGTGGATTTGTCGTGGTTTGGGAGAACAAACGTTCGACCTATCCGTCATCAGACCGACGGGGCGAGCCGATCTTCAGAATCCGCGGTACGGGCAGCACCACGCTGCGAGACAATGGCGTGCTGCTCGCCGGCTTCGATGTCAGCGGGGGTGGCGATCAATCCGAGAACGATCCGGCACTCACCATCGATTCAGAAGGTAACCTCGTCGTGGTGTGGCGACGGCAGGATCCGCTCAACTCCGGCCTGTTAGGACGGACGTTGCTTCTCACGGACAACGACGCCGACCCCACCAGCGCCGTCTTTCCGATCGGCCGGGGTGAGCCCAATGAATCCCGCGGGCTGCCCGTGGTGGTCTTCACCACGGAACGCACAGAAGAAAGTGAAGGAAGGTTCGAAGTCATCTTCCAGGAGCAGGACGCCAGGAGACTCCGCGGGCCGTCTCAAGACGTCACGGGTCAGAGGTTCATCATCGGCCCACCCGAGCTCTTTGCCGATGGCTTCGAGTCGGGAGACCTGAGCGCCTGGTGAATACGACGCCTTTCGAGGACAGCGAGTGACGTCCGCCGTTCCGGCCTCCTCCGGCGGCCGCGTCTTCCTCAGCTACTCCCGCCGCGACAGCACCTTCTGCCTGAGGATCGCTGAAGACCTCAAACGGATCGGGGTGGACGCCTGGATCGACCAGCTGGACATCCCGCCTGGCGCGCCCTGGGACCGCAGCGTCGAAACCGCGCTGCGAGACGCCAGCACCGTCGTGGTGCTCCTCTCCCCCGACTCCGTGCGCTCCGAGAGCGTGCTCGACGAAGTCTCCTTCGCCATCGACAGCGCGGACCTGGTGATTCCCATCGTCGTTCGCGAGTGCGTGATTCCGCTGCGCCTGCGACGGCTGCAGTATCTCGACTTCACCCAAGACTACGAGGCCGCGCTGCAGCAGCTCGTCGCCCAGCTGCGTCCGCCACCGGCCGAAGACGTCCCTGCGGCACCGGTGCTGCGCACCGTCTGGGTGAGCCAACTGGTCGATCGCACGCGGCTGACCCAACAGCTGGGAGACCGTGCAGCTGCCGACCTGCTGCGGCGTCATGCCAGCCGGGCCAGAGCCGCGCTCGCCGAGCACGGCGGACGAGAGATCGTCTCGTCCGATCGCCTCGCGGCGCTGTTCGAGCGGCCGATTCAGGCCGTCCACTTCGCGCTGACGTACCACCGCATCCTGGACGAGCTTTCCCAGGACGGCGCCGCCGAGCTGACGGCGGGCGTCGGCATCCACCTGGGAGAGGTCTTGGTCCACGACGTCTTGGGCCACGACGCCCACGACGCCCCCAAACCCGTGGAGATCGAAGGGCTGGTGAAAGCCATGGCGGTGGATCTGGCGACCCTGGCGCTGGGTCGCCAGACCCTGCTGTCTCAGGCCGCATTCGACACCGCGCGCCGCAGCGCCAAAGACGCCGCGCCGGTCGACGGCCCGCTGCAGTGGCTCGCCCATGGTGAGTTCCTGCCGCGCGGCCTCACCACGCCGATGGCGGTCTTCGAGGTTGGCCTGGTCGGGGTCGCGCCCCTGACGGTGCCGCACGACTCCCCCGCGATGCGCCGGGTCGAGAGCTCACAGACCCTGCCGGGCTGGCGCCCCGCGGCCGGGCTCACGATCCCCCGACGCCAGGATTGGACGCTCAACAAAAAGCTCGGCGAAGGCGGTTTCGGTGAGGTGTGGCTGGCGAGCCATGGCAAGACCGGCGCCCAGCACGTCTTCAAGTTCTGCTTCGACGCCCAACGCCTCCGAGCCCTGAAGCGCGAGATCACGCTCTTTCGGCTGCTCAAAGAAACCCTCGGCGAACGCGAGGACATCGCGCGCATTCTCGATTGGGATTTCGACCAGGAGCCCTACTTCATCGAGTCGGAGTACACCACTGGCGGCGATCTGAAGGAATGGGCCGCCAACCAGGGCGGCATCGAGCGGGTTGCTCCAGCGGCCCGCCTGGAGATTGCCGCCCAGGTGGGGGACGCGCTAGCCGCGGCGCATTCGGTAGGCGTCCTGCATAAAGACATCAAGCCGGGCAACATCCTGATCTACATGAGCCCGGACGGTCAGCCCAAGGTCCGCCTGACGGACTTCGGCATCGGCCTCATCACCGACGAGTCCCACCTGCTCGCGTCGGGCATTACGGTGCTCAGCATGACCGAGCTCAAGGCCGCGGACACGTCGTCTTCTGGTGGCACTCGCCTGTACATGGCACCCGAAGTGGTAGAGGGCAAGACGGCTTCGGTCCAGGCCGACGTCTACGCGCTCGGGGTGCTGCTCTATCAGCTCGTGGCGGGCGATCTGAGCAAGAGCCTGGCGCCGGGATGGGAGCGTGATGTCGAGGATGAGCTGCTCCGGGAAGTGATCGCATGGGCGGTGGACGGCGCCCCCGAGCAGCGACTGGCGGACGGCGGCCGACTCGCCCGCCGGCTTCGGACTTTAGAACGCCGGCGCGCCGAGCTGGCGGCCGAGCAGCAGGCCCGCGAAGCGGCGGCTCGCGACCGCGCCGCGCTGGAGCAAAGTCGCAAGCGACGCAGGCAGCTGCTCGTCGCCTTGGCTGGGCTCCTGGTGATCGCCTGCGGCATGGGGCTATTGACTCTCCGCGTTTTCCAGGAGAAGGCGCGCGCCGATCGGGAGGCCCAGGCCACCCAGCAGGTGGCGGACTTCTTGATCGATCTCTTCGAGGTCTCGGCACCCGAGCAATCGCGCGGCGAGTCGCCCACCGTACGCGAGATCCTCGAGCGCGGCGCGAGCGCCATCGGCGACGAGCTCGAGGACCAGCCTCTGGTGCGGGCCCGCATTCAAGACACCGTGGGCAGCATCTACCAACGACTCGGCTGGTACCGTGAAGCCGACGAGCTGCTGCAGCAGGCGCTCACAACCCGGCGGAGCGTTCACGAGCCCAGCCATCCCGACGTCATCGATACGCTGGCACGCTTGGCCGCCAACGCCTACTACCAGGCCGAGTTTCCCGCCGCGCTCGAATACTTCCGCGATATCTTGGCCATCCAGCAGGAGGCCCTCGGACCCCACCATCTGGACGTCGCCGACAGCCTCAACAACCTCGCCATCCTGCATGACACCCTCGGCGACCCGGCGGCAGCGCTCGAGCACTATCAGCGGGCGCTCGCGATCAGCGAGAAACAGCTGGGGCCAGACCACCCCAACGTCGCCAGGACGTTGAACAACCTGGCGATCATCTATCGCGAGCAAGAAAACTACGTCGAGGCGCAATCCCTGTCGGAGCGCGCCGTGGCGATTGCTGAACAAGCTCTGGGGCCGGATCACCCCGAGCTGGCAAAGTTCCTCACGGTGTTGGCTCGCATCCATCACGCTCGGGGGCAAAGCGCTGATGCCGAGCGGCTCGCTCGGCGCGCCCTGGAGATCCGCGAGCCGTCACTGGATGCCGACCATCCGGACCTTGCGACCAGTCTCCATCTGCTGGCTGAGATCCGTCTCGCACAACAGGACTATGCCGCCGCGGAGCCTCTCTTTCTCAGGGCTCGGAGTATCAGAGAGACTGCCTTGGCTCCGGACCACCCCAAGCTGGCCGAGAGCCTCAAAGGCTTGGCGAACCTCCGCCGCGATCAGGGCCAGTACGCCGAGGCCGAGACGCTCTATCGGCAGGCTGCAACCCTGCTCGAAGCCGCGTTCGGACCGGACCACCCCGACCTGGCGCTGCTCGATTCCGAAGTGGCGGCCCTCGATCGGGTCTCCACCGAGGAGGCTTCGCAGTCGGCGACCGCATCGTCCTCGAATGAGTGACGCTGGACCACATTTTCTGAGCGGGATTTGACGAAAAGCATCGGGACGCTAACCCGTGGTGTATCTCGGGTGCCTCTTACCCTCTCTGACGTCCGAACCAGGAATGCCCGGGAATCCTTCGCCGATTGCATCCCGTCATTCAGTCCCGTCATTCAATCATCTGCCTCGAGCTCCTAAGGAGAATCCCATGACCGAAGAATACGACAGCATCAGCCACCTAAAAGGAATCATGAACGCCAGAAATGAGCTCATCTACTCGGATCTGAAAGCCCTGGAAAAGAGCTTGAGGAGCCTGGTCGTCAAAGCCGATCTGATGAAAAAGAGTGTCAAAGAGCTTATGGCCCTCTATGCCTACGCAGGCTGCATCAAGGCGGAAATGGCAACCTACAAGAAGAGCAAGGACGCGAGAATTAGAACGGCTGCCGGTGCGGTCATAACGCAGGCAAACAACCTTCAGACGTTGATTACTGAAGTGGTCAAACACAAGACGGGAAAGACTCCAGAGGAGCTCCTTAAAAAGGTACCGGATGCGCCGCCGTTCGACGATCCCGATGAGATGGAAGAACGTCTCGAAGCTTGGATCAGGAGCGGTCGGCCGATACCATTCGATCCACGACAGCTACCGGAGATCGATTGACCCCGTCGTATCCGCAGGATACGACCTAGGCTAGATTCCATCCGAAAACGAGCGATAGACGGTCGCGCTGGTAGACTGCGCGCGGCCTGTGGAGCTCGCCGGACCAGCTGCGAGCTCCATAAACCTCTGCTCTTCAGGCGCTTACGAGCTCCAAACGCGTTTCCAGCTCAAACAGTCCTCGGCCGTGCTCGTTCCACCAGCGCGACCTACCACCTCACGAATGCTGTTTCGGGATGCGCTAATTGCTACGTTGCCTCTGCCAGCTCGATGCCAGCATAGACGGCATCGAGCGGCAGCCGGCAGCCGATCTCGGGCAGCTCGAGCGTCGCGGAACGGTCGGTGATCTCGGCGACCAGCCAGCGACCATCCTCCTGCCGGATCCAATGCTCGACCCAGCCCCGGTCCTGCGCCACCAGCAAGCACACAGACATTGAGGGCAGGCTGCGGTAGCCGAACAGCTTGACGCCGCGGTCGCGCTCCTCGGTCGAAGGCGACAGCACTTCGATGACTAGCGTAGGGTTGGTGAGCGCCTCGACGTCCCCTTGCTCGAACTGCGGCTCGCCGCAGACCGCCACGACGTCAGGGTAGACGTAGCGATTCTGGGTCGGCACTCGAACCCGCAGGTCGCTGATGAAGCCGCGGCAGTCGCTGCCGCTGAGCTGAGGATGGAGCGCCCCTGCCAGGTTCCAACAGATGCCGTTGTGTGCTGGGCTGGCACCTCCCATGGCCACGACTTCGCCGTCCCAATATTCGTGACGCCCTTCTTCCTGGCGTTCGCGAGCCAGGTAGTCGGCGATCGAAACGTAGGCTCGAGGCTCGACGCTCATCCCATAGATCGTAGCATTACCAGACGGTAACGCCCCCAGACCGTAACGCCCCCAGACCTACCCCACGACGCGCTGGAACACCCGCTCCGTCCGCTCCGCGATGCTCGCCCAAG
>JBCCEE010000399.1:0-8292 GCA_039030415.1 Acidobacteriota bacterium
GAGAGCGCGTTTGGATTCGGGGGTGGTGCGTCCGCCGGCCGGCGCATCGATCGAAATCTGCGTCAGTCCGCTGATCCGAGAGATCCAGCTCGTGATGAGCGTCGCAAACACGGCGAAGAGCGATAGATCGCCCGAAAGGCTGACGAACCCCTTCTCGGACGCGAGCCTCGCCAGTGCCGTCGATGCTTTGGCGTCCAAAGACAGCGAGAGGCGCGTGCACCCGCCTCCCGTTGCGGTGCAAGGCCGCCCGTAGAGAGAGACCAGGCGATGTCCCTGGATTCTCTCTTGCCAGTGCTCCTGGGCGACCCTCCGTGCCTTGGGGCGCGACTTCGCCAGAAGATTCTGCGTCACGAGCGTGTAGTCAACGAGCGGAGTCGGTCGCGACGTTTCATCCACGAGCGCGGCGTACTCCTCGCCGACCTGTCGATAGAGCAACGCCGTCGACCACGCATCACAGAGCAGATGGTGCTGATTCAGATACCACGCGGTCCGTCCATCTCCGAAGTCGAAGAGCGCGCTCTCTACCAGCGGGCGATCGAGCGGTAGGGGGCTGCGCGCCCGCTCCTCGCTCCACCGCTGAAACTCTGACTCCGGGTTGGGCGAATCCTCGAGATCAAATACCTGCGTCTCATAGTCGGAGACGGGTCGCAACACCGGCGAACCGATACCCTGGCTACCGTCAACCACCGTGCGCAGTGACGCGTTGGCTTCGATGACTCGCCGCCAAGCCGCCTGAAACGTCTCCGGGCAGAGCTTGGCCGCGAACACCATCGAGAACGCCATGTTGTAAGAGGGGTTCGATGGCGCCAATCGCTGAGCAATCAGGATCGGCATCTGGCTGTGGGTAAACGGCGGCATCTCGATCGGCAGAGTTAGCGAGAGCGTCTGGTGTCGCTTCAATCCAAAATGATTCAGGCTCATCGTGAGAGGCGGCGATGATACCAAGAGCCGGCGAGGTGGAGGTCTCGTTGAGCGAAGCTCCAGCGCGAAGTGGCGGTCCGGCTACGCCGGGTGGTTCTCCCGGCACGGCTACGGGCGCAGGAAGAATGGATGTTTCACTGAGGACTCGTCGGAGTCCGATCTCTAGTCTTCTTTCCTCAATCTCATGGGCTTGGGCCCATCCAGCCAAGAACCCTACATGTCCTGCCGGAGGTGCAAAGTCTCCGTGGGCAGGAAGGAAAGGAGACGAGTATGCCGGCGGAGAATTTTGGGAAGAACTGCCTCGAGGAAGTCGCCAAGGTCGCGACGAGTGCGACCGGATTGAATATCGAGCTGGGGTCGGGAAAGGACTTCGCCGTCGCCTGGGCGGGAACCGGTGTGCATCCCTTGCAGAACCTCGAAACGGCGCACCAGCGGGCCGTGCGGCAGGCGGGCCGCGACGCCAACGACCCGCAGCAGGCGGAATTCGATCGCCTCGGGCACTTCTATCAATTCCAGTTGACCGAGCCGACGCTGCTCGGCCAAGGACCGTGGCCGGATGATCCGTCGGTCGCGGCCAGGTTCAGCGCCCTCGAAAGAGAGCTCGTCGCCCTGCACGCCGAAGTCCGGCTCGAGCCGCTCGGCAACGATCTCGACTATCTCGATCGCACCAAGCGACGGCTCCACGCTCTGCTGGTCGAGCTCAACGACCTGCGCCTGAGCTTCTATGACTTTCCGGAGCATCCCGGGATCCGCGACGTCCAGGTGCCGATCCTGCAGGCCATCGAGGATCCCATCCAGGAAGCCCTCTTGGCGGTCACCGGGGCCGCCAACTGCGCCGCCATCGCGGCCGAATTCGACCGCCGGATCCGCGAGGTCCTGTTCGAGCTGGGGCGTGCCGTGGAGGGGCTGGCCAAGATCTCCATGATCTACAGCATCGAGCCGTTCTATCTCTTCCGCCTGCTGGTGCCGTTCCGCGTGCGTGCCGGCATCGAGATCACCCAGGACGAACGGCGCCGCGCCAGCGGCACCCTGACGGACCTGATCAACAACCGCCGGCAGCTGCGCTGGCTCTCCGATTGGCTGGAGAGCAAGATCATCGAGCTAGACGATGCGTTGCGCGATCTCGATCCGCGCGGCGAAGATCTCTTCTTCCATCTCAAGGGCGGCCGCGCCCAAGCCTGCCTGTTGCGGGAGCCGCAGACGGGGACCAACGATTGGGATACCGGCATCGTGATCAATCCCGAGCTGCCTGCCGAGTATTGGTACTCCACCTTCAACCGGGTCCACAACCTCGTGCTGCAGAAGTTCCGTGGCTTCAAGCAAGAATTCTTCATGCTCCTGCACGCCCATGCCGACGAGGTCACCGCCGAGGTGCTGCGCGAGCGGGATCCCGGGGATCCTGATGACAACGCCGAGGAATGGATCGACGACGATCTGATCCGAGTGCTGTCGAGGAGCCTACTGCTCGACACCGACGAGACCACCCAGGGCAGCTGCAAGGCGGAGCTGATCGACATCGGGATTCCGCGGCGGGATTCGGTGGAGGCGGTCGAGCATTGGCACCACACCCGACCCTACATCACCCGCGAGGTCAACGACCTGCCCATCCCCGGGCACCTCTATTACTGCGACGAATATCTGCTGATGATCCGCGAGGCCCTCGCCGGCCTCTCGCCGTCGCCGCACAAGATGGCGAAGCGGGTCCGGCGTCTCTACAGGGTGATGGATATCGACAACGTCGAGGACCGCGGGGCCTTCGACGGCGTCGTCGCCGGCGTGCGGGCCGAGTTGGCCGAGGGGCGCGTTCCCCGTTCCCTGGCGGTCTGCGATGGCATCGACGAGCGTTCGATCAGCCGGTTGATTCCCCTGCTGCTGCGGCAATTCGTCCAGGCCTACGATCTGACGGGCGACCGCGGGTTCGCCGCCGTGTTCGACAGACAATTCGAGCGCGACGCCCAGCAGGAGATCGGTCGCATCGAGTATCTGGATGAGGTCGACGCCGGGCTCGAGGAGGCCATCCGTAACTTCAATTTCGCCACCCACGGCATGCTGCTGCAGTGGGTCGCCCTGGCGGCGCGGATGTCGGACATCTTCGAGCGGCACTTCCGGGATCGCGCGACCTGCTTCGGTTTCGGGCGCGCCGCCCAGCCGACGCCCGCGGAACTGGTGCGCCGGCGCCGGCTCGAAGCCTTCGTCCACGCGGTGTGCGACAACTTCGCGGTGCGGCAGGCCGAGGACGATTGGGAGGTTCGAATCGCCGTCACCGGCAGCTTCGCCGCCTACCTGCACGCCGGCTACGGGGATCTCGAGCCCAGACTACGTGCCGAGATGGACCCGGTCCGCTTCATCGACGTGACCGTCTACTGCCACGACTCCAACGTCGACCCCGACACGGTGCGCGACGTGCTGCTGAGCCCGCTGGTCGACGCCTTCGTGGGCGATGTCGCCAACGGTCCCTACATCGTGCAGCAGGCCGGCGAGGGAGCGATCCACGTCACCTGGCCGGCCGAGGAGACGATCGGCGCTTTCACCTACGCCGACGCCCTCGTCCTGCGTTTCCACGTCGAGCGCCGGCGTTGGCCTCAGGTGTCGTTCATCCGAGGCTTTCCCGTGCTTGCGCTACGCGATCTGATCCGCGAGTACGACGTCGCGGCGGCCCGCGCCGGCGAGTACGGGCGCGTCGGCTCCTTGAAGAAGACGGCGAGCCACTTGCGGGATCTGCTCACCCGATACGATCCGTGATGTCCTAGGGCGCGTCAGCCGGGCTCGGTAGAGCTCGAGTCGTCGAAACTCGCCGCGGGTGGTTCGGCCACCCAGATCGCGAGGCGCCAGCTTGAACATACCGGACCAGGGCGTCTGTAAGGTCTCTGGAAAGGACCACTCAGCTGCGCAACGGGAAACGGGCGATGAGCTTCTGCCGATTCTCGGGATCGTGGCTGAACAACAGAACGGTCGGCTTGACTCTAGTCAAGGCTTCCAGCTTCATGTAGGTCCGACGGGTCCGCGAGAGACTCTCGACGACGCCCGGAATCGAGCCTTCCGCGAGCTGCTGATCGCTGAAGGCGCTGTCTCCGGCGAGAAGCACCTGCTGGTCTCCAAGGTCGATCAGCACGCTCGAGTGGCCGATCGTGTGCCCTGGTGTCCGGACGACGCGAACGTCCTCTCGCTCGGTCAAGGGGTGTGAAGTGCCGAAGACCGGCTCGTCATAGTTACCCTCAATGAAGTGGAGCCTGTCCGGATCGGAGGGCAGTTTCTGGAGCAAGCGACCGCTACCCACGCTATGGCGCGTCTCGTCTTCCGCCAGCACGACCCGGGTCTTGCTAGGCAACAGGCCGAGGTTGGCGACATGATCCGAATGCAGGTGGCTGAGAACACACTGATCAATGTCTTCCAGATTCTTGCCGGCCGCCGCCAACAGGCGCGGCAGAGTCTGGGGCTTCGGGACTCGGCAATCGATGAGGCGCGGGTAGACCCTGCGGAGCATCGGCGAAGTCCCCGCGAAGTAGGATGCCGAGCCGAAGTCCGGGGCTTCTCCCGTGTCGACGAGGATGGTCTTTTCCGGATGATCGATCAGCCAACTCGTGCAGGTCAGCCACGGTCCAATACGGCGATCGGCCATTAGCGTTGGCAAGCGGAAGGCAGCCGGCGTGTCGACGACCGCGTCCTCGAAGCGGACGTGGCGCTCGCGGACTCGCACATACCCGGCGGGCAGTCGCCACAGGGTGATGTCATGGCCGATCTCGTAGCCTTCAGCAACTTCCTCGGGCAGGGGATCAGCCGGAGCCCAGTGGCGCACAGGGCGCCCGGCGAGAGCACGGAAAAACGACAGCAGGATCAGCAGCTTGCTAGTCGGCGGTGTGGGCGTCGAAACCATGCATCGACCTCGTGAGCGGATTCTTGGGCTGCGAAACTGGCGACTCGAGACCGAGCAGCCTCGGGCGGCTGGCTCCCTAACTGTCGAAACGACGACTCACCGTGCGCAGTGGCGCGTTGGCTTCGATAACTCTCCGCCAAGCCGCCCGAAATGTCTCCGTGCAGACGCAAGATCGAGCGTCTCCTTTACGTCTTATAAGGGGAGCTGTTGATCTATTCCCAAGACGGAGGCAAACCATGGGCCACAAGACAGATCCTAATCCAACGAAGCCGACCCCGCACGACGGCAGCTACCGCCGCCTCTTCTCCCATGCCCGCATGGTCGAAGATCTCATGCGCCGCTACGTTGACCCCTCATGGATCGACCGCCTCGATTTCTCGACGTTGGAGCTGGTCCCAGCGCACTATGTGAGCGAGGAGCTCGAGCAGCGCGAAAGCGATGTCGTGTGGCGTCTGCGCTATGCACCGGATGGCGAGTGGTTCTATGTCTACCTGCTGATCGAATTCCAATCGCGGGTCGCTCGCTTCATGGCTGTCCGGGTGCTGGCCTACATCATGTTGCTGTACCAGGATCTCATCCTCCGACAGCAGTTGACGGGCTCGCGCAAGCTGCCGCCAGTGCTGCCGATCGTCCTGTACAATGGCACACGGAGGTGGACGGCGCCGCTGCAGGTGTCGGAGCTGATCGAGTCGCTGCCGGGGTGCGAGGCTCTCTTGCCTAGCTTCTAGTACCTGGTGATCGACGAAGGGCATCTGCCGTCCGAACAGTTGGAGTCGTTCGAAGACCCGGTGTCCGGAGTTTTCCGGCTCGAGCAGTCGCAAGGTCTCGACGAGATCCGGCGGATTATCGATACGCTGATCGAAGTGCTCGACGATCCGGAGCTACGGGAGCTGCGACGAGATATGGCGGTCTGGTTACGCCGGGTGGTTCTCCCGGCACGGCTACCCGGGATCCAGGTACCCGAGCTTCAAGACCTTCAGGAGGTGAAGACCATGTTGGCGGAACGTGTAGCGACCTGGCCGCAGCAGTGGATGGAGTCGGGCCTGCGGAAAGCACTGATCGAGTTGATCAAGGAGAAATTCGGCTCGGTAGACGCGCAACACGTCGAGTTGATCGACGAGGCACCCGAGAAACAGCTCGAAGTGTGGCTGAGGCGTATTCTCAAGGCCGAAGCAGCTGCCGACGTGTTCGAGACCTGAGGTCTTACCGAACTAGCGGACCTCACGATGAGACCCGTCAGCTCGAACGAAGTGGCCAGGAGCTCCCGAAGCATGTAGGCCTCCTGGGCAAACCTACTTCCTCTCATCAACCCAGCATCGACCGCAGCACCGACGCCACCGCAATACCCGCGTAGGTTCCGACGGCATAGCCGAGCAGCCCGACGGCGATGCCGGGCAGGGCGAGCTCGCGCCAGCCGCGGGCGGTCGCCAGCGCCATGGCGGTGGACGGGCCGCCAACGGCAGCCTGGGATGCGACGGAGAGGGTTTCGACGTCCAGCCTCATGAGACGACCGCCGAGGTAGACGATGACGCCGTGCACGAGGATGACCATCGCGGTGAAGTAGAAGACTTCGATGCCGACGCGCAGGATCTCACTGATCCGTGACGCGATGCCGATGACGACGAAGAAGAGATTGAGCGCGATCAAGCCCATGTGCATCGAGCCGCTCAGGCGGCGTACGGCAGGAATCTGACCGACGACTAGGGCGAGGGAGGTCAACCAGATCACGGATGGGACGGCCGGCCACTGCGCTGTGATTGCATCGCTGGCCAGGATCAGGCCTAGTCCCAGGGTGAGTAACGCCAGGACGTCGAACGGTGTCGCGTTCCAGGTTCCGAGGAACGACGTCGGCTGCTCCTTGCCGTCCCCGGTCGCTGCGGTCTGGCTGCGGGCCGGGTAGAAGCGACGCAGCCATAGCGGCAGCAGCAGCGTGGCCCCCATCCACAGCGCGGTCAGCACGTTGTCCGAGGCGGCCGCGGCGGTGAATAGGGTTCCGGAGAGGTCGACCTCGCGACCGACGGCGACGAAGTTGAGACTGCCGCCGGCGTAGGTGCCGGTCATCACCCCGCCGAGCCTCCAGGCGTCTTCGGGGAAGCTGCCGCCGAAGACGAGTGCGGCCGCGAAGGCGCCGAGGGACGTCGCGATCACCGCCAGACCAAAGGCGAAGAGCATGCGAGGCCCGGCAGCTCGCAGGTCGGCCAGACGCACGCCAAACAGCAGCCAGACGATGGCCAGGGACGTCACGGGACCCCAGATCGCGTCGTAGACGGGAGAGGCGAGCGGCACCAGCTCGAGGTTCGAGAGCAGCGCTCCGAAGAAGATGATCAACAGCGACCCGCTGATGTGACGCGCCCAGATGAATTTGTCCTCGAGCCAAAAGCCTAGGGCCGTGACCGCTACAATGGCTGCGATCAACGCTAGGGGCTGTTCGATCATGCGCGTGCTCCTCTCGGGTTGCCGGGAAGACCCGTCGATCACGGATCGATAGGTGGCGTCGCCGCCACGCCTCAGTAGAATTCGTCTCAGGGTAACCCACGACACTACCGAGGAGGAAGCAGAGACATGTTGGCCTGGCTCGATCACCTCTTGCTGGCGAAGTTCCAGCAGCCCGAAGGCGGACCGACCCAAAATAGCTCGCTAGCGAGCAGCGAAGAGGCAGCGCGGGAAGCGTTCCCAATGCTGCCGTCGTGGGTGCCCCAGAAGGTCAGGGATTTTTGGCAGATGCTCGAGAACCAGCCGCTGCTGGTTTTCTTCTCGATCGTCATCATCGGCTTCGTTGCGGCCAAGATCGCTCAGATGGCGATTCGACGCGGCCTGGCCCGTCTGACCGCCAAGACCAAGACGACGCTCGATGACCGCTTGGTCGAGCTGCTGCATCGCCCGGTATTCAACACGGTCTTCCTGTGCTTCCTGGCGCTGGCGACGCGAACCCTCGGCCTGCCGGTGGGCTTTACCGACACCGTGGTGAAAGTTCTGCAGTCGATCGTAGTGCTCAACTGGCTGTTCGCTGGCTTCCCGATCTGCCGCCTCGCCCTCGACTTCCTCGGCGCGCTGAAGAATCGCTTCGAGATTGTCGAAGAGCGGACGATCCCGCTGTTCGAGATCACGATGAAGCTGATCATCTTCGGCGGCGCGACCTATCTGTTCCTGCTGATCTGGAACATCGACGCGACGGCCTGGCTGGCTTCGGCAGGCGTGGTGGGCATCGCGGTCGGTTTTGCCGCCAAGGATACGTTGGCCAACCTCTTCGCCGGCTTCTTCATCGTCGCGGATGCTCCTTACACGCTCGGTGACTGGGTCGTTCTGACCTCGGGCGAGCGCGGCATCGTGACTAACGTCGGCATCCGCAGCACCCGCCTGTTGACTCGCGACGATATCGAGATCACGGTTCCCAACGCCATGATCGCCAACGCCAAGATCATCAACGAGTCGGGCGGCCCGAGCGAAGCCGAGCGCATCCGCATCAAGGTCGGGGTGGCCTACGGGTCGGACGTCGA
>JBCCEE010000400.1:0-8267 GCA_039030415.1 Acidobacteriota bacterium
CCACGGCGACCGGGGTTGGCTGCTCTACTGGTGACATCGCGATCATGATCTCCTACCGGGCGCTCGAACCGGCCGAGGCGGGTCGTTACCGCCGCTTCACCTTTCCCGCCTATCGCCATGGACCGCGTGAGTTTGGAGCGTGATCCGCTGATCGCCTTCCCGCATCTCTCGGGCCGGCGCGATCTGGTGCAGCTGGAAACCGGAGTGGATCACCATCGAGCCTTCCTGGTAGGGCATGATCTCGAAGTTCTCGCGGCCATCCTTGAAGTGCCGCTGCTCGGCTGGAGACATCTTCTCGTAGGTGTCGAAGTCGAGGTCCCACAGCTTGAGGCCACCGCCCGAGGCCGGCAGGCGAATCGACAACGTCATCGATAGCTGGCGCGAGAAGTCGAGGCCGGGGTGAGCCCTCCAGTCGATGTACTCGTATTGGATATCGAAGTGAATTGACGCGACCGGCCGGGTAAAGGCCGGGTGCGCCAGGAATACGTGAAAGCCAGGAAGTGACAGGTGCTCAGCATCGTAGCGTGCCGGCTCGCCGACGGCACGGCTGACGGTCTCTGCCAGACGCTCGTACAGCCAGCCAAAACGCTCGTGGAGCATGGGGTTGATCTCCCGTGCCTTGGCCAGATAGTTGGCCTCCCGGCCGGACCCACCCTCGACATAGGCGGCCGCGCCGAGGGTGTACATGGGCAGGTTGTCGTCCATTCGAGTCCACGACGGGCGACATTCATGAATGGCTTGGTTCACGGCGTCGCACTCGGCGGCGGACAGCACGGGCATGGCTTTGGCGTCAAATCCCGTCTCGGGGAAGTGAGCGGTGGACGCCTCCGCAGGGGGCGAGGGTTCGGTGGTCATCGAGAGATCTCCGAAGGAATCGGTAACGGGTTTGAGTCCTCCCGGCGGGAGGCGGAATGTGCGAAGTGCAGGATTGAAGGCAAGATCCTGGGCCTGGCCAGACGCAGCCAGGTATAGCCGATGCCGGCCACGCCGCGGAACAGGCCAGGGTTCGCAAGGCCAGGCTTCGCAAGGCCGGGCTTGGCGAGGCTAGGCGTCGTCGAGTCAGGAGCGCCGGGGTCAGCGCCCCGACGCAGGACCGCCGCAGCGCGTGCCCGAGCGGCCTCGACCAGATCGCGACGGTCGAGCAGCTGGCCGACCGCGAGCAGAACCTCGACGCGGCCGAGATTGCCGCAGCAAAGATAGTCGTCCTCGCCGAGGCGCGTCTGCTGGGTGATCTCGAGGGCGAGGGCCAGGTCCGAGGCGAGATCAGGATTGTTGCGCGTCACGTCGTCGCCAGCGACGCTGGCATCCGAGACGCTGGCAGCGGCACGGGCCAGGGCTATACCTGGGGCACCGCGACACCAGGACTCGAAACCGAACGTGGCGACGGCCTCTCCCCCCGGTCGTGACTCGAGCCTCGGCCACCCTCCAGCCTCGCGGTCGAAGAGGCTGTGCTCGTAATCGAAAGCAGCGGCAGTGGCGGCGAGCATTGCCGGGTCGTCGATGCGCCGACCGAGGCGCCACAGGGCCAGGGCGATGCCGGACGCACCGTGGGCAAAGCCGACCGGCATCACGCCCGATGCGTCGCGCCAGGCGTGGCCGCGACCGGAGTCACCCGGAGCTCGACAGGCGAGCAGGTGCTCGCCGCAGCAGCGCGCCCGGTCGAGGATCCAAGACCGGGGTTCGAGATCGTGCAGGGCGAGAAGTGCCAGGACCGCGCCGGCGGCGCCGCCTTCGATGTCGAGCACGCGATCCGCGGCGATGCGCTCGGGGGTGATGTGACGCGCGGCGCGGCGTGCCAGGCCGAGCAGTCGATCATCCTCGAGCAGGACGCCGGAGATCGCCAGCACGTAGACGGCCGAGCCCAGGCCCGAACAGGCGCCGAGCCGCTCGCGGGTGAGGAGCGCCGAGGCGTTGGGACTCTCGAGCACCCGTGCCATGGGCCGCAGCCCGGCACGGGCCAGTTCGCCGTGCTCGGCGCGACCGGTAACCCGGGCGAGGGTGGCCAGAAAAAGGGCGATGCCGCCTCCGCCGTCATAGAGATGGTAAGAGGCCCCGCGGTCGCTGCGGCCGGCGAGCTGCAGTACCGACGGCGACAGCCAGGTGGCAGAGCCGTCGTCACCGCGGATCGCGGCGGTGGCTAGCCGGCGGCCGATCTGCTCGGCCGCCCACACCAGGTCGGCGGCAGCCAGCGGCGCCAGCGGCGTCGGGCTGACCGCTGGCTGATCGATAGTTGACGTGCCGGTCGAATGCACTGGCGTCGAATGCTCGGACGCCGAATGCTCGACGACCAGCAGCGCGGTCTCGAGCAGACCGGCCTGCTCGAGGATGCTCGCTTCGTCGAGGGCGAGCAGACGTCGTCGAGCCGCGTCGAAGCCGCTTTCGGCAAACAGTCCCTGGACGGTCTCGCCGCCCGCGGCCAGCTCGGTACGATCGCTGGCGAGAGCGAACCTGGGCACGTCGAGTCGCAGCAGGCTCCGACGCTCTTCGACGATCAGCGGCCACAGCTGGGGACGGTGACGGGTTTTGCAGAACGGTCGCGCCAGGGTCTCGAGCAGCATCGACCCTTCGAGGCCGTGGCGCTGGCACTCCGGAGTCATCAGACGCTTGAGAATCCCTGCATAGAAGTTGCTCGCCCGGAAGACGACCCGCACCGGCAGGCCGCGAAAGGCGTCCAGCGATCCGCCGCCAGCGAGCAGGCGATCTCGATTGGCCCTCAGAAATCTCAGCATGGCAACGCAGCCGGAGACCAGCGCGGCGGCGTGGTCGCGCGGGTCCTGAGCTTCGCCGTCGAGCTCCAGCACATTGTCCATGGTGGTGGCGCGGGCCGGCGTCGCTTCATGATGCATCTCGTCGCTGTTGACCCGGCGCCATTGGCGCCGGGGGGCGGTTCGATGTCCACCCCGACCGCTCAGACCGCCGATATCGTAGACCTGTCCCTGCGGATCGGTCTGGAAGAAGGACAGCAGCCCAGTGCTCAGGACCGAAGTCTCGAGCTTTTCGCGGGCTAGCTCGAGGGCGGTGGCCGTCGGTGGCCGGTTGGCGGCCCGCCGCGGCTGCAGCAGCGTCTCGGCGTCGACCACCACCGGTCCAGCCGCAGACGCCACGACGTTGTCCATATGCAGATCGCTGCCGCCCAGGACGTGGGTGATGGCGACCAGGGCACCGGCCTGACGAAAGTAGCGCTCGACGCCGGCGGCATCCATTGCCGGCGTCTGCTCGGCAGCCTCGACCCAGCCGTAGCCATCCCGAGACAGGATGCGCAGCGACGGCGGCGCGGGCTCGAAATCGTCCGCGGCAACCCCGTCCAGCAGGCGGTGGAAGGCATCCTCCACCCGGATGTCGCGCGGCTTATAGTAGAGGCTCAGCCCGTCGGCGAAGGTCAGCCGGCAGACTCGGCGACCGCCATCATGACGGTCGGAAAGCCCTGGAGCAGCAGCGGTGACGACTCCCGGATCGGCACCGCCGGCGAAGACTCGACCTAGATCGCCACGGTCTTGCTCGAGGCGGTCCAGCAGCTCGGCGAGCCCTTCCGACCAGGTCAGGGCAAGGTGGGTCAACTGCCTAGCCAGAGTGCTGTATTCGGCGTAGAAGCGACCGCCGCCGTCGTCAAGCGTTTGCGTGATGAAGCGACGGTAGACACCCTCTCCGGGGGACTGCTCGCGAAGGCGGGTGAAGCTCTCATAATGGGCTGACGCACCGATCGTCGCCAGTTCGACGAGGAGCTGACGATCGAAGGCCTGGCGCGCCAGCGGCGCCAGAAGAGCCTCGGAGCGCGAATCGGTGAACTGCTCGCGCGCGTGCCGCAAAAAAGGCACCAAGAGCTCGAGAAAGGGCGGCTGTGCGTTGACGTCAAACAGCCCGACCTCAGGCAAGGCACGCTGATCGCGTAGCTCGTGGCCGACCCTGACGCCCTGCTCCAAGACGCGAGTCAGAGGCCCCAGCCACTCGGGGAGATCCACCGAGTCGATCGCCGCTGGATGCTCTAAAGCTCGCCGAGCATCGGTCGAGTCGATCCTCTCCCAGGCCAACCGGCGTTCCAACGCCTCGACGTCACCCTTCGCGACAGCTTGGCTCCAGCGTGCCCAGGCAGCCTGGGCACGCGTGCCCAAAAGAGCCGAGAGCCGACTCGAAGCCTGCGTCCGAGGCTGCGTATTGCGCAGGTGTTCTTCCAGATGCCTCGCCCGGGCGGCGATCTGCGTGGCGATCTGTACGGCGATCTGAAGATGGTCTGTGTCGCTCCTGCTCACAGACGCTCAGATTGTCATCTCTGTCTTTGGGACCCGACAGCCACGCAACGGGCGACGGATCGGTGCGCAAAGCGCACCGATCCCTGACTGCGGTCTTGCTGGCTGCCGAGACTTAGAGTCGTCGGTGACGGCCTACATGAAGCCGACGTCAGTCGTCACGTCGACGCGGGTCGCAACACCATCAGTGTTGTTGCAGGTGTAGCTGGTATCGCCGCTCTCGCTATCCTGCTTGCCGCCTGCGATCTGTTCGAGATCGCCATCGGCCAACTCCGCACCTTCCTGAGGAACGTGGGGAACGACCACGTACATGGTGTCCGCGGATTCTTCGACCGCCTTGATGTTGAGCCAGTCCGGAACGTCCTGTCCCAGCTGCTTGCCGATGACCTTCTTGGGGTCGTCCAGCAGCGCTTTGCGGTAGTTCGGGTTCTCGCTCGCGAACTTGGTGATCAGGTCGATGATCTCGCCACGGCTTAGTTCTTCAGCCATTTCTAGGTCTCCTTCTCGGGCCGACTCGGCCCAGCCCTACATACTTCTGATGTTGGCAGAGCACAATTGCGCTGCCGGACTTTACGATCCCCAGGAAAGGCAAATAGAGTGTCTCGATTATAGGCACTCTTCAATGGGATTACAAATCGGTTTGAGGAAGATTGGGTAACTATGGAACGTATGCTTCAGCTCTACTGTCTAGGACCGGCCAAGGCCGGCACTCATTCGTTCGCTGGGCTTTTCCAGCCCTTCTACCGCACCGGCCATGAGGCCGAGAAAGAGGCCCTGATCGAACGCATCCAGGCCCATTCGAACGGTGAGATCGATCGTGATGAATTCGCGGCGTTTCTTCGCCACCGAGATCAACGCCTCGGGCTCGATGTAGATTCTTCGGTCTACAATTTCTTCGCAATGGATGTGCTGGCGGATGCGTTCCCACGTGCACGTTTTGTCTTCCTGTTGCGCGATTGTCTGTCATGGGCTGATTCTTGCTACAACAACTTCCTGGCAGGCATCACTCCGAGTGAGGAGATGCCGTTCTGGGACTACTGGTTCGAGTCCGAGCGCTATCGCCACGAGCCCCAAGAAGCGCTCCTAGCGGAGCGAGGAACCTACCCGCTTCGTTGCCTACTCGACGCCTGGGCGCGGGCGATCCGCACCACCCTCGAGACCCTACCGGAAGAGCGCCGCATGCTGATTCGCACCCGCGAGCTCCGGCAGAAGTTACCTGCCATCGCCGAGTTCGCTGGCGTCGACGCTGCCAGCCTCAACCCAGCCAACTCCCACCTGTTCAAGGCGCGACGCAAGTACGGCCTGGTGGCACGTCTCAACGGAGGTTTTCTCGAGCGAACCGCGGAAGCAGCCTGTGGCGAGCTGATGCGCACCTACTTTCCGGAAAAGAGTCCACTCGAGTGGGCCTTCGAAGGCGAAACGCTGCGAATGAAGACCCAGGAATCGATCTTGGCTCGCCTGGCGGAGAAACTTCGCAGTGGTGATCCAAGCTCAGAAACCGCCCAAGACTGACGCCCTGATCCTGGCGCCTGCCGCCTTGGGGCTCAGGAGAACTCGACTTCGAGCAGGGTGAAGTCGTCCTCGAGCTCTTCAGAGCCCTGCTGGACCCGCTCGTAGACTCGCTCTACCCGGGATCCATTGGGTTCGCTACTGGCCTCAGCCACTAGCTGGACAAAACCGTCGAGCCCGAGCTGGCCGTCGCCATCGGCGTTGGGTACCTCGAATACGCCGTCGCTATAGACATAGAGTCGACTACCGGGCGGTAGCTCGCAACTGCCCACCTGGTAAGTGCTGTCCTGGGTCGCCCCGACCATCATGCCCGGATCTTCGCCGAGGCGCTCGGGAGCTTCCTGGCCCGGCAGGAAAGCCAGCGCCGGCGGATGCCCCGCGTTGGCGTAGCGCAGCGTACGATCTTCACGCGAATAGACCCCGTACCAAATGGTGAAGAACTTGTACTGGTGGTGCTCCATGGGGAAAGCCTTGTTGAGTCCGGCGAGGACGTCGTCCGGGCACGAATGACAGACCCCCCTCAGGCGCAGGGCGCGCAAGGTGTCGTGGGCGCTGATCGACAACAGCGCCGAGCCGACGCCGTGGCCGCAGACGTCGAGCACCCACAGGGCCAAGTGGCCCTCGTCTAGCCAACGATAGCCGAGGAAGTCACCGCCCAGCTGCGACGAGCAAGCCAGCTTCCAATCGGTGCGGACACCGTCCGCATCGAAAGTCATCGGCAGCAGGGAGCGCATGTACTCCTCAGCATCGGCCAACTCCTGGGCGAGCTGCTCCTGGGTCTCGACTAAGGTGCTCTGGGTGTCGATAAGCTGGCGCTGGAGCCGGATCAGGTCGCTCATGTGGAGCTCGCGCTCGACCAGGGTTGCCAGTTCCTTGAACAGCTTCAGCTCTTCTTGACTCAGCTCACGGGGCTGGCGGTCGACCAGACACAAGGTGCCGATGGTTTGGCCGTTGGGACCGCTCAGCGGATAACCGCCGTAGAAGCGAACGTGAGGCTCGCCGACAACCAATGGGTTGTCGCTGAACCGTTCGTCGATTCGGGCATCGGGAATGATCAGCGGACCGCCCTCGACGATGGTGTGGCCACAAAAGGACTCCGCTCGGCCGGTCTGGGAGACCTGTAGGCCGCACTGAGCCTTGAACCACTGCCGGTTGGCGTCGACCAGGGCGACGTAGGCGATCGGTACCTGGAAGCTCAGCGAGCTGAGGCGGACCAGGCGATCGAAGCGCTCTTCGGGTGAGGTATCGAGCAGGCCAAGCGCGTAGAGCTCAGCCAGGCGCTCTTCTTCGTCTGCGGGAATGGGGGCTTCAATCATGGTTGTACAGGGCTAGAAAAGTCACGAGCGACGCGGATTCTGCCACACCGTTGCCGTCTCGTCGACCCGGAGCGTCCGTCTCGAGAGAGACAGACGGGTATTTCAGAGTTCGCGACCAACCGGCCCCTGGATTCAGGAGTCGTTACCCTGTTGGTCGCCCCGCTGGCCCCTCCCGGGTCGTGCTGTCACCGCCCATGCTAACCTTCCCGCACTATCCAACACTCGATCAGGGCTCGCAGGCTCAGGCTGGGCGGGTCGGGAGGTCGCGCTACGTGTCCGATTCACTCCGTCTGTCGTTTCACGGTGCCGCTGGTACGGTCACCGGCTCGCGTCATCTCGTGCATGCCGGCAAGACCCGGGTCTTGCTCGACGCCGGTCTTTTTCAGGGCGTCAAGAAGCTGCGCCAAAAGAATTGGGAGTCGCCCGGTTTCGAGCCCAGCATGGTGCACCACATGCTGCTCAGCCACACCCACATCGACCATGTGGGGTATCTGCCGCGGCTGGTGAAGCTCGGGCTCGACGCCGACGTGCACTGCACTCCAGCGGCCTTTGAGCTGGCCGAGCTGATGCTGCTCGACTCGGCCAAGATACAGGAAGAAGACGCCCGTCACGCCAATCGCAAGGGTTACTCCAAGCACCGGCCCGCCAAGCCGCTCTACACCGCGGACGACGCTCGCCGCGCGCTCGAGCTGCGGCGCCTGCTGCGCTACAACACGTGGCTCGACCTCGAGCCTGAGACCCAACTGCGGGCGCGCTTTCTCAACTCCGGCCATCTGCTGGGCTCGGCCTTCATCCAGCTGAAGATGAATCTCGGTGGGCGCGACCTCAGCGTAGTGTTCTCCGGCGATATCGGCCGCCACGACATGCCGCTACACCTCGATCCGCGTCCGCTGCCGAAGTGTGACGTGCTGATCATCGAGTCGACCTACGGCACCAAGCTGCATCCGACGACCCCGGTGATCGAGCAGATCCGTCAGCCCTTCCTCGAGACCCTGGAGCGCGGCGGCACGATTCTCATCCCGGCCTTCGCCGTCGGCCGCTCCCAGCAGATCACCCTGGTGCTGCGGCGGTTGATGAAGAGCGGTCAGCTGCCGGAGGTGCCGATCCACATCGACAGCCCGATGGCCTTCACCGCCACGCGCATCTACAGCCGCTTCCTCGATCCCCGCAACATCGATCCCGACGTCTACGAAGACGG
>JBCCEE010000401.1:0-8238 GCA_039030415.1 Acidobacteriota bacterium
GAGTCCGGCCTGATGTCCATCTCGAAGGTCTATCGTCGCCTCAGCCCCTAGCGACATCTAGCGACTCTTGTCGATTCCATGATGATAGCAGGTCCGAAAACACCCTCATGACGCGCGCCCCGAAGCTCGCCCCGAAGCGGGTGGCACCGAGGGAGCGTGGGGCCCCGAAGCGGGTGGCACCGTCCCGAAACGGGTGGCACCGAGGGAGCGTGGAGCCCCGAAGCGGGTGGCACCGAGGGAGCGTGAGGCAGTCCCGACGCTTACCAGGGCTTGATCTCGACGGCGAGATCCCGGTCGATCACCACCAGGTGATTGGTCGGTACCCGTTCCCAGCCAGCGTCCTCACTCAGGGGCTCGGAGGCGACGATCACCGCACCTTCGCCGTCGCCGCGCGCTAGCATGCGACACGCTCCGTCCTCACAGACATAGCGGTGGCCGCGGTGGACATAGAGCGAATTGGCGGGCGTCGACGGGTCGCTGACATAGCGTGAGACCACGGCACGCTGGCCGTCACACAGGACTAGATTGAGCAGCGATGGCTCGTCGGTACCGCTGCTGCGGCGCATCGCTTCACTGCGCTCGACACCGCCGCGCAGCGCGACCTCCAGCCGCTCCAGCGCCGGCCGCTCGACGGCCGCGGCCCATGCCTCCTTGATCAACGCGAACACATGCTCGGAATCGGTAGAGCCCTCGATCTCGAGAAAGGTCTGCTCCTCGAGCTCTTTGACCAGCCGGTGCTTCAGGCCGAGAAAACCTCCGACGGTGCCGTTGTGCATGAAACTGAGCTCACCCGCCGAAAACGGATGGCAGTTGAGCTGGGTGACCGGCAGGCCCGGCGTCGCCGCTCGCACGTGAGCCAGCAGGCAGCGCGAACGAGTCACCCGGGCGACGCTTCTCAGGTTGCGGCTGTTCCAGGCCGGGTTGACTTCTTTGAGAATTGCCGGCTCCTCGGCCCCCCGCGGATACCACGCGATGCCGTAGCCATCGCCGTTGAGAGGTTCTTCCCGCTCGTGGCTGTGAAAGCTCTGATGCAGGATCGAATAGACGGGCTCGGTCACCAGCGAGCTGAGGGTGATCTCTTCCCCCAGATATAGCGCAAATCGACACATCTGAATATTTCTCCTTGAACGACCCCGAGGCTTACGGCAGGTCGTGACGGTTTGGTCCCTGGCTCGGTCAATGATAGTTTGACCAGGTTAACTATCTGGTTACCTCGCCTGCGCGACTCGCGTCCGGATTCCCACCGAATCATTGCTAGCTATCCTGCTCGGAGCCTTCTCGGCTGCCGTCGAGGAGCGTTTTACTTCTGAAGCAACCTACAGGAGATCGCCCGTGAGACTCGAGAGAACTCTGTCCTATGTCGCTGCCTTGCTCGTGGTCACCCCAACCCTGATCGCCCCCAACGCTTCCGCCACCGAGCTGCGCGAGCTCGCGGGCCTGCAGTACGAGAAGCAGCGCGACAGCTGGATTCACAAAGCGCCCGACGGTCAGGTGTTCGCAGTCAACTCACGGGTCATCACGGTGAAGTTCGCCGACGGTACCCGCCTCGACGATCAAAAAGCGCTTCTACGCAGCCTCGGCGGCTACGAGCTACGGCGCGCCGTGACCGGCTATGTCGACGTCGAGATCGCTTACCGCCAGGACGTGTTCGCAGCCATCGACACCTACCTGGATCATGCCGAGATCGTCAGCGCCGAGCCCAACACCTTCGGCACCTACACCCTGATGCCCAACGACCCCATCTACGGCAGCCAGTGGTATCCACCGATCGTGCAGGCCGACCTCGCCTGGGACACCACCGGCGGTAACCCCTCAGCGGTCATCGCGGTGCTCGACTCCGGTACCGAGTTTACTCACGAGGACCTCGGCTTTGGCCCGGACGGCTACCAGAACGTCTGGCTCAATGACGGCGAAGACGCCTGGAGCGATCCCGACGACCCGTCTACCGGCGACGGCATCGACAACGACGGCAACGGCTATGTCGACGACTGGAAGGGCTACGATTTCAACAACAACAACAACGACGGTAGCGGGACGAACTTCCACGGTACCGCGGTGGCTGGCGTTGCTGCGGCCAAGACCAACAACGGCCTCGGCATCACCGGTATCGCAGGTGGGGTAAACGGTCCCGGAGCCCGGGTCATGATCGCCGGCGTCGGTGATGGAGGCCCCAACGGCGCGATCCTCGATGACGCCATTCTCTATGCCGTCGACAACGGCGCAGACGTCGTCCAGCTCAGCCTGTCGGTGGGCCAGACGTCGGCGATCAATGCCGCTATCCAGACGGCGATCGACGCCGGCCTGGCCATCGTCTGCTCCTCGGGCAACGGCGGCGCTCCGGTCCTCAGCTACCCGGCGAGCAATCCGAACGTGATCTCTGCCGGAGCCACCACCAGCTCGGACCAGCGCTCCGGCTTTTCGCAACACGGCCCCGATCTCGATCTGTCGGCGCCCGGCTCGAACATCTTCACGCTCGATCTCAACGACACCTACGACTTCACCAGCGGTACCTCGTTCTCCTCGCCGCTGATCTCCGGCGTCATCGCTCTGATGCTGTCGGTCAACCCGAACTTGACGCCGGCGGAGATTCGCCAGATCCTGCACGACACCGCGGACAAAGTCGGTGGCTACGACTACAACTACGACCCTGACAAACCGGGTCACTCCTTCGAGCTCGGCTATGGCCGGGTCAATGCCCTCCGAGCCATCGGCGCGGCCAATAGCGGCAGCCTTTTCGCGGATAGCTTCGAAAGCGGCGACACCGCCGCCTGGCCCGGCGAAGACAAACGCTAGCCAACGCCCGCGATCCCACCCCGGGATCGCGGGGCTCTCGCACCCGAGCTCACTCGCCGGCAGCTGCCGGCTTGCGCCGCGTCACGTCGATCGTCCAGGTGGTGTTGAACGTGGCGCCGCGATCCGTGCTGCTCTCGGAGAACCAGCGGTAGGCGTCGTTCTCGATCGAGTGGAAAACGTAGCGTGCCATCGGCGAGTCGCCGGTGTGGGTGGCGAACTGGTGCAGCACCATGCGGTCGCCCTCCTGGCGCCCGCCAAAGTGCAGCAGGCTGTTGCCACGATTGCTCAGGTAGAGCGATTCCCAGCGCCGCATGGCGCGATTGTAGATGCGCAGGATCGAGACCGCGGCGTCCGGCAGATTGGGATCGACATCGAACCAGTTGAATTCGAGGACAGCGCGCCCCTGGAGCGCATAGACCGCGGTAGTACGGCTCGGGAACTTGGCGCGCTGTCCGCCCGGAAAGGTGAGATCCTGAGCCGCATCCCAATCGCCGATCAAGAAGTCGAACTGCTTCGCCTCAGCCAGACGGTCTCCTGCCGGCTCACCGAAAGGCTGGGCTCCGTCCGTCGAAACTGCCGGCGCCCCTTCCACCTTGCGGTATTGCCGGGTCATCAGCCGCTGCCAGGGCCCCGTTGGGCGGTTGGACTGCTCGAGCAGCATGCCGAAGCCACCGATTCTGAGCTTCTCCAAGCGCACCCGGCGAAAGGTGAGCAACGACCCTCCAAGCCGCCGCTGAACGCTGTAGAGCAATAGGGCTTCCTTGCCTTCCGAGTCACCGTTGAAGACTTCGACGCTCTCGGACCAGCTGTCGGCCCGGCCGAGGACCCAAGTCTCGGCCCCGGGATTGAACGTCAAGAACAGCATGCTGTCGTAGCCCAGCGGATCGGCCTTGGCGTCGAGCGAATCGAGGTGTAGCGTCTCCATCAGGCCGTGCCCGCGGTTCATCAGGGTCCAGCGGGCCACGCCAATCTGGTCCTGCTTGGTGCCGTCGGCGCGATAGTTCTGCTGCGTGACGTGCCAGTCGCCGAGCGTCCACAAGAGGTTGTCCAGCTGGGGTGGCGCGCCGGAAGGCTGTTTCGTCATCTCCCTTCCCGTGTCGAACGGCGAACCCGGCTGCAGAGCCGCCCAGGAGCTCGAAACGGGCGCCGACTCGGCAGCAGCCGGCGCGGTCTGTGCGAGGCTGGCCGGGGCGACGGCCAGCATGAAGCATGCGATGAGCACGGTGAGCAGAGCTGCGAACGGTCGGCCGTTGGCAAAGCTCCGGGGGTAATACTGCGAGCGTTTCATGATCTCCTCCTTTGGGGTCGGGCCAAGACTACCGGTTTGACCGCTCGACTGCCTCTTGCAAGTCCCAAAACGCCACCGAAGCTCTGCGAGCAGCCGGCTAGCCGGGTTGGAGTCCTGCCCTTGCGATCCCGCGTCCCAAGACCTGCTGTCTCGCGTGCCCTATCTCACCCGATCTCTTCTTGCATGCCATTGACTCATGTATCCTCTGGTTGGAGGATTCATGAGCGCCAAACGACGCAATCATCTGATCTGGCTCGGCCCATTCTTGGGCTTCGCGGCCATTCTGAGCTACTTCATGGTCTTCGCGCGCTTTCCAGGCCTGCGCGATTTTCCCTGGCTCAACCTACCGCTGGCTCTGGTCGGCCTCGTGCTCTCGGTTTTCGGGGTCCTGCGCCCATGGCGTCAGCCCGAAGTCTTTCGCGGCAAAGCGCTGCCGATCATCGGCCTCGTGGTGTCGACGGTCTTCGCCAGCTTCTTCGTCTACTACATCTTCGTGTTGAGCGTCCTGCCGGCCGCCAGCGAGACCGCGGTGAAGTTGACTCAGGCGCCCGAATTCACGCTGACTGCTTCGGACGGCACCACCGTCAGCTCGAGCGATTTCCGGGGTCGCAACGTTGCGCTGATCTTCTATCGCGGCTTCTGGTGACCGTTCTGCATCTCTGAGCTGCAAGGTGTGCAGTCACGAATCGCAGAAATCCGAGCCACCGGCACCGAGGTCTTGGCCATCAGTGTCGATCCCGCAGAAGTCACGCGAGAGAGACTGGGTTCAGTCGGTCTCGAGTTCCCGCTCCTAGCAGATCCCGAGCTCCAGGTGATCGACTCTTTCGGAATGCGCCACTCAGCAGGTGGTATGGGCGGCATCGACATCGCCCGTTCCGGCGTCTTTTTGATCGACGGTACCGGCTCGGTGGTCTGGCGCGAGCTGACCGACAACTACCGCGTGCGGCTGCGCCCTGAAAGACTCCTGAAGCAGATCGCGGCGCTGCCTTAGGCCGAGGCGGTAACGGTTCTTTCGGCCCCCGTCAGGGCAGGAACGACACCATGCGTGACGCCTCATCTCTCGAGCTCGCTCGCCTGCAGGCCGAGAACGCCTACCTGCGGCAGGAGGTCGAGCGCGACGCCGACTGCGGCGAGATCGTCGGCAAGAGCGACGCCATCCGTCAGGTTCTCGACCAGGTCGATCAGGTTGCTGCCACCGACGCCACGGTCCTGATCCACGGGGAGACGGGCACCGGCAAGGAGCTGATCGCCCTCGCAGTCCACCAGCGTAGCCGCCGGCGGCGCAAAGCGATGGTTCGGGTCAACTGCGGCGCCATCTCCGCGGGCCTGGTGGAGAGTGAGCTCTTCGGGCACGAGAAGGGCGCCTTCACCGGCGCCATCGAGCGTCGCATTGGCCGCTTCGAGCTCGCCGACGGCGGCACCCTCTTCCTCGACGAGGTCGCCGAGCTGCCGCCCGAGATGCAGGTCAAGCTGCTGCGCGTGCTGCAGGAGAAGGAGTTCGAGCGCGTCGGCAGCAGCCGGCCGATGCGGGTCGACGTGCGTCTGATCGCCGCCGGCAACCGCGACTTGGCCGAAGAGGTCGCCGCCGGCCGCATCCCCGCCGACCACTACTATCGGCTCAACGTCTTTCCGCTCAACCTGCCGCCGCTGCGCGAGCGTCGAGAAGACATTCCGCTGATCGCCGCCTGCATGCTGCCGCGCATCGCCGAGCAGGCCGGCAAGCACTTGACCGGCATCACCGACGCCTCGATGGCGATGCTGGAGAGCTATCACTGGCCCGGCAACGTCCGCGAGCTGCTCAACGTTCTGGAGCGTGCCGCCATCCTGAGCTCGGGCTCGATGCTCGAGATCCGACCCGGCTTGTTGCCGTCGACCCTCGCTGACGCGCCCGCTTCCGTCACCCCGTCAGATGGAGCGCTACGCACCCTGGCCGAGGTCGAGCGCGACCACATCGAAACCGTCCTCAAAGCTCGCGACTGGGTGATCGACGGGCCGCGCGGTGCCGCCAAGATCCTGGGGCTGCACCCCAGCACGCTGCGCTCGCGCATGCGCAAACTCGGCCTGAAGCGTCCCTGAGTCGCCGTAGCGCGGCGCCCAGCTCTTGGTGCCTGACTCACGGTGCCTGGCTCAAGGCGCCTGGCTCACGGTGCCTGGCTCACGGGGATTCGTGGCCCAACCCGCGATATTTCGCGGGCGCCACGATATCTCGTGGCGGAAAGCGCGTGAGATATCGCGGGCATCGCGCTACGTTAGCGGGTAAACCATTGATGAATATTGCCTTAGTAGGAAATCCAAGGTTTACCCAAAAGCTGGCACAGGGGTTGCTATTACCGTCCGCAGATGCCGACAGCGGCACGCCAAACCCAACCAAAAGGAAACTGCCATGACCGATACAGCCACCGCGGACGCCCTCACCATCTACTCCACCACCTGGTGCCCCGACTGCCACCGCGCCAAGGCGTTCCTTGATTCCAAGGAGGTCGCCTATCGCGAGATCGACATCGAGTCGACGCCCAACGCCGCCGACCTCGTCGCCAGCCACAACGACGGCAAGCACCGCGTGCCGACCATCGAGATCGATGGCCGCTTCTTCGGTAACCCCTCGATCAGAGAGTTGAAGGATCTGCTCGCGGCTCGCTGAGCCCTCATCCAGCTCATCAGCATCTCCTGTCACTTTGCAAAGCCGCTACTTCGAAAGGTCGTGAAGCCATGTCCTCCATTCGCCCCAATCCAGACATCTCGAGCGCGGATCACGAGCACCGTCAGCTGGTCATTATCGGCAGCGGTCCGGCGGGTTTCACCGCCGCGCTCTACGCCTCCCGCGCCAACCTCGACGTACTGCTCCTCAAAGGCGCCGAGCCCGGCGGTCAGCTGACCTCGACGCCAGACATCGAGAACTATCCGGGGTTCCCCGAATCCCTCAGCGGCTTCGAGCTGATGGCCAAGATGGAGTCTCAGGCCGAGCGCTTCGGTGCTGAGCTACGCTACGGCACCGTCACCGAGCTCGATCTTTCGAATCGCCCATACCGCTTGGTGATCGACGACGAGACAACGATTACCATGGACTCGGTAGTCCTCTCCACCGGCGCCTCGGCACGCTACCTGGGGCTCGACAACGAGCGTCGGCTGCTCGGCCGCGGTGTGTCGGCCTGCGCGACCTGCGATGGCGCCTTCTTCCGCGACGTCGAAGTCGCGGTGGTCGGCGGCGGCGACACGGCGATGGAAGAAGCGCTCTTCTTGACTCGCTTCGCCACCAAAGTCCACGTCATCCACCGGCGGGACGAGCTGCGGGCATCGAAAATCCTCCAGGATCGCGCCTTCGCCCACCCCAAGATCGAGTTTCTGTGGAACCGCAGGGTCGTCGATATCCTGGGTGATGACAAAGCCACAGCTCTCCGACTGGCCGACACCGTCAGCGGTGAAGAATCGACCCTCGACATCGGCGGCGTCTTCATCGCCATCGGCCACAAGCCCAACACCGACCTGGTGCGCGACGTCCTTGAGCTCGACGACCACGGCTACCTGGTCACCGTGCCTGGTTCCACCCACACCAACCAAGAGGGCGTCTTCGCCTGCGGCGACGTCCAGGATCCCATCTACCGTCAGGCCATCACCGCCGCCGGCAGCGGCGCCATGGCCGCCCTCGACGCCGAGCGCTGGCTCGCCGAGCAGCCGGCGATCGGTGCCACCCGTCTCGCAGCTTGATCAGCTCACCTCCCGAGCCCCTGAGATCCTAGCTTGCTGAGCCCCGACGACCGCCTCTGGGTTGTCGGGGCATTCTCATTGGGCGGGAATCACTCCCAAACGAGAGGGCTTGCGCGCGCGGCGCTTGCCGCGCGCAAGCGTCACGTGGGTCGCCCTGTGCGCGCGCGGCTCCCGATCACCCTTCGGCTGGCTCACAGGAGCCGTTCAAGTCTTTTATCCCCAGAGCTTACTGGGATCTGACGACGATTACGGGCGCCGCGCGCACAAAAGGCGAGGGTGAAAAAATAGGACCTAAGTGGCAAAAAGGTCGTCATTGCAAGGCGTGCGACCGCGTTCCGGGCCAAACCGAATGCACTTGCACGGCGTGCCACCGCGTTCGGTTTGACTCGGGAGCCGTTTGCACGCGTGCCAACGGCTTCAGTTTGAAACCGACCGCACTTCGCAAGCCGCCC
>JBCCEE010000402.1:0-8233 GCA_039030415.1 Acidobacteriota bacterium
GTCTCGGGGAGTCGCCTCTGGGACTTCACTCGACCAAGGCATAGCTCAGCAGTCATCCTCTGCCGACGTTCTCCAGTTTCTGGCAGGAGGAGCCGCTCGGCGCGCACGCACCGCTAACGGTCTGCAGCGGTCTGTCGGCAACAAACAAGTGGGACAGCTGCTGGCGCAGGCCAACCCACTGGGCCAGGCTGGCCCGCTGCCTGCCGGGCCAAATCTCGGCGGTCCATCAAGCGACGGAGTCGAACCCTACAAAGCCCCAGAGCGCGGTTTCTGGGATTGGCTACTCGGTAGAGTCATCATGCTCGACGAGCAGCAGACGGCCAAGATCCAACGCCAGTTGGGCCTAGACATCACCATCAGTCCCGAACCTCGCGCCAATGAGCCGTTCCTGACTGGTAGCCGCATCAGCGTTGATCGAGCGTATCGAGGCTACGAGCCCGGCATGCCCGGGGTCAGCGGCCAGAACTGGGATCTCGAGCTGCCCAGCGGCCACCATATTCGGACGGCGAAATACCGCCCCGCAGGAGGTGGCTACACCCTGCAGCAGGGTGGCACCCATCACATTCATCTGACGCTCTTTCTCACCACCGGTGAAAAGTTAACCATCAGCAAGAGCTTCGTGGCCGAGACGCCCGAGATGCGGGCGCAGAAGGCGCTCGGCGAGCTTCCGGAAGCCGACTACGACAGCTTTCGGGGCCAGATGGAGCTCCAGAGAACGTTCGCCAAGCCGCCGGGCCCCGAAGAAGCCGGTAAGTCGCCATCACGCATCGTCACCACGGCACCCAACCCGGCGCCGATGAGCACCACGGAGAGCCCGCGCTACGTCACCTATCGCATCGAAGGGCGACCCGAGGCGAAGCAGTTCCGGTGGTATGTCAAACCCCTCGATTGGAACGATCTACCGGACTCGTTCGACGGCTACTCCAAGGTCTCTACCGCTCAGGGGCCTGCCTACGATCTCGGCACCGGCACCCAGGTCCGCTGGCCGACCACGGTTCGCAACCTCTACGTCATCCTGTGCCAGGAGTATCGCTCCGGCGGGAAGGAGGGAGCAGGCGAGGCGATCGGCGAGGCGACCTACATTCAATCCGTGCTGCCGGCGCAAGGCATCGAACAGCTCGAGCGCTTCGAGCAATATCTCGAACGGGTCGACGAACTGGCCGCGAGGCTCGAGCCGGAACAGCGCGTTCCGGTGCAGGCCGTCTACGTCGACGCCGAGAGCGGCGACACGCTACCGCTGAACCTGTTCATTGGCCGGGCCAAGGGCGACCCTTCGCGCGTCGCGCTCGTCGATATGACGCCGGGCCTCGATCCGGATCAGCACACGCTCGAGTACGGCGGCGCTACCGCTGCTGAGAGCCTGGCGGATTTCGACCGCCGCAACAACTATCCCGACGGGCACATTTCACTGCAGATCGCTGACAATGCTTCCGGGATTCCGACGCTGTCCCGCGAGCTCGAAACCGACGGCAGCTCGTTCCTCGGCTCTTTGGCCGGGGGATTCGGCATCGCCTCGCTGCTGCTCGGCCTCGGCGCGCTGGCGGCGGCGCCCTTCACCGGCGGCGGCTCGCTGGTGGTGGCGGCTCTCATCGTCGGCTCGGCTGCGACCGGCGTCGCGGCAGGTGGGCTCAGTCTTGCCGATCGTCTGCAGAAAGCCGAGCTCGACGAGACCGGCGTCGCGCTAGACGTGCTGGGTGTCGCCTCGAGCTTCGTTGGCGGGGCTGCGGCGGTCAAGCTGGCGCGCGGCGGTGCGGCTGTGCTGGTCGCCAGCACCAGCACGCGCTATCTGCTGTGGACCAGTTTCGTTGCTGAGGGCGTCGCGGGTCTGTTGATCTCGCAGCAGGGCGTGCGGCAGATCGCCGAGATCCTGGAAGACGATCGGCTGGATTCAGATCAGAAGCAGCAGGCGATCGTACGTGTCTTGGCGGGCCTCGTAGTCACCGGTGGGCTGCTCGCGCTTTCCTATGGCGACATCAACGCGGTGCGCAACAGGCTGCGCTCCAAGCTTGGCACAGAGGTCGAGGGTACGCTGACGGATCAAGACCGTTTGACGTTGTCGCTGCTAGACGACGTCACCCTCGAGCGCCTCTCTGGCGCCAGCACCGATGACGCTCAGCGTTTGATCGCGGCGCTGCGGGACGATCCGACCGTGCTATCGCGACTGGCCAAAGGCGAAGGAGATCTGCTGGCCGGCCTGCGCTTGGCCCAGGGCGACTCGGCCGACCATCTGGAGCGGGCCCTGGCCCGCCAGCGCTTCATCGACGCCGGCATCGACGATATGGCAACCTCGCGCCTGTTCCAGGCCCTGACCGAGGCCCGGGTTCCCGGTCTGCGCTTGAACGCTTTGAGCCGGTCCGACATCGAGCAGCTTCGCCTGGCTGATGATGCGATTGCGGCGGGAGACTCCACGGCCGCGATCCGGCATATGGACCAGCTCGGTAGCGTACTCGAGCCTGCTGAGCAAACGGCTTTCGAGACCGCGCTGACTCTCTGGCACGGTACAACAGATCTCGCCGCCTACCGTCATCCCATGGCGATTCTGCCCGGCGGCAAGAAGGTCGGACCGGACGTCGCTGGGCACCAGGGGTTCTTCGGTACCGGTGATCCGAAGCTGACCCCGGACCGCGTATTTGCCGACGGCTTGCCGGCTCGCGGCCCCAACCTGTCGATCGAAGATCATGTGAACCAGGCCAAGGACTCTGCGTTCCGCGGCACCACCTCTGAGATTCTAACTCCCGATGGCCAGGGTGCGGGTGCCTGGGCCGACGTTGGAGGCTGGGTTTATGAGATCGACGGAGTGCCGATGTGGGACGCCAACCTGGCTCTCGAAGGCCGGCGCAAGATCGCCGTCGGCCTGGGCGGCTATGGCGGCAATCTGATGCACGGTGAGCTCGAGAAGACGATTCTGGCGCACGTGCCGGCGGAGAGGATCAAGCGAGCGATTCCGATCCTCCAGGGGCCGGGCCTGCGCCTCAAGCTGGGTAAATCCCGGATCAATCAGAACTACCGACCAAGGAGTCGAAAATGAAGCGATCGAAGCTCCGTTCCCGCTGGCTGACGAAGGACGGCAAGAAGTGTCGGGCGGCGATCCTCGAAAACCTGGGTTCGCCCGAGAAGCTGTCGGAGATCCTCGAAGGGTTCTCGGCTGCTGAGGATCTTGGAGACTATCTCGACTTGCGCGGCATCGATCTGGCGGGAGAGTCACTGGCCGGCGCCGATCTCGACTACGCGCGGCTGAACCAGGCCGTGCTCGATGAATGTGATCTCTCGAACGCCCGCTTTCAGAGCGCCGTGCTGGATGGCGCCTCGCTCAAGAAAGTACGAGGCGAAGGAGTGTTCATGATCGGGGCTTCCGCAGTGGGTGCAGACCTCGAGGAGGCTGATCTGCCGGGCTGCGAGCTGACGACCGTCGACTTACGGCAGGCCCGCCTACGCCGTGTGCGACTCGAGGGGGCGATCTTGAGCGTCGCCAAGCTGGCTGAGGCCGATGTTTCAAACGCCGAGCTACAGGGGGCCGATCTGGGGGGAGCCCAAGGCACGGGGGCGCGTTTCGAGCAGGCTGATCTCTCCGGCGCTTCGCTGCGCAACAGCGATCTGCAGAACGCTTCGTTCGTGGGCAGCCGACTGAAGGACGCAGATTTCGCCTTCGCCCGGCTAAAGGACGCGGACTTCACCGGTGCCGAGATGGACAACGCCAACTTTGCCGAGGTGCAGGGCTGAGAGCCTGCAGCGGCACCAACGGCTCGCGAGCTCAGGCGTAGCTATCCCACAGCACGTCGCTCACCCCCTGCTCGAGGTTCTCAATCCGTGCCGCGACGAAGAGCAGGTCCGATAGCCGATTGAGGTAGCGGACCGCGAACGCGCCGATGCCTTCTTCCCGCGAAAGCGCGATCACTTCGCGCTCGGCGCGGCGGCAGACGGTGCGGGCGACGTGTAGGTGGGCTGCGCCAGCGCTGCCGCCCGGCAGGATGAAGTTGGCGAGCGGCTCGAGACTCTCCTGCAGCGAATCGATGAGCTGCTCCAGGAAGTCGATGTGGCGCTGCTCGATCTGCGGCACCTCAAAGCGCTGCTTGTCCTCTTCCAGGATCGCGAGATCCGAGCCGAGGTGGAACAGATCGTTTTGAATCCGCAGCATCGGCGTGCGTAGACGCTCGCACAAGCCGGTCGCGAGAGCGACTCCGATGTGGCTGCTGGTCTCATCAACGGTTCCGTAGGCCGAGACCCGGAGGGATTCTTTGGGAACGCGCTGTCCGCCGACCAGACCGGTCGAGCCGTCGTCGCCAGTGCGTGTGTAGACCTTGGTGATTCTAGGCATAGTTCAACCTTGCAGGGAGAGGGCAGGATGACGGGGGAGCGAGTCTAGGGTCGTGGACCTCGGCCGTGCTCACTCCACCAGCGCGACCTTCTAGCTCACAACACGGATTCTGGCTGGGATAGCTAAGAGCTTTGGAGCTAGCTCTGGTCGTCGATCGCAGGGTCGTCCGGGGGCTCGACCGGCGTTTCCAGAACGAACGCTTCGAGATCAGCTCGACCGCACACTTCGCCGGGCGGATTGTAGTAAACCTGCTCGGTGCCCGTCACAGTATCGGTGACCGAAATCCAATATTCGAGATCGGTCAAGGCGCCGTAGAAAATCCACAGATGATTGTTGAGGGGTCCGCCGTCCAGGGCCTTGACGACCAGCTCCGTGTTCTCGATGTTGAAGAACCAGAAGAAGCCGCTGTTGTCGGTATCGACGATCGCCTGCCCCTCGCCTTCGGAGCCATCGTCCCAGGGGTTGCGCCAGTGCACGCTGACGCTCAGGCGGTTGTCGAGCAGGCAGAGATTCTCGGGACCTGGTATGCAGGTGCCTGTCTTCAACGGTAGTCCGGCAAGAGGCTCCTCGGCGGGTGCGCTCGGTTCGTCGAGGGACTCGACCCAGAGGCTCGAGAGATCGAGTTGGGCGGGCGAGGACTTCACGAGGTCATCTTGCGAGGCGACGCCGACCAGGCCGTCCGTGAACGCCTGGGTGTCGGCCAGGCCACAGATCTCACCCGGTGGGTTGTGGTAGATCTGAGCGTTGCCGGTCGCCGTGTCGGTCACGGTGATTTGATACTCGAGATCCGACAGAGCGCCATAGAAGACCCAGAAGTGATCATTGAAGCCGCGACCGTCCAAGAGTTTGACGATCAGCTCGACGTTCTCTGGCCCGAAGAACCAGAACAGACCGCTCTCGTTGGTGCTGGGTACCGCCACTGCCTCGCCTTCGATGCCGCCTTCATATTGATTGCGGTAGTCGACCTCGACCCGAAATCGACCGTCTAACAAGCAGAGCTCACTGTCTGAGACCGTACAGTCGGCGTTTGTGGCGAAGGTGGCCGTGCGGGCCGTGTTGGACGGTGACGACTCTCCGAAATTGTTGAACGCCCGGACGCGGAATGAAAAGCTCGAATCGGCCGGCAAGCCTCCGACGATCGCCTTGTCGGTGTCGGCCACCAGCTCCGTCGTGATCAGCACCCAATCTCCTGCCACCATGACCTCGAGCGCGAAGCCGGACTCGTTGTCCGAGTTGTCTTGCCAGCTCAGGCGGATCGCTTCGCTCGACAGAGGAGCGGCGCGCAGATTCGTAGGGGCTTTGGGGCGGGGATCTTCAGGAGTCGAGATGCCGACTTCGAGCGTGTAGTCGGAAGGTCCAGCGCCGTTCTGAGCCCGGACCCTATAGGTGTAGAGCACCCCGCGGGAGACGTTGGTATCGAGGTATGTCTTGGTATCGGCACCGACCGTCGTCACCAGCTCGAAGCCGTCATCCTGCCGGCGTTCGATCCGGAAGACGCTCTCGTTGTCCGAGTTGTCCAGCCAGGCCAGGTGCACACCGTCGGCGACTAGCAGATCGGCGGTCAGGTTGGTGGGAGCGGCCGGCGGCGTCAGATCGCGCGTGCCATAGAGGTAGAGGACTCCAGAGAGATCGTCGGTGTCGAGGGCTGCGCCGCGCAGGTCCGGGTGGTATTCGGCGAACATCAGCGCATCGGGATCAGTCGAGTCCGCCAGTCCCAGAGTGTGCCCGAGCTCATGCGCGAAGAGCTGCTCCGCGGCCCGCTCGGCACTCGGTGCCGAAGCGAAGAACTGCGCCAGCCCATCTTGCGTCACGATGTCGGCCTCGGTGGCTGGATGAAAGTCCTCGCCGCGATAGTTGATCAGGTTACAGTCGAAGCGTGGCCCGCTCAGGGCCAACAGGCCGCCACCCGTGAAGGTGCCGGGCACTTCATCGTTGGGGTCGTCGAACAGCACCGCGTTGATGCCGTCGGCGGTTTGCAGGCCACCGGTCGCGACGGTCAAGCCACGATAGTCATAGTCGATCGAGCTGTTGGGATCATCGTTCCAGGCGGCTTGCGCGATCTGAAAGCTCTCGATGCCGCCGTTCGCCAGCCCGGGCTGGCCGCCGAAATAGGTCCGCCAGCCGACGCTGCTGCCGATGTCGAAATCGAACCAGCGCACGCTGTGCCCGCCATTTTCTCCACAGCCCAGCGGCGGTGGCTCAGTGCTAGTCACCAGGGTGACGAACTTGTCGGGGGTGGCGAATTTCTCGGGGCCGAATCTATCCCCGGGATGGCTCTGACTCGCGGCTGCGTCGGCCGTCGACGCCAGGAAGTAGTCGGGCGGTCGGCGCTGGCCGCCAGCTCGATCCTGGATCCAAGCGACAAACTTCGCCGGGTCGCGAAGGCCGTCTCGGGGCGTTGGGCGATCCGGCGTGTGGAGGGCTCGGGTTTCGCTCAAGTCGCGACTCGCGATCGCGGTCGGCCCCATGGTCTCGAAGCGGAAGGCGCCCAACATGAGCTCGACGAGCGCCATGGTGCCGTCTTCACCTGGCCGCAGGAGCCACAGGCCGGAGTCGCCTAGCCGCAGTTTCGGCGCTCCCCAGACGTGGAGGCCCAGACCGTCGGCGCGCACTCCGCCGGGGATCCGCATCACCAGCTCGTCGGTACCGAGGTCGCCTTTCACCCACTGGCGTACGGTGAGGCGGTAGTCTGTCGCAAAACTCTCACCCGGCGCCAAGGCAACAGCGGCAACCTCCGCTTCCACGATCAGCGGTGAGCGGTCGACAAGCTCGCCGTCGCTGATCGGGACGAAGACCGCGGCCGAAGCGCTCATCGAGCACGCCAACCAGGCCCCCGCCAGCCAGGCCGAAGTTAGCCAGCCAGAGGCTTGCGAAGGGTTGGATGAGCGGCTCGAGGAATGGATCATCGTTGCGAGATAAAGGGCTCGCCGAGGAGCCTCAGGCTGCGGATCTACCAGCGCCTCCGGTGAGTGGGACGCTGAATGTTTTCATATCACATCAGATACGATTGCTGATGTGATGTGCTTAAGGCGTTCAGAGGTTTATTTTTCAATGCTTTACGCGATTTTCCTCGATCGGATTTCTCGCTTTGCTGCTGCTGTTTTGCGCTGGTGGGACAGTTTAGGGACAGTTCGTGCCAGCGCCTCGATATGGAAATGTAACATAACGTCCCATTCCGCATCGAGGCTGAGTAATCGGCGCACGACCCCTGACGGGACGCCAAGCAGAGACTCTACTGGCGTCTCTTTTCCTGCGCACCGCACCAGCGCTGAGTGGGGTACGGCGTGAGCGGCGATCGTATGAGCCCTGCCAAATTCCGCCGACTCGGCTACCTTCAGGAGCTCAATCGGGTTTTCTTGCACCCTCTTGGGCTTGCCCTGGAGGTGATCGTAGGGGACAACGGGGAGGAGTCCTTTGGGCAGGTCTGGGACTACAGGCAGGATCCCGAGGGCATTCTGTTTGCTCCCGAAGATCTGAGCCATCCGGAGTTCGCAGCGCGAGCCGCTCGCATCAAGAGCGAGACAGAGGAGGCATGGGACAGAAGACAGGCTGCCCTCGGGTTCTACATCCAGCCGATCCAAACCGGCGAGGGTGAACCGTGACCCTTCAGCGCCGCGCGCCTCTGCGCCGCGGCAAGCCGCTGGCTCGAGGTGGTCGATTGCAGCGCCGCACAAGGATGCGCCGTTGCAATCCAAAGCGCCGAGAGAAGCGCTTTTCTCGTCACGTCGGCTGCGTCGAGCGCGTCCTCTTCGTCCAGAGCTGGGACTGCTCTACGTGTGGGGCTCCGGCACCATCCGAGGCTTCGCACGTCAAGAGCCGTGGTGCTGGTGGTGGGCCTGACGACATGATCCCTCAGTGCACGGTTTGCCACCGGCAACTTCACAACCTGGGCATCGAGACATTCTCGGCTCGCAGGCA
>JBCCEE010000403.1:0-8228 GCA_039030415.1 Acidobacteriota bacterium
CCAGCACGCCGAAGGTGAGGGCGAGCACGAATGGCTGGCGCCGATCGTGGCCGACGCTGAAGCCGGTTTCGGCGGCCCGCTGCACGCCTTCGAGCTGATGAAGGCGATGATCGAAGCCGGCGCCGCTGGCGTGCACTATGAAGATCAGCTGGCGTCGGAAAAAAAATGCGGCCACTTGGGCGGCAAGGTGCTGGTGCCGACCCGGCAGTTCATCCAGACCCTGGTGGCGGCGCGGCTGGCGGCCGACGTGCTCGACGTGCCGACCCTCATCGTCGCCCGCACCGACGCCCAGAGCGCCCGGCTGATGACCAGCGATGTCGACCCCTACGATCACTCCTACATGACCGGCGAGCGCACCCCGGAAGGCTTCTTCCGCATCACCGGCGGCAACGAAGTGGCGATCGCTCGCGGCCTGGCCTATGCGCCCTACGCTGATCTGGTGTGGTGCGAGACCTCCACCCCCGACCTCGAAGAGGCGCGGCGCTTCGCCGAGGCCATCCGGCAGCGCTACCCGTCGAAGCTCTTGGCCTACAACTGCTCCCCGTCCTTCAACTGGAAGCGCAACCTCGACTCCGCCACCATCGCCAAGTTCCAGCGCGAGCTCGGCGCCATGGGCTACAAATTCCAGTTTGTCACCCTGGCTGGCTTCCACGCCCTCAACCACAGCATGTTCGAGCTCGCCACCGGCTACCGCGATCGCGGCATGTCCGCCTACTCGGAGCTGCAGGAGGCCGAGTTCGCCAACGAGGTTCAGGGCTACACCGCCACCCGCCACCAGCGCGAAGTCGGCACCGGCTACTTCGACCAGGTGCGTGAAGTCATCGCCGGCGGCGCCAGCGCCACCGCCGCCATGACCGAGTCGACCGAGGTCGCCCAGTTCGTCCTTTAGTCTTGGATGGATGGCCAGGGAGGCTGCCAGCGCCGTTTCGCGCTGGCAGCCTGCGCTCCTTCCTGGCTAGCCCGACGGCAGGGGCGCTCGAGCGCAGAGCCTTACGAAAAGCTGAGCCGCACGACGCAGGGAGCGTGCCGGTTGATGATCGGCACTTTCTCCATCAGCGGTAACACCCAGCGGTTGGCGAACCCTCTTGGAAAACGCCACCACGACAAGACCTCGACCTCCCGCAGAGTCGGCACCCAGCTTCTCAGGGTGGGCTCGATCTCATTGCGGTTGATACCCCAGGGCATCGGTGGTGTCGTGTAGTGGGGCGTCTTCTGCCATCCCTTGGGCGAAGTCGTCTTGCGCGACAGCCAGCGTGGCAGCGGATCGAACATCAGCTCGCCTCCAGGGAAGCGAGCCGCCATGTCGACCATGAGCGACCGGATATCCGCTTCGTCGAAGTACATGAAGAGTCCCTGGGCGGTGAGGAACGTTGGCCGGTCGCGAGGGACTTCGTCGAACCATGCGCGGTCGAGGAACGATAGCCCGACGTGGTGGTGCTGGTCATCCGCCGGGATGAAGCGTTCGCGGGCCGCGATGGCCTCGGGCAGGTCGACGCTGATCCACAGCGTGTCGGGTTCGGTGACCCGATAGCGTTGGGTCTCCAGGCCCTCGCCCAGATTGACCACGACCGCGCTCGGATGCTCGGCGAGAAAGCCTCGTATCGCATGGTCGAACATCGCTGAGCGGATCGCATGGGATGGATCCGCAGGGCCGAACCTAAGCTCGTAGTCGTAATCGATAGCTTGGTAGATGCGCAACGCCTCCGGGTCGCGCAGCACGCCGTCCGATCGGGCCGCTTCGGACGCACGGTTGTGCAGGGTCCAGAGCATCGTCTCCGGAACGTCTGTGAGGCCAGGGTTCATGGTGACTCCTTGGGAGCTGGAGCCGCCGGGCACGGCAGCACTGACCTGGGGCGAGCGTGACGAGGGAGCGCAAAGCGATGTGCCCAGCGCTCCACGTCGCGGCGTTAGTTTGGCATCCTCTCGACTTCAACCGAGGGCGGCGAGCTCGTCTTCGGTGAAGACGCGCGACCGCACCAGGAACCGCCGCTCCCGGCCGTTGTCGAGGGAGAACATCCCTCCGCGGCCGGGAACGACGTCGAGAATCAGCTGCGTGTGTCGCCAAGCCTCGAATTGCGGCCCGCTGATGTAGACGGGAACGCCATCGATCTCGCCGAGCTTGACGTCGCGGCTGCCGACCTTGAAGTCGTCGGTCGGATAGCACATAGGCGAGGAGCCGTCGCAGCAGCCTCCGGACTGGTGGAAGAGGATCGATGGGTGGTCAGCTCGGATCTCGTCGATCAAAGCGAGGGCCTCGGGCGTCGCCACCACACGATCGATTGGGTCGTCGTGAGTCATCGTCGTTCCTCCGCGTTCGTCCGGTGAGTAGTTGTCGGGTGATTCGAGCGTCGACTAGAAGAAACCCATCGGGTTCGGGTCGTAGCTAATCAAGATGTTCTTCGTGTTCTGGTAGTGGGCGAGCATCATCTTGTGGTTCTCGCGACCGATGCCCGATTGCTTGTAGCCGCCGAAGGCCGCGTGCGCCGGGTAGAGATGGTAGCAATTGGTCCACACGCGGCCGGCCTTGATCGCGCGCCCGAAGCGGTAGCAGGTGTTGGCATCGCGACTCCACACGCCGGCACCCAGGCCATAGAGGGTGTCGTTGGCGATCGTCAGCGCCTCATCCGCGTCCTTGAACGTAGTCACCGACACCACCGGCCCGAAGATCTCTTCCTGGAAGATGCGCATCGAGTTGTCGCCGCGGAAGATCGTCGGCTCGATGTAGTAGCCGTCGGCCAGCTCACCCGGCATATCCGCCTTGCGACCGCCGGTCAGCACCTCGGCGCCCTCCTGCCGGCCGATGTCGAAGTAGGACAGGATCTTCTCCATCTGCTCGGTCGACACCTGCGCGCCCAGCATCGTCGCCGGATCAAAGGGGTTGCCCTGGACGATCGCCTTGGTGCGCTCCAGCGCGCGCTCCATGAAGCGGTCGTAGATCGACTCCTGGATCAGCGCGCGGCTCGGGCAGGTGCAGACTTCGCCCTGGTTGAGCGCGAACATCACGAAGCCCTCGATCGCCTTGTCGAGGAAGGCGTCGTCTTCGGCGAGAACGTCGTCGAAGAAGATGTTCGGCGACTTGCCGCCGAGCTCGAGGGTCACCGGGATGATGTTCTCGGAGGCGTACTGCATGATCAGGCGGCCGGTCGTCGTCTCGCCGGTGAAGGCGATTTTCGCGATCCGGTCGCTCGACGCCAGCGGCTTGCCGGCCTCGAGCCCGAAGCCGCTGACGATGTTGACCACGCCCGGCGGCAGGATGTCGGCGATGCGCTCCATCCAGGCCAAGATCGAAGCGGGCGTCTGCTCTGCCGGCTTGATCACCACGCAGTTGCCGGCGGCGAGTGCCGGGGCGAGCTTCCAGGTCGCCATCAAGAGCGGGAAGTTCCACGGGATGATCTGTCCGACGACGCCTAGCGGCTCCTTGAAATGGTAGGCGATGGTGTCGTTGTCGAGCTCCGACATCGAGCCTTCGTCACTGCGGATGACCGCCGCGAAATAGCGGAAGTGATCGATGGCGAGCGGCAGATCGGCGGCCGTGGTCTCGCGGATCGGTTTGCCGTTGTCCCACGTCTCCGCCGCGGCGAGGGCTGCGAGCTCGTCTTCCATGCGCTGTGCGATCTGCAGCAGCCTGTTGGAGCGGTCGGTCGCCGAGGTCTTACCCCAGGCGTCGGCCGCGGCGTGGGCAGCGTCGAGCGCGGCTTCGACGTCCTGAGCGTTCGAGCGCGCGATCTCGCCGATCGGCTGACCGTGGACCGGAGAGAGATTCTCGAAGTAAGCGCCAGACTTGGGCGCTACCCAGCTGCCACCGATGAAGTTGTCGTAGCGATCTTTGAAGTCGGGCCGAGTGCTCAATACGGAAGGTGCTTCCTGGACGGTCACTTCTGTCCTCCTTTTGGACGTTTCGGCGTCGCTATCGACAAGGTCTGCGATGCTCGAGGGGATGTTGTTCGGACCGGAGTCCACGGTGCTACCAGCGTAGTCCTGCCGGAGTTGGGCTGTCAGCGACTGGGCTGCGTTCCGGTGACTTTCAATTTCGTTCGTCCCGGAACCTTCCCCAGTTTCAAACCATGCCCGCTAAACAGCTGCCAGATGCAGCGCGGCGGGTGAGGCGCAAGGCATCATCATAGAGCTTGGCTCTGACTCTCACCTTGACACAGGTCAAGGCGCTCCTGCGGCTTGCCGAATTCTCGCTAGACTCAGCGTTCTGAAAGGAGTCAAGCATGGGCAATTCGACCAACGATGAGGCGGGTCTCGCTGCGCGGGTCCGGCTCTTCGTGTTTCAGCATTTTGTCAATGCCGGTAGCGCTCCGAGCCGCGCGCAGGTGGCGGAGCAGATGGGGCTGTCCCAGGAAGAGGTCGACGGGGCTTTCGAGCGCCTGGCTGAAGGCAAGGCGCTGGTGCTGCAGCCGGCGAGCGGTGAGGTGCTGATGGCCGAGCCGTTCTCGGCCGTTCCCACCGCCTTCGAGGTCGAAGTCGGCGACCGCAGCTGGTGGGGCAACTGCATTTGGGACGCCTTGGGCATTCCGGCCGCGCTCGGTAGGGACGGCCGCGTCCGCACCAGCTGTGGCGACAGCGGCCAGGCGATGGAGCTCGAGGTGCGGGACGGCGAGCTGCTGCCGGCCGAAGGCGTCGTCCACTATGCGGTGCCGGCTCGCCGCTGGTGGGAAGACGTCGTCTTCGCCTGACGCACCATGCTCCTCTTCCGGTCGGAAGAGCACGTCGACAGCTGGTGTGAGAAGTGGCGTCAACCGCGCGGCGAGGTCTTCTCGCTGCCGCAGCAGTGGGGACTGGCCAAAGCCTGGTACAGCGACCGCCTCGAGCCGGACTGGCGCCGCAAGACGCCCGAGGAAGCCGTCGCCATCCTCACCGAGCTAGGCTTGACGTCACCGTTCTGGGACTTGGGTTAGCCTAGGAGTCGAACCAATAGGGCGTCTTCTTCGCCCATGAGCTGCTAGGGAAGCGCTTGTGCAGCTGCTGGAAGGCGGCCTTCGAGGTCTCGCCATAGCTGCTGAGGGCGCAGCCGTAGCGGGTGGCCTGGACCACGAGGTGCAGCGCTTCGGGCAGGCGCGGATCGTTCGGATGGTTCTCGGCTCGCGCCAGCACCAGGCGCCCCAGGTAGTCGGGGGAGGCGGGCAGGCGCCCCTCGCCCGGCCAGGCGGCGTGCACCGCGGCGATCTGATCAGCGTCGCGCACCCTCTGCTTGGGCAGCTCCTGGGTGGCCAAGACGTCGACGCACCAGCCATTGTCGCGCAGGCTGTCGCGCTCCGAGATCTCGGTCTGCCGACCGACGGTCCAGCGCAGCACCGGCGACAGGCCAGGGAAGCGCAGCAGGGTCCAAACCGCGGCGAACTGCCGGTCGCTGGGAGCCGCCTCTAAGAAAACGTTCATCTCGCCGGCCAGCTCGGGCACCCGAGCGCTCACCAGCGGCGCGGCCGCCAGCGCGATCTCATCATCACCAGTCACCACCGCCCGCGTCCACGTCACCATCGCCAGCCGCAGCCGCCACGACTCGGGCAGCATGTCGCCCTCCACCAGCCGCAGCAGCTCGGCGTTCGAGAGGCCGTGGTTCAGCAGCTCGACGGCTGAATCCGGCAGCATCGGCTGGCTGGTCCGATAGTAGGGGTAGGCCGAATCGTTGTTGGCCGGCAGCGTGCTGCTGCCGTCGTCCCAGCCGAGCCCGAGCGGCTGTACGGCGGCCAGCCGCAGGTAGTCGTCGAGCTCGGGGGTGATCTCGGCGCGCAGCAGGCGCAGGCGGTTGCGGTCGCCAAGGGCTAGCTCGAGCTGCGGGTCCTCGAGCAGGGCGTCGAGGCCGCTGCGGGCCTCGTCTAGTCGACCGAGGCCCGCCAACAGCCGATTGCGGTGGTAGGCGGCGGTGAGAAAGGCCGGCGAGTCCGGCCCAAGGTCACGGGTTGCCGCCAGCACCGTTTCGAGCTGCTTGGTTTCGGGGGTGGCGGTGACGAGGGCAGCGACCCGTTTCGGTAGGCTGGCCGGCAGCTCGAAAACCACCGAGGGCGGCGCGGAGTGGAGCAGCAGACGCATGCTCTGCATCCAGTCGCGAAAATCGGTCTCGCCATGATGTTGGTCGAGCAGCCACAGGGTGTCGATGAAATCCTGGCGCAGCGGTGCCGTGAGCTCGGGGCGCGTCAGCTGATACTGCAGCTCGCTCAGGCGCTCGCCGGGCGCGCCGCGCAGCTGGCTGTAGGCCAGCAGACGCCGCGCCGGCTCGTGCCAGCGCTCGAGCGCGGCGTCAGCCAGCAGGGCTTCGAGGCTCTGGATCGCCGCTGTGTACTGACCGTCGCGGATCAAGGCTCGGCCGACCATGTAAGCTGAGAGTCCGCGCCAGGGGGACTCGGCGTCAATACCGTCCCGCGCGATACCGTCTTGTGCAATCCGCTGGAAATGCTCGGCGGCTTGCTCATAGTGCGTGGCGTAGAAGTGCGCCGCGGCGATCTGGTACTGGCGGTCGGCGCGGATCAGCGGATCCCACTCGGGCCCCAGGGGTTCGGGGATCGATTCACCGGAGGGGCAGTTTGAGAACACCTGTTCCTGGGCTTCCAGCCAGGCCCGAACCTCGGGAGACTGTGCGCCAAAGCGGTCGATCCGAGCGTTTAGCGTCTCAGCGGCGTTGGCGAAGGCGTCATTGAGACAGTTGAGGAAGAATTGGTAATTCGATCTGCCGTTGGCGGTGGAGCTCGAGCTTCGGCTGGTCGAGATCCAGCTCGGACCGTCGTGATCCGGCACGCGGGCACGGGCGTCGCGCCAGGCCTGGAGGGGGTTGGGCGCGTCGACCTGCGGCTCCGGCCACAGACTGCTCAGAGCCTCCCGGTTGTCGCCGTTCGGCTCGAGCCCCACCAGGTAACGGAAGGCGACGTAGAGGTAGGGCGCACGCAGGCCATGGTCGAGAATGCCCAGGCTGCCGTCCAGAAACGCCTCGTGGCCCGGGCCAGGATCGCGCGGCAGCCAGAAGTAGGCGACGATGCCGTAGGGACCACAGGCAGACGCCGGCGCACCGGCGCCCAAGATCATCATGAGGGCGAGCAGGCTGGCGATCAGCCGGCGGCGTGGGGAGTGATCCATGTTGTCTCTCCGAGGTCACGCATCAAGCGATGGTGGAACGCTTCGAAAGCGGTTTCCGTCCAGGGTCGCGGGTGAAAAAGGTAGAGGCGCCGACCCGAGCGCAGGGCGGGAATCGGCTCGTCTGAGGACAGGCCGTAGCTCGAGCGGCACAGCGGATGACTGAAGTCGACGCCGCGAGCCAGCTGGGCGCGCACCGGCTCGGCGTCGCGGCCCATGCGAAACAGCATCGGCACCGCCTCTTTGATCGGCAGGCCGTCGAGCCAGGGATCGCCCAGGCACCAGGACGCCAGGGCGGTGATCGACAGCGGTTGCTCAGCCGGCATCTGACGTCGCAGGTCCTCGAGCAGACTACGGTAGAAGGGCCGCTCCGAGACCGTGGCGTCGAAGTCGATCTGCAGCGCTCGAGCGGCCGGGAGCGCGGCCGCCCAGGCCAGGACCGCGTCTACCACCCGCTGGCGCTGCGGAGCGTCGAGGACGGGGCGCTGCCGCGGATCGCTCTCGATCCGCACCACCGCCAGGCGTGGCGCGTCTTCCGGCAGGGTCAAAGGCTGAACGCGCGGGAACGTCGTCATGCTCTCGCCCGAGAGCCGCAGTCGACCCACCAGCACGGCTATCGTCGCTTCCGAAGACGTCAAGAAGTCGACGGCTTCAGGTCGCTCCCAGGCCCACAGGACAGTTTCAGGCGGGCTGTCAGTCGGGGTGAGGCGGTGGCCCGCGAATAGGCCCATTCCCAGGACGCACGCTGCGATGCCTACCGTCGCGATCAATGGCTTCACGCTCAAAGTTTATCGAAGGCCGGTGCGATCGCGTTGGGTCAAGTCTCAGATAGGTCGGTTCCAGATCCGGCCCCATCGTGTCCCAAAACCGAACGCGGGTCCCGCTGATCGAGCGGAAAGTTCGCGGGAAAAGCCCGGCATGGGGTTTGCTATTTATGATCGCAACCGCATCAGACACCACGGGTGTCCAAGGTATGACAGCGATCGAAGGAGACTTGGGATGACCGGGATTTTTCAAGATATTCGACTGGCCGCGCGCAGGCTGCGCAAGGGCTCGGGATTCACCGCTATCGCCCTGACGGTGCTGGCGTTCGGCGTCGCCGCCACCACGACGCTGTTCAGCATCGTCAAGGCCGTGCTGCTCGATCCGCTGCCCTA
>JBCCEE010000404.1:0-8158 GCA_039030415.1 Acidobacteriota bacterium
AACAGTCCGTTCGAGCCGATACGCGACACGGCAGCGTTCATGACCTGCCCCTGATCGCGCCCTCGATTGCGCCCTCTGAAGGCGACTCCAGCGGGCCCTGAGAGGGGCCCGCTTTTTTTGTCCGCAAGCTCTCGAGATACCGTCAGCGGCTAGTGCGGTTCTCCCGCTCCGCCTGCAGCTCCCGGAAGCGCTCGCGGCGACGCAGGCGCTGTCGCAGCCACGGTATGCCGATCAACAGGTTGAACACCCCGAAACAGACCAGGTAGCCCAAGCCATTGCTCCACGGGCTGCCTTCTCCCGCCAAGAGTCGAGCGATGAAGAAGGTGTGGATCGCCGTCGACGGTGCCAGCCCCACCAGCGCGGACGACAGAAACAGCAGCGGGCGCACGCCGGACAGCGCCGCACCGTAATTGACCACCGCGAACGGCACGGGCAGAAACCGCATCTGAACCAGCGGCCAGAAGCCAAAGCGCTCGAACACTCGCTCCATCTTCCGCACGCGCTGCCCAAACCAAGCCACCATCGCGTCGTGCCCCAGAGCCCGCGCCACCGCATAGCTCGCCGCGGCTCCCACAAACAGCCCCAGGACGTTGTAAAACGTGCCCAGAATCGGCCCGAACAGCGCCCCACCCACCAGCAGTGGAACCGGCGGCAACGCCACCACCGCCATCGCCACATACAGCACAATCAGCACCAGCGGCCCCCACCAAGCCGCCCGCACCTGCGTCACCAGCGCCTTGATCCCCTCCTCCGTCAACACCTCGCGCACTGGCGAGTAGCGCGCGATGAGAATGCCACCCGCCACCAGCGCCAAAAAGGCGACGAGGCGGATGAGGGTCGAGCGAGGTAGGGCGAGGAGCGACTTCATGGAGGGCGGATCCTACCCTGGAAACCACCGCAGTAATCAGGCTATCCAACCCTTTGACGAGCCGACTGCAGGACCACTTGGAAGAGTGGGTTGCCAGCCTCACCTCTTGAACGTCCGAGAGCCTCCTAGAAAGCAGCCAGGAATGCGGACGGTACACTTCTTCGTCATTCCTCATTCATCAACAAGTGCTCATCGTAGCTTGTGTTAGCCTTCCCAAATGATCACTGATGGGCCGAATCGAGCTGCTCACTCCAAACTCGAGTCCGAGCCACTCGACGAAGACAAAGAGACGGCCGAGCTCGGCGAAGGGGACATCAGTCTCATCCGATGGATGCTCGACATGAGCCCCACGGAACGCCTGGAGATGGCCCAGGACTTCCTGGAAGGCGCTCGAACCTTACGCGCTGGCAGGAAAATCGGGAGTAGCTAGCCTACCCAAAGATCAACCGCGCCTCGCCATCGAACGCCTCGACCCTACCGATGCGTCGACTGTGGCTGACGCCGGCGTCGAGCAAGGCGGCTACCAGGTCATCCGCCTGCTCCGCGGGCAGCGCGGCGAGCAAGGCGCCACTGGTCTGGGGATCGACGAAGATCTCCTGGTGATGGACCGGTAGCTCGCGCTCGAAGCGCCACTTGGACTCGACGAGCTGGCGGTTGACCGCGTTGACCCCGGTGGTCATGCCCTTGCGGTACATCTCGAGCGCTTCGTCCATGATGGGCACGGAATCGATATCGATGCGCAGGGTCACATCCGAGCCCTCGGCGACCTCGAGACCGTGGCCGGCGAGGCCGAAACCGGTGATGTCGGTGGCGCCGTGGATGTCGAAGCCGTGCATGACCTCGGCGGCGGTGCGATTGAGGGTGGTCAGGATGTCGATGCAGGCGTCCATCGCGGCTTGCGAGACCCAGCCCTTCAGGTTGGCGTTGAACAGCACGCCGCTGCCGATCGGCTTGGTCATGACCAGCGCGTCGCCGACCCGGGCGCCGGCGTTGGTCCACGCTTTTTCAGGGTGCACGACACCTGTGACGGAGAGGCCAAACTTCGGCTCTTCGTCTTCCGTGGTGTGTCCACCGGCCAGAACCGCCCCGGCCTCGGTGACCTTGGACAACGCCCCGGCCACCATGCCGTGCAGGATCTCCGGCCCCAGCTTGTCGGCGGGAAAGCCGATCAGGTTGAGGCACGTCAGCGGCTTGGCGCCCATGGCGAAGACGTCACTCAGCGCATTGGCGGCGGCGATCTGACCAAAGAGATGGGGATCGTCCACCGGCGGCGTGATGATGTCAGCCGTCATCACTAGCGCGGTTGTGTCATCGAGACGGTAGACCGCCGCATCATCGCGGGTGTTGAAGCCCACGAGGAGATTCGGATCTTGATTCTGAGGCAGACTCGCCAGCAGCTCTCCGAGCCCGACCGGGCTCAGTTTGGCCGCTCAACCACAGGTCTTGGCAAGGCTGGTCAGGGTCGGCTTCTTGAACATTCCCTTGAGCTGCACGGCGATCACCTCCTTTCCTCTGCGATGCTTCCGCTTGGATGCGGCGAAACGCTGTAAGGTTATCCTTCTGGAGCAAGAACCCCAAACCGCGTAGGATCGAACGCTTGGATCGATGGCCATGTCACCGCCTCTCCCGACTGCTTCTGACGAGCTGATCGCTGGGCTCAACGAGGCACGCCGCCGCACCCTGGCGCTGGTCGAAGATCTCGACGACGACCAGCTGATGGGAGAGCAGCTCGCCATCGTCAATCCCCTGCTGTGGGAGATCGGTCACGTCGCCTGGTTTCAGGAGCGCTGGACCCGACGGCATCTGAGGGGTTTGCCCTCCCTGGCTGAAGACGCCGACGCGCTCTACGATTCGATGGCCGTCGCCCACGACACGCGCTGGGACCTGCCACTCTACCGTCGTAAAGAGACGTTGGCCTACATGCGGCGGGTGCTCGACGACGTCGCCCACCACCTCCAGGGTCGGACGCCCACCGAAGACGAGATCTACTTCCATCGCCTCGCCCTGTTCCACGAGGACATGCACGCCGAAGCCTTCGCCTACACCCGCCAGACCCACGCCTACCCCGCCCCGGGGCCCGAGGTCTACGGTGGCCAGGCGTTCGACGAGCCGGCGACCTCGGAGGGCGAGATCGGGGGCGACGTCGAGATCTCTGGCGGTAGCTACCGGCTCGGCGCCCTGCCCGACGCCGCCTTCGCCTTCGACAATGAGAAGTGGGCGCACGAAGTGGAGGTCGCTCCGTTCGCCATCGCCCGCACCGCCGTCACCCAAGGCCAATTTCGCGCCTTCGTCGAAGACGACGGCTACACTCGGAGCGATCTGTGGAGCTCAGAGGGCTGGCGCTGGTGCCAGAACGAGCCCATTCGCCAACCCGTCTACTGGCAGCGCGACCGCCACGACCGCTGGCAACGCCGCGTGTACGACCGCTGGCAGCCACTCGCCGATCGCCTGCCGATGGTCCACGTCAACGCCTTCGAGGCTGAAGCCTACTGCCGTTGGGCCAGGCGTCGGCTGCCCACCGAGGCCGAGTGGGAGCTGGCGGCGTCGACGGTCGCCAAAACCGCCTACCCCTGGGGCAACGCTCCCGAAGCCGAGCGCGCCAACCTCGACGGTCGACTCGGCGGCCCGATCGCCGTCGACCGGCTAGCGGCCGGCGACACGCCGGGCGGCGTGCGCCAGATGCTCGGCAACGTCTGGGAATGGACGGCGACCGACTTCGGACCGTTTCCCGGCTTTGTCGCCGATCCCTACAAGGACTATTCCGAGCCCTGGTTTGGCGACCACCGCGTGCTGCGCGGCGGCTGCTGGGCCACCCGCTTCCACATGCTGCGCAACACCTGGCGCAACTTCTACAAACCGGATCGCCGCGACGTGTGGGCCGGCTTCCGCACCTGTGCGCTGAGCGACTGAGCGCGCCGCCGAGACCGACGCAGGTCCGGACGCCTCGATGATCACCATCCTCGGCCACACCGACGGCTTCTCGGGCACTTCCCGCCACGCGATCTCGTTCGCCCTGGCGCTCTCGCGGCGCGAGGAGATCGCGTGGATTCCCGTCGACGCGGGACCCAGGAATGCCGCCAGCGGTCCTTGGGATCGCTGGCTCGAGAACGGCCGAGGCCCGGTCGCTGACAGCATTAGCATCGGTATCGGGGCCCCCGACGTCATGCCGCGGGTTCGCGGCCGCAAGCGAATCGGCTGGGTGGTCTGGGAGACGACGCGCATGCCGCAGAGCCGCGCTCGGCACCTCACCGAGCTCGATGAGATCTGGACTCCGACCGCCTGGGGACGCCAGGTGCTGATCGACTCGGGCGTCGAGCCGGCCCGGATCGAGGTCGTGCCGGAAGGGGTCGACCCCACCGTCTTCCGACCGATTCCGCGCGACGGACTGCCTGCGGGCCCCTTCCGCGTGCTGTCGGTCGGCCGCTGGGAGCCGCGCAAGGGATTCGACCTGCTGCTGCGGGCCTGGGCCAAAGCCTTCGAGCCCAGCGACCCGGTGGAGCTGGTGCTGCACACCAGCCATCCCTCGGATCCGAGCTGGCGGCTCGAAGACGCTCTGCGCCGACGGAACCTCGGCCCGCACGCGCCGGTCGTCTGGAGCCGTCCAACCTCGCTGCCTCACCTGGTGCTGCTCTACAACCGCTGCGATTGCTTCGTGACGGCGACTCGCGGCGAGGGTTGGGGGCTGCCGGTGTTCGAGGCTCTGGCCTGCGGCAAGCCGGTGATCGTGCCGCGCTTCGGCGCCCTCGCCGAGCTCCTCGACGACCGCACCGCCGACTTCATCGACGTCGCTCGCCAGGTGCCGGCGCATGACGGACGCGTCTTCCTTCGAGACGAGGACTGCGGCCAGTGGGCAGAGCCCGACCCTGATCACCTGGTCGAGCTCCTGCGCAACGCTCGCGAGCATCCCGAGGAGGGCGAGGCCCGAGGGCGGCGCGGCCGTGAGGCGGTGGTCGAAGGGTGGACCTGGGATCACTCGGTGGAGATCGCGAGCCCGCATCTCGAGCGCTTGCGCTCGGCTCGAGGAGGCCGCACCGCATGATCCGGCGCATCCTGCACCAGACCTGGAAGACCCGAGAGATCCCCGAGCGGTTTCGCCCCTGGGTGGCGAGCGTGCGGCGCGAGAACCCCGACTTCGAGTACCGCCTGTGGACCGATGACGACAACCTGAGGCTGATCGAGCAGCACTACCCCTGGTTTCTCGAAACCTACCTGGCCTACCAGCATCCCGTCGAACGGGCCGACGCCGCTCGTTACTTCATCGTCTACACCCATGGCGGCCTCTATCTCGATCTCGACATGGAGTGTCTGCAGCCGCTGTCGCCGCTCTTGCAGGACGATGCGGTGCATCTCTCGCTCGAGGCTGGCCCGCGCATCGAGCAGCAGGTGATCAGTAACGCGCTGCTGGCCGCTCCCCGTCAGCACCCCTTCTTCGGCACCGTGATTCACGCCTTGCAAGGGGCGCGGCGGCGGGACGTGACGTTCCAAGACATCTTCGAGAACACCGGTCCCAATCTGATGGCGCGGCTGTGGGCGGAGCACCGGCACACCACCCGCTTCAGGATTCTCGGGCTCGATCAGGTGTGCCCCGTCAAAGTGGTGCCGCAGAACCCGGCGTTGCCTTCTAGCGACCTGGACGTCCTGCGAGCCCGACGCGCCCTGGCTCTGCTGCACCACAACACTGAGACCTGGAACTTCCAGCTGCCCGCGCCCGGGGAGGTTCCCGAGGGCTGGGTGCTGTATGAAGGACATGACCTGCCGGGGCGAGATCTGGCGTTCGTTGGCGCCGAGGCGGAGGACGCGGCGACGTTGATCCACCGAGCCGAAGCGATCGAAGGCGCGGTCGCCGTCAACTACAACGGCTTCGCCAAAGGAGCTGGGGATGGCACCGTGGTTGCGACCCCAGGCCAGAGCTCCTGGCTCAAGGAAGGCATCCGGCCGTGGGTGGCGGTGCGCCGAGACCGCGTCGACGAGCTGGTGCCGTCCGCGACCCGCGAACCCTCCGCGGCCCCTGGCCTGGCGACGAGCCAGCCCCGGGTCACTCTGATCTCCTACGCTAGCCGTCGCTACCAGCCGGCTCGGGATCACTGCTTGGCGACCGGCGAGAGACACGGAGAATTCTCCCGCGTGCAGGCGCTCGGCCCTACCGACCTCGACGGCGAATTCGTGCGCCAGAACCTTCCCCTGCTTGGCCAGAGGCGCGGCGCAGGGCTGTGGCTCTGGAAACCCTATATTCTGCTGCAGGCGCTCGAGCAGATCGACGCTGGCGGCTGGCTGTTCTACGCCGACGCTGGGACCGAATTTTTGCGCCGCGTCGATCCGATCGTCGAGGCGGCCGAAGCGCTGGGGACCGATCTCTTGTTTCTCGGCGAGGGATTCCGTGAAAGCCAGTACACCAAGCGCGACGCCTTCGTGCTCCTGGATTGCGACGACGAGAAGACGGCGGCGAGTCCGCAGCGCTTCGCGTCACACCTCTTGATGCGAGCCACACCGCGGGTGAAGCAGCTCCTCGAAGCCGCGCTCGAGGCGGCCCGCGACCCCCGCATCCTCAGCGACCGGGAGAATGAGATGGGCCTACCCAACTATCCCGACTTCGTCGCGCACCGCCACGACCAGTCCATCCTCAGCCTGCTCAGCAAGCAATACGGCATCGCGTCGCCGCCAGAAAACTCCTGGGTGGCGCTCGGGCACGCCGAGGATCGCGGGCAGATCTTGAACCACCACCGCCAGCCAACCCCCGGCAGCCGGCGCCCCGCCTCGTCAGACGCCCGACCCGCTCGCTGAAGCCCGCGCCTGCAACCTCTCGGCCAGGCGATCAGCCAGGCGATCGGCCAGACGATCGGCCAGACGATCGGCGATCGTTCGACGGTCGTGGTGGCGCCGCACCCAAAGACGCGCAGCGGCGAGCAGCCGCTGGCTCTGCCCGGGATTCCCAGCGAGCCGTGAGGAAGCCTCCGCCAGCTCGTCGGCCGACTCCGCCAGCAGCAGCTGCTCCCCTGACGTCACTTCGAGCCCCTCCGCTCCGAGACGGGTCGAGACCACCGGCACCCCGGCCGCAAAAGCCTCCAGGATCTTGATGCGCGTGCCGCCGCCGGCGCGCAGCGGCAGCACCACCTGATCGGCCCAGGCATAGTGGGGCTCGAGGTCCGGAGCGTTGGGCCAGACGGTGACTCCAGTGCGGTCCCCGAGCTCGAGCAGCCCGCGGGGCGGATGCCGCCCGACGATGCGGATCTCGACCTCGTGCCCGCGGGCTCGCAGCGCCGGGAGGAGATCCCCGACCAGCTCCTGAGCCGCGGCTTGATTCGGCGCATAGCCGAGATTGCCAACCAGCAAGAGACGCAACGGTTCCGGCGGGCTTCTGACGGTCGGTTCGAGCCGCCCCCAGGCCTGGGTATCGATGGCGTTCGGCAAGACGTCGACCCGCAGGTCTTCAGCGCGTTGACTCTCGAACCGTGTACGCAACCCGCGGGAGTGTTCGCGCTGGGCGCTGAGCAGCAGGTGCGCCCAGGCCAGGTGCTGGTCTTCAAAGCTCTGAAACAGCTCCGCTTCGAGGGCTTCCCGCTGCGCGCCCTGCGAGTCGCCGGCGGCATGCAGGAGGGCAGCGAGGCGCTGCCGCGTGGCCGTCTCGTCATCATCGAGATCGACGACCCTCAGACCTAGGTCTGAGGGTCCTATCTTGCCCCCCTTGCGCCCGAGCGGCATCACAAACGGCAACAGGTAGCTCCGGAACACCAGGGTCGTTTGGAAGCTCACGCCGTCGATCGCCTGTTGGAGCTCGCGGACCGCCCGGTGGGTCGCGAATCGGCACAGCTCGGGACGCCCCAGACGTCGACGGGCCTGCGGACCCGCGCGCTGCGCTAGGGCCCAGCCGGGATCCACCTCGAGCGGGGCGACGATCTGGCCGGCGCCTTCGTCACCGCCGGCGGTGGGCACCCGCCACACCTGCACGCGATGATCGCGCTGCAACGCCTCGAGCAGTAGGCCGGCTCGCATCGCCAGCCCGTTGCCGCCAGTCGCCGGCGTGATCGGCGTCACCAGCAGGGCGGCGGGAAGCTCTGGATTATTATTCGTCGGCATGACCTGCAGAGCTCTTCGCGGCAGAGGTCTTCTCGGCAGGGGTCGTCTCGGCAGAGGTCTTCGCGGCAGGGCTCTTCGCGATATGGCGGGCACGACGCTCCGCCAACCGCCGCTTGACCTCGAGCTCGCGGCTCGGGCGCTTCGCCTCGAGACGCCGGTAGAGCTCGGCGGCTTCTTCGTAGCGGCCGAGGTGGAAGTAGCACAGGGCTAGGGACG
>JBCCEE010000405.1:0-8120 GCA_039030415.1 Acidobacteriota bacterium
CAGGCGGGTCGTCGGGGTGTCTCCTGCTTGGGGGTGCAGGCGCTCGAAGTCCTGCTGACGGCGTTCACCGTTGCGGTAGGTCACCAGCTCGTGGGCGGTAGCGTCGGTTGCGGTGACGGCCAGCTCGTCCAGCATGGCTTCCACCGGAACCGTATCCCTCGCTGCGTCGACCGCATGCGGCAAATCGATCAGCCGGCAGGACACGCCCGGCATCTCCTGCGGAATCACCTTGGCCGGGCCCACGATCAACGCTCTCTCGGGCGCCACCGGATCGTCGTCGAGCACCCGCTGGGTGCCGGCCGTCACCGCCGTGATGGCCAGCGGTTCGCTCGTCGCCCGCCGGCCGTGGGCCTGGGCGAAGAACAGCAGGCTGTCGAAACCGAGAGCCCGCGCTCGCGTCAGCTCATCGGGCGCCGAAAGGCTCCACAGGTGGGCGGCCGTGGCCGGTCGACGGTCGTCCGCCGCCAGCGCTTCGAGCAGGACGCCGTAGGCTTCCGGCTGGTGCGGGTCTAAGACATAGCTCGACGCGTCGCTGCGCCACACGCCGCTGCCGAGATCCTCACCTGCCGGCGCGTCGTCGACGGCCGGCCAAACCTGGGTGACGACTCGCCCGCCATCGCTCAAGCGGGCCGTCAGCGCCTCTGCCAGGCTGCCGCCGTCGCTGAACACCAGGACCGGTCCCGTGATCGCCTCGTCGTCCCGGGCCGGCATATCGACCGGGCTCCAGGTCGGGCGGTAGATCCAGTCCTCGAGCGCTTCGCGTTCGAGGGTTACCTGGGTTGGTGACTCGCCGGCCGCTCCGGACTGGGCCGAATCGTGAGCGCTTCCCGAGGCGGTCGCGCCGGTCGCGGCCTCCGGCGCGTCGAGCCACAGCCGCTCGCGCTCGAAGGGATAGGCCGGCAGCGGGACGCGGCGCCGGACATCCTCGCCGTGCAGCTTGGGCCAGTCCACGTCGACGCCCGCCGCCCACAGCCGGGCGAAGGCCATGCGTAGCGCCGCTTTGTCATCACCGTCGCCGCCCGTCCAGCCTGGGGCTGCGAGGGAGGTGGCGACGCGTGCTGCCAGAGCTTTTTCGCAGGCTTCGTTCAGCCTCACGAAGGTCGCCAGGCTGGTGCCACTGCCCATCTCGAGGAGCGCCTGGGGCAGCGCGTCGAGCAGGGTGGCGACACCGTCGGCAAACCGCACCGGGGCGCACAGATGGCGCGCCCAGTAGCCGGGGTCGGTGGCCTCGTCGGCGGTAATCCAGGTGCCGGTGACGTTCGAAACGTAAGGGATCTTCGGCTCCTGAAGGTCGAATTCAGCAACCAGAGAGCTCAGCTCATCAGCGATCGGCTCCATCATCCGCGAATGGAAGGCATGGGTGGTGGCGATCGGTCGGCAGGCCACGCCTTCTTCGCTCAGCTCCGCGGCCAGGGCTTCCACGGCCTCGGGCGGTCCGGCGGCCACGGTCAGCTGAGGTCCGTTGATCGCCGCCAACGACAGTCGGTCTCCGAGCCGCGGTACGAGCTCGTCTTCGGGCAGCGAAACGCCGAGCATGGCCCCAGCCGGCAGATCGTCGATCAGCTGGGCTCGCCGGGCTACCAGGCGCGCGGCGTCTTCGAGCTCGAGGACACCGGCGAGGTGAGCCGTCGCGTACTCGCCCAAGCTGTAGCCGAGCATCGCTCGCGGTGTCACGCCCCAGGCCATCCATAGACGAGCCAAAGAGAGCTCGACCGCGAATAGCACGGGTTGGGAGAGGCGGGTGGCGTCGAGGCGCTCGGCCGCCGGAGTCTTGGCGGATTCGCCGCGGCCGAGCATGCGGCGCAGATCGGGCGCGCCGCTGGCGGCCGACGAATCGGCAGTGCGCTCCGGGTAGAGCACCGGCAGCAGGTCTTCACCGACGTGCGGCCTCAGGGCGGCGAAAGCCTCGTCGAGGGCCTGGCGGAAGACCGGATCGTTGTCATAGAGCTCGCGGGCCAGATGCAGGCGCTGGTCCCCCAGGCCAGGCAACAGGAACGACACGCCGGACTGCTCGTTGGCGTCCTCGACCGTGAAGCCGTGGCCGGGTTGGCTGCCGTCCGCACGCAGGCGCTCTACCGCTTCGGCCGGAGTGCTGGCCAGCACGGCCCGGCGATGGCTGAAGCGCCTTCGGCCGACCTGTAAGGTGTGGGCGACGTCGGCCAGCTCGAGCTCGGGATGCCGTTCCAGATGGTCGGCAAGGTTGAGGCTCATGGCTTCGAGGGCTTTTGCGCTGCGAGCTGCCAGCGGCAGCACCTGGATCCCGCGGGTGGCGGTGGTGGGCTGTCGGCGGGGCGCCTCCTCGACCAGCACGTGCGCGTTGGTCGAGCCGATGCCGAAGGATGAAACTCCGGCGATGCGTCGCCTGCCGGCAGGGGGCTGCGGCCAAGGACGCAGCTCAGCGTTGACTTCGAAGGGACTCGAGTCGAAATCGATCTTGGGATTCGGGCGCTCGTAATGCAGGCTGGGCGGCAGCTCGCTGTGCTCGAGAGCGAGAGCGGTCTTCATCAGGCCGGCGACACCGGCGGCGGTCTCGAGGTGGCCGAGGTTGGTTTTGGCCGAACCCAGGGCGCAGAAGCCTTGACGCTGGCTCGAAGCTCGGAAGGCCTGGGTCAGGGCCAGCATCTCGATCGAGTCGCCTAGGTCGGTGGCGGTACCGTGGGCCTCGATGTAGTCGATGTCGTCGGCTTCGATGCCAGCGACCGCCATCGCTTCGAGCAGGACCGCGGTCTGACCTTCGACGCCCGGAGCGGTGAAGCTCGCCTTGGCGGCGCCGTCGTTGTTGGTGGCCGAGCCGCGGATGACCGCGTGGATATGGTCGCCGTCGGCGAGGGCGTCATCCAGGCGCTTGAGCAGCACGGCGCCCACGCCGTTGCCGAAGTTCGAACCGGCGGCGTCGGCATCGAAGGTCCGGCAGCTGCCGTCCGGCGATAGGATGCCGCCCTTCTGGTAGGCGTAGCCAGTCTTCTGCGGATAGTTGATCGCGGCTCCGCCAGCGATCGCCATCGAACACTCGTCGAGCAGTAGGCTCTGACAGGCGAGGTGGACCGCCACCAGCGACGTCGAACAGGCGGTGTGCAGGGCGTAGCTCGGCCCACGCAGATCCAGCTTGTAGGAAACGCGGGTGGCCATCGCTGCCAGGTCGTTGCCGAGGGCGATCTGGAAGTTGTCCAGGCCCGGGAAGCGGTCACGCTGGGCGACGACGTTGAAGAGGTAGGTGTTGGTCTTGGCGCCGGTGAAGACACCGACCGGCAGCTCGTAGCGTCCCGGGTCGTAGCCGCCGTGCTCCAAGACCTCCCAGGCGCACTCGAGGAAGAGCCGATGCTGAGGGTCCATGATCGTCACTTCGAGCGGCGTGTAGCCGAAGAAGCGGGCGTCGAAATCCTCGATGCCGTGAAGCACCGACGCTCGCCGCACGAAGTTGGGGTCGGCGATGAGCTCCGGTGGCACGCCGGCTTCGGCGAGCTCGTCGTCGGTGAGCTCGCTCAGGCATTCCAAACCTTCGCGCAGATTGTGCCAGAAGGCGTCGACGGTCGACGCTCCCGGGTAGCGGCAGGACATGCCGATGATGGCGATCTCGGAACCCGTCGGCTCCGGTTCTGCGTTGTTGCCCGAGTCCTCTAGCGGAGGGCGAGCCTGCACTTCTTCTTGCCGAGACATGATGATCCCCTCTGTGCCCGGTCGTGGGAATGGCTCTTATTCCCACAACTCCGCAGTCACGCGCATCAGATGCTGGTCACTGCGAATGGCAGCTGTTGCCGGAACCGAGACCCTGGCGCAAGTCAGCACCGTGGCCTGGACCTTTGACTCTCTCGACTGACTTTTCTCGACTGGACTGAAACAAGCGGCGTCGCTGTTGAGACAGCCAAATTTTTACCAAAGTGAAAGGCCTATTTCAATACGCATAGAGTGTGCTATATGTCTGTGCTCTATTTGATGTTCAGAAACTTTGTTCGTGTTTAACGTTCCGCTGGATGTCGCGAGGATCTTCTGTTGAAAATTTCGGTCCAAGCTACCCAGGCCGGTCGCGTCGCAGTCTCTTTTAGCGAGAGAAATTCGATAGACTTCGGGCATAAGCTGCCGGTGCAGGAATCAGAGAGCGGGGGCGCAATCCGAACGATTCCTAATGACGCTGCCCAACCAAGATCTATCGCTGCCCTACGCGCTTGGTCCGTATCGCCTCGACAAGGCGCTCGGCCAGGGCGGGATGGGGATCGTCTACGAAGCCTACGACCGTCGCCTCGATCGCCGGGTCGCGGTCAAGCGGCTGCTGCGCGACAACGACGACCCGAAATGGCAGGCCCGCCTGCGGCGCGAGGCGCGGACCACCGCCCAGCTCGACCATCCTTCGATCGTCCAGATCTTCGATCTGATCGAGGACGACGACGGCGACTGGATCGTCATGGAGCGGCTCCAGGGCACATCTCTGGCCACCCTGCTCGAGTCCGGCCCGCTCGATATCGACGCGACGCTGAACTATGCGCGGCAGATTGCCCGAGGGCTGGTGGCGGCGCACGCTCTCGAAATCGTTCACCGAGATCTGAAGACCGAGAACGTAATGATCCTGCGCGACGGGCGAGCCAAAATCCTCGACTTCGGCATCGCCAAGCTCAATCGACTGACCGAAGATCAAACGCGTCACTACGATCTTTCCAAGACCGGCGTCATCGTCGGCACGGGGCGGGCGATGTCGCCAGAGCAGGCGCGTGGGCTGAGCGTTGGAGCCCGTTCGGACCTCTTTGCTCTCGGCATTCTGCTGTACGAATGCCTGACCGGGGTCTCACCGTTTCGCGGCAGGACGCCTGTCGACACCCTGGCTCGCATCGTCAGCCACCAGCCGCAGCCGGTCGAGGAGCTCGCTCCCGGGGTGCCCGAGGGGCTGGCTGAGCTGGTCGCACGGCTGCTGCGCAAGGCTCCGGAGCTGCGTCCGGAGAGCGCCAGGGAGGTCGAGCGAGCGCTCGATGCACTGATCGCGGCACGGCCCGCTGTGGTCCACGAACCGTCGCCCTCGGCCACCGACGTGCCGACCCTCGCCTCTCACGAGCAGCGGACCCTGGACACCCACGAGCTCGATGATGCGGGCTCGTCTGCAGCCACGGTTTCGCCGCCTGGGGGCTCGCCTAAAGACCTGGGCTCGCCTAAAGCCCTGGGCTCACTCGGCAACGATTCCGCCTGGACCGGGAGATTCGCGGAGAGTGCCTTCGGGGTCTCGCGGCTGTCGGTGCGCTCCACGCCGCTGTGGATCTTGGCGGGGGGCATTGGGCTCGTGGCCTTGATCGTGATCATGACCAGCCTGCGTTCCCCCGCTGAGACTGAGCCCGTGGCCTCCTCAGCGGCGACCCGTTCTGCCGAGCTGCCTCCGGCACAGCGCTACGAGGCGGCCCTGCAGAGTCTGCGCCGGCTCGACGATCCGGAAGCGCCGGACCGCGCCATCACCGTATTTCGTAGGATGATCGAGCGTGATCCGGAGTCGGCGGTAGCGCACGCCGGCCTGGCCCGGGCGACCCTCGAGAAAGCGCGCAATGCGGCCGCCAGTGCCGACCCGATGTTCCTCGAACAGGCTCTGGCCATCGCCCAGGAGTCCGTGCGACTCAACGGCTACCTGGCCGACGGGCGAGCCAGCTTGGGCCTGGTCCTGTGGGGGCTCGGCCGCTCCGACGAGGCCACCGAGCACCTGCAGCGTGCCCTCGAGCTCGAGCCCACCCACGCTGACGCACACTACGGCCTCGGCCTGCTGGCCGCGGATCGCAGGCAGCTCGACACGGCGGTCGACCACTATCGCCGGGCCGGCGAGCTGCAGCCGGCACCGCTCTACCTCAATGCGTTCGGAGCCCTGCTCTACGACCTCGGTCGCTACGAGGAGGCCGAGCAAGCGTTCGTCAAGACGCTCGCTGCTACCCCCGGCAACCTGCACGCCCTGCGCAACCTCGGCGCGATCTATCACGCTCAGGGGCGCCTGGAGGAAGCGGCCGCCAAGCTGCAGGACGCCCTGAAGATCCGTCCCGACGCCTCCTTGTTCTCGAACCTCGGCACCGTGTTGTTCAGTCGCGGCCTCTACTCCCAGGCCGCCAAGGCGTTCGAAGACGCGCTGGCCATGGACGGCGCTTCGAATCGCTTCATCTTCTGGCTCAACCTGGCCGACACGTACCGCCAGCTGCCGGAGCGCTCGGCCGACGCCGAACGCTGCTACCGTCGAGCCCTCCAGATGCTCGATGACTTGATCGAGCGGCGGCCGACGGACGTGCGTCTGCGCAGCCGGCGGGCCGTCGCTCTAGCGCGTTCCGGCAACCTCGAAGCCGCCCGTGAAGACGTCGACGTAGTGCGCCGAGCCGGCACTGGTGGCGACCTCTACACGCTATTTCGCCTGGCCGTGTCCGAAGAGCTCGGCGGTCAGCGCGAGCAGGCGCTGACCGCCCTTTCCGAGGCGCTGCAGTCGGGTTTCTCGCTCTCCGACGTGCGGCTCGAGCCCGACCTCGTCGAGCTGCGGGCCGACCCGCGCTTCCACCAGCTGCTGGTGGATCTCGAGCAGGAAACCTGAGCCCAAGTCGGCCTCTTCAGTCCTTCTTGCCGCCTCCCGGAGGTCCTTCGTTGTCGGTCTCGCTGACGATCATTTCGGGATCGAAGACATAGTGGTTGATCCAGCCATCGCGCACCAGCTTGATCGCTACGGTCAGCTCGAAGGCACGGAAACCGTCGCCTGACTCGGCCTGATCGAAGTCGGCGAAACGCAACGTCTCGATCGGCTCGCCCGAGGCGTCGTAGCCGATCATGTCCCAGGACGGCAGCTGGACGGAAGCCTCCTGGCAGTAGGGGGGACTCCAGCAGTCCAGGCGGTCGGAGAACTGCCAGTCGATGACGCGGCGGGTGAACGGATTGGCGGGCCGGCCGGTCACCGGGTTGTTGAAGTAAAACTCGGCGATCGCCAGATCCGGGTAGGTGGTTTCGTGATCTGGCAAGCGCAGGTTGCTGATGTCCACCAGTCGGAAAGAGATCTTGTCGCCGATTCCGAGGTGGGCGTACCAGGCCGGCTTAGCTCGATCTTCGCCGTCGGTGACGTCGATCAGCGCGTTCTGTAGGGGAAAGATCCGCATGTTCGGATTGGTCTGGGGAACCGGTGCCGCATGTAAGTTGATGCCGAGCTCGACACGAAACGTCTTCTTCCTGGGTCGCATTCCAATCTCCTTGGTTAGAGAGCTCGGCCCAAGGCCGGCTCTCCAGGTGCTGTCCCTCTCTCCAGGCGCACCTCGACCGTGTTGGCGAGTCACTGCTGTTCGGCCAGGCTAGAGAGCAAGCATCGTACCAAGGTAGGGGCTAGCTCTGGGACGACGTGCCGAAGTGCTCCAGGCTGCCTGGCCGAGCTCCTCAGAGGGCTCGACAAAGCTCGACCTCGCGCTCGACAAAGCTCGAATTAGCTCGACGAAGTAAGATGAGCAAAATGAGCGACCCGCTAGGCGAAATCGATGGCACCCAAACCCAGGCTCCAACCCAGATGGACAGCACGATCTGGAGTCAGATGTCGGCCGAGGTTCGGGTCCATGGGCTGACCGTCCTCTACCATCCGGATCTCGAGCGCGTCGGTGAGCGCACGTTGCTCGAAGGACTCGACGCCGGGCGCACCAGCGAGCTGTCGCGTCAGACGCCGGAATTCGCCCAGCCGGGTTCGACATCCGCCGGCCGCTCCCTGGCAGAAGTTCGCTTGAGCCGTACGCCGATCCTGCTGCGCGCTGCCGAAGGCGGCGGTGTGCAAATCGAGCGCGGCGAGAGCCCAACTCGTCTGGCGGTCGGCGGAGCCGAAGTGGACCGGCAGGTCACGGTTTCGGCGGCGGCGGTGGCCGACGGCGTCGTCCTCATGCTGGCGAGCCGAGTCGTCCTGCTGCTGCACCGGCTCGACCCGGTCGCCGACACCCGTACGCCGCGCTTCGACCTGGTCGGCGAGAGCCCTGAGATCGCTCAAATCCGGCGCGATATCGTGCAGGTCGCCGACCTGCGGGTGCCGATCCTGCTGCGCGGCGAGTCGGGCACCGGCAAGGAGCTGGTGGCCCGCATGATCCACCAGTCGAGCGCGCGCAGGCACCAGCCGTTCGAGCCGCTGGTCTGCGCCAGCCTCCCGGAGACGCTGCTGG
>JBCCEE010000406.1:0-8091 GCA_039030415.1 Acidobacteriota bacterium
CCGCCAGTCAGTCCGCGCTCGACGGCCACGTCGCCGACTTCAACAACCCGCACCAGGTGACCGCCGCTCAGACCGGCGCCGCCACTCAGTCCGCGCTCGATGGCCACGTGGCCGACTTCAACAACCCGCATCAGGTAACGGCCGCCCAGGTCGGTGCCGATCCGGCGGGCACCGCCGCCGCTGCGGTGGCGGCGCTCGAGGCCAGCTTGAACGACGGGCTGCCCGTACCGGTCGCTGAAGGCGGCACCGGCGCCACCGACGCGGCCACCGCCCGCGCCAACCTGGGAATCGAGGAAGACCAGAGCCAGACCGGTATCGTGTCGGCCGCCGCCTTCCAGGGCAGCCCGGCGACGGCCAGCGTCACCTTCGCCTCCCCGTACGCCGTTGGCACCACCTACGCCGTGCTCCTGACCGCCATCAGCAGCGATCCCAGCAACCTCGTGACCGCCAACGTCATCGCGCTCGACGAGACCGGCTTCACCGTCGCAGTGAGCGACACGGGCAGCCTGTCGGCCGTCAGCTGGATGGCGCGTCCGGCGGTCGTGGCCAGCGCGGTGGCGATCACCTCGCCGGCCGACGGCAGCTCCTTCATGCCGTCCGAGAGCTTCGACGTCGACTACGTGCTGGCCAGCGCCGTCGGCGTGCGCGCCTACCTGGACGGCGTCGCCCAGCTCGAGCAATTCGGCGCCGGTCCGATCACCCTCACCGCGCCGGCTACCGAGGGCACCTTCGAGCTGCGGCTCGAGGCGCTAGACGCCAATGGCGTCGAGCTCGGTGTCTCGGACGCGATTCAGATCGAGGTCGCGGCGCAGACCTCCGCCATCAGCTGCACCGTCGTCAATCCGAACGTCTGGAACAACGGCTACGTGCTGAACTACACGGTGACCAACGAAGGCAGCGAGACGATCGACGCCTGGTCCGTAGCGCTCCAGTTCACCGAGCAGGCCAACTTCGGCAACTCCTGGAACGCCCAGCTCACGCTGTCGAGCGACGGCACCGTGATCGAGGCCAGCAACGCCAGCTACAACGGCACCCTGGCCCCGGGCCAGAGCGCCTCCTTCGGCTTCCAGGGCAGCCACGACGGCACCTTCGACGTGCCGACCTGCACTGGCAACTAAGCCCAACCAACCCCAACCAACCCTGGGATTCCCGGCCCGCCCTCATTGCGAGGGCGGGCTCGAGTCGTTTCAGTAGGGTGCGATTGGGTTGGTCGTGTCGCGGCGCAGCTGCAGCGCACATTCGTGCGCTACTCGTCGGTTGTCGATCTGCGAGCCGCCTCGATGCGTTGTTCCAGGGCCTGCCGCAGCTCGGGCGTCCATCCGGTTTCGACCTCGGTAGGCGCAGGTTCGCGCTCGTCGAGGATCTTCCAGACTTCTTCCTCGGACGCCGAGCCCAGGCGTTCACGTAAATGCGCGAACGCCGTTCGCTGCGCTTCGACCGTGCTCTCCGCAGGAACGGCCGTATAAGCGGGTCTCGACTGCTCTGCAAGGAGGAAGACGAGGAGCTGGTTCAGCGGTACGCCTTCCCTTCGGGCCTGGAGGGTCAGGCGCTGATGCAATGAATCTGGAAGTCGCAGGGAAAGACGGGCCATCTCACGATCTCCTGTACCGGTTCACGATCCAGCCTCGGCCTGCAAGAGCTTCAAGAAGTCGACCGGCGTCAAGGCCGGCAGCTGAAGCTCGAGACTTGCCAGCTCGAAGTCTCGAAGATTGGATGTCACAACCATCGCCCGGGCATTCATGCCGCAGTCGATCACGTGCTCATCGCCCGGGTCTGGAGAGCTGGGTCTCCAGGAATAGTAAACGCTCACTAGCTCGGCTCGATGGAGAAGCGCATCGAGAACGAGCCGATTCCTTGCCCAGCGGTCGGGAGCGAGCTTTCTCGATAGGACATCCTCATACTCATACGCCAAGGCTTGGGAGACGCAGGCTTGAAAGATCTCCGCCATCCAAGCACTTACGATCAAGCCTGCCGGGCCGCCCCGCTGGGTCAAGCCTTCAAAGACCACGTTGGTGTCGATGACTGCACGAATTGGCGTCACCATGGTTTCATTATAGCGCCAAGGGTGGCTCGCCCAACTTGGCGAGCCACCCGTGGGTAGCATGAGCCACAAAGGGGCTGCCTGAGCTGCCGAAGTGGCGGAGCGAGCTCAGTTGCCGCAGAACGGCAGCAATGCCGGGTTGTTGCAGGCGCTCGAGGTGATGACCTGCCACGAACCGTCCGCCAGACACCGCAGCCGGACCTGCCGCCCGCTGCCCGCCGGGCACGGGTTGAAATCACGCTCGGTGTAGCAGTTGTCATTGGTCGAATAGGTGGTGTCGCGGTAGGTGCAGGGCACGTTGGGCGTGGTGACGGTGACGGTGTTGCCCGACGTCGAGACGGTGGTGCCGCCGCTGCCGACCAGGTTGACGAACGGGCCGAACAGACCGTTGATCGGGATCACACCGTCCGAGCCCGGGTTGCCCGGCGGTCCCGCCGGCCCCTGCGGACCGGTCGGGCCTGGTGGCCCGGGGTCACCCACGGCCCGGGCGGTGGACTGCACGCTGCCGTTCGGGAAGCGAAAGCCGCCACTGGTGCTGTGGATGGTGCCGTCGACCGACAGCTGCTCGCCGGGCTGGGTGGTGCCGATACCGACCTCGCCGCTGGGGGCGACGAACAGATCCTCGGTGATCGGGTAGAGGCGCCCGAGCTGGGCCGCCTTGGACGCCTGGATGCAGACGTTGGTCGACTGGTCCTCGATGCTGTGGGCGCACAGCTTGGCGATGGAGATGACGACGGCTTTGTCCGCCGGCTCGGCGGTCGCCGAGTCGGCTTCGGTACCCGGGCTCGGCTCGGCGGTGAGCGAGCCCGCGGAGAGGGTCGCTAGGCACGCCAGGGCGAGGCCGACGAGCCAGAGGCGGTTGAGCTTCATGAGCTTGATCTTCATCGAAAAAATCCTCCAATCACGTGGCTACTGGCCGCAAACCGGCCCGGCTGATGGGTTGAAACACTGCGACGAGGAACTGCTGCTCCAGGTGCCGTTGGCCTGACAGGTGCGCTTGGTGGAGCGCCAGCCGACGCCGGTCGTACACGGTACCGGGTTGATGTAGCAGATAGCGCCTTCGCTGTAGGTCCGGGAACCTTCGGTGCAGATCGCCGGGCCCCAGCTCAGGGTGACGCTGGAGCCGGACGCGGAGGCCGACAGCGAGCCGCCGCCGAAGAAGTTGACCGGTCGGTTGGCGGCGCTGTTGATCGACTGGATACCGCCGCCCGGCAGGCCGTTTGGCCCCTGCGACCCCTGCGGCCCCTGAGGTCCCGCTGGCCCCTGCGGACCTGGCGTGTTGGGCTCGGTCTGCACCGAGCCGTCCGGGAACACGAAGCCGCCAGTGTTGCTGGCCACCACGCCCGCCACGGTCAGCTCTTCGCCCGGGCTGGTGGTGCCCATGCCGACATATTGGGTGGAGTAGATACGCACCGCGCCGCCGTTGTTGGCGCCGGTGTCGTCGTTCGGCGAGCTGATCATCAGCGACGTGCCGACGTGGCCGACCGCCAGGCCCAAGGCCGCGTCCGTCGTGCCGAGAAACTCGAGCTGGACCGAAGCGTCGGCGCCGGAGTAGAGCCGGGCGTAGCCGTTGGCGGTGAAGGGCTGCGGCGCGCCCACCAGCAGATCGGCCACGCCGTCGCCGGTGAGATCGCCGACGCCTTCGACGGCCCGTCCCAGGTAATCCTGGCCGGTGGCGCCAACGAAGTTGTGCAGCACGCTGCCGTCGCGTCCCGAGTAGACGCGAGCGTAGCCGCCGCCGTTGAACGGCGCGCCGGCGATGACGTCGGCGAAGCCGTCGCGGTTGACGTCGCGGGCGCCGTCGACCGAGAAGCCCAGGTAGTCCGGCGAGGCGTCGCCGGTGAAGCTGGCGATCAGCGAGCCGTCGCCGCCGGAGTAGACGTAGACCCGCCCGAAGCCGCCGGCACCGGCCGGCGCCCCGACCACGATGTCGTCGGTGCCATCGTTGTTGAAGTCGCCGGCGTTGGCCACCGAGGTGCCGAATTCGCTGCCGGTCTCGCCGTCGGTGAGGTCGTACAGCACCGAGCCGTCGATGCCCGAGAAAACGCGCACATAGCCATCGCCCGGGACGAAGCCACGCGCCGGCGCGCCCACCACCACTTCGGCGTGGCCGTCGCGGTTGAGGTCGCCCATGCCGTCCACCGAGCCACCGAGCTCGTCGCCAGGGTTGGCGCCGGACAGCGTGCGGATCAGCGTGCCGTTGACGCCGGAGTAGATGTGGGCATAGCCGGGATCGGTGGCGCCGACCGACAGAAACGGCTCGCCGACGATGACATCGGGCGTGCCGTCGCGATTGACGTCGCCGGCCGCCGCCACCGCGTGGCCGCGATACGCCTGGTAGCTGTTGCCGAAGACCGAGAACAGCAGGCTGCCGTCGAGGCCGGAGCGCACGTCGGCGCGACCGTTGGAGGTGATCACCGACGAGTCGTTGGGAATGCCGATGATGAAGTCCTTGGTGCCGTCCTGGTCGAGATCGCCGAGGCCGTCGACCGCGAAGCCCAGCTGATACGGCCAGGCGCTGCCCAAGAACGTGAAGCGCGGCGCGCCGGTCGCGGCGCCGGCGAAGCTGACGTTCAGATCCTGGCTGAGCGGGTAGAGGTCGTCGAGGGTCGGGGCCGAAGACGACTGCAGGCAGCTGGTCGAGCTGGTGTCGTCGAGCCGGTCGGTGCAGCGGATCAGCGCCTTGGCGAGGGCGAATTCGCCCAGCGAGGTGGCCTCGCCGTCGACCCTGATGCTGGCGGCGAGCGCCTGATCGAAGACCGCCTCGTCGTGGGTGATGTCCTGAAACGTGCCGAAGTGGTTGAGCAGCAGCACCAGCCGGCCGTCGTCCTGCACCAGCGCGAGGTCGATCGGGTCGCGACCGTCGAGGTCGATCGCCCGCGCCAGCGCCGTGGCGTCGGCCGATGCCGGCAGGTTGGCTTTCTCGGTCGCGTCGACGAGCTCGCCGGCGACGTCGAGCAGCAGGGCGTCGCCGCTGGCGCCGGTGAGGTAAAGATCGGCGGTGCCGTCGCCATCGAAGTCGGCCCATAAGGCTTGGCGGGCGTCACTGGCTTGGCGGGCGTCACTGGCGAGAGCGGTCGGCGACCCGGCGACGAGCAGAGCCAGCAGGGAGACGAGGGCCGCGCCCTTCAGCGGGGGCAGCTGAGTACGGGTTGCAGGGTTCTTTCTCAACATGTTGAAACCTCTCTCCTTAGAAGCCACAGACCGGCTGGGGCCCAGGGTTGAAACACTGCGTCGAGGTGCTCTCCTGCCAGCTGCCATCCGACTGACAAACCAGCCTGACGGCTCGGAATCCCGGGGTGGTCGTGCACGGTACGTTGTTGCCGATCGTGTAGCACAGGGCGCCGGGCGAGTAGGTCCGGTTGCGGTAGGTGCAGAAGGCGGTCGACGACGTCACCGTCACCGTGCCGCCGCTGGTTGAGACCGAGGCGCTGCCGCCACCGGTCACCGTCAACGCTGGGCCGAGCAGGCCGTTGAGGGCGGTGATGCCGTTCTGCCCGGCCGGTCCCTGCGGTCCTTGCGGTCCTTGCGGTCCCTGCGGTCCGGGGTTACCCGCCGGCCCGGGCGCCGTCGCCGTGGCCTGCAGCGTGCCGTTGGGGAAGCGCAGGCCGCCGCGCTCGCTCTCGACCCGGCCTTCCACACTCAGCCGGTCGCTCGGCGTCAGCGTGTTGATGCCGACGTTGCCCGCGGCATCCACGAACAGATTCTGGGTCAGCGGATAGAGCTGCCCGAGCTTCGGCGTCGAGCTGGCGCGCATGCAGCGGTCCGTGTGATTCTGATCGCGAATCGACCGCGTGCAAATCGGGATCGGCGTCGGTGCCGGGAGCGGCGCCTTGTGCGGCACCGAAGTCAGCGCGCTGCCGTCGCTCAGGCTCGGCTGGGACGCGGTGGCTTGGCGGATGGACTGTGGGTCGAGCTCTGTGGTGCGCTCCTGCAGCGCGCCATCCGCCGTCGACAGCAGACGTCCCTTGCCGGAAGGATCTACGATCCAGAGATCTTGGGCGCCGTCACCGTCGAAATCGCCGGCAACGGCCTGGGTCGAGACGCCCGCTGCGCTCGCCGAGGCGGCGGCCGCAAGCGTCAGAGCCAGAGTCGCGGTCAGAGATACCAGATACCAGCTTCTGATCTTCAATGCCTTCTTCCTCCTGGATCACCCGCGGCCGGCCGCGGCATGCGTCCGACGGGGTGACACTTGGGAGGGAGTCAGGCAGTGCGTCGATTGCTGCTCGGCATCAGAAAATTTTTTTCGAGACGCTGCTCAGCCCGTCCATCAGCTGCTGAGAATAGGCTGGCGGCTCCAGCGGTCGATCAGCTTTCTCCACTGACGACTATCTGACACCAGACCCGTAGGTTGGCGGAATCGATCGCGACTTCGATGTGGCCCGCCTCCATCGTCGGCATGCAGTATCCGGCGACAAACTCGTCGACCCTCAGGGTCTGACTCGGGAAGGGGGGAAACAAAGCCTGCCGCAGGCCTTCGTGGACGCCGTGCGGCATGCCGTCCGAGCCGAACAACAGGTCCTCTCCCGGCACGTAGCCGACCTCGTCGATCAGCATCCGGAAGGGATGGTTGCGCTCGGCGTAGCCCTCCGGCAACCGGGACGCGTAGTGGAGGGAGTCGTCCGAGAAGTTGGGCTGCATGCTGAGCGTGATGCCCAGAGCTTTGGCCCGCCGGGCGATCGACAGCGAGATGAACTGAGCGTGCTCGATGCGGATCTCGCCGTCCCCCCGGTACCCGCTCGCCTCGGCCGCCGCCACCACCTGCTGGATCGCGCGATCGCCGATGGCGTGGATCGCCATTGGCTTACCGTCGACCGCGTAGCGCCTGAGCAGGTTCTCGAGCTCGGCGTCGTCATAGAGCAGCATGCCTTTTGAGGCGGGAGAGCTGCGAAACGGCTGCTCGAGGCCTGCGGTATGCGAGCCCAAAGCGCCGTCGGTGAACAGCTTGATGCCGTGAACCCGAGCTCGATGGTTGGGAGCGAGGCGTTCGTAGTCCTCGGGAGAGGCCCAGAACCGGGTGCGATCGCTCAGGCCCGCCGCTTCGAACAGATCGATCTCCTCAGCCCCCACCAGCAGCATCTCCTCGGCGTAGAACACGCCGTGCTCTTCGGCCAGCCACCGGTAGAATCGCTGCAGGCGTTCCGCCGACGCCCCCTCCCTAGCGAACACGTTCAGGATCCGGCGCAGATTGCGCTCGATCCAATCCTGATCGTCCAGGTGATCCACCACCTCCGGGTCGCTCTGCTGCAGCAGCTCTCGGCCCGCTCGGTTGATGATGAAGCCGTGCAGCGACAGGTTGATGATGGCGAGGGCGGGCAGATCGTCGAAGTCGCGTTGGGACAGCGGGTACTTACCGCTGTTCCAGCCGTAGGCGATCGTCCACCCGGGCTCCTCGAGCTTCTCGAACCCGCGGATCTGCCGGATGGCATCCTCTTGGGACGCGATAGCGTCCCGGTTCAGGTCGATGCCTCGATCCAGTAGGGCGGCGTAGAGCAGGGGGTGGGTATGCCAGTCCTTGATCAGGGGGATGCGGATGGGTGCGTCGAACATGGCTGGGCCTCGGAGGGTGGGTCTGGCTTCGGATTGTAGATCCTATTCTGCTGCATCCTTCGCTCTGGGCACCCGCCCCACGATCAAATGTCTGCTATAGACTTCTCGGTACCGCGAATAGGATCTCTTAGAAGAAGATTTCTTGGAAGACCGGCGGCGGAGAAGGGAGCCCAGATGGCGAAGCGCAAGACCCACGACCAGCCCGAGCAGGTACGCCGCGACGGGGGACTATGCGCCAACTTCGTCAACACGCTGTCGAGCAAGCGACGCAGCTTCTCGAGCTACTCCGAGCTGGTAGCGTGGAGCGCCGGCAGCGGCGCCATCGCGACGAGTGACGTCGAGCGCCTGGAGCGCACGGCGTCGGCCCGACCGGAAGACGCGGCGGCAGTCGTCGAGCGGGCCGTGGCGCTGCGTGCGGTGCTGCAGCGCATGTTCCAAGCGCGGATGGCGAAGCGGCGACTCCCTTCTTCCGATCTCGAGGCGCTCAACGCCGAGCTCGA
>JBCCEE010000407.1:0-8080 GCA_039030415.1 Acidobacteriota bacterium
ATCAGGCCGGCGCTTCCGACAAGCAGGACGTCAGCCGAGTTCTCAACGAGATTCTCGATCGGCTCCGAGTCAGCAAGGCTCAAGAGATCCGAAGCGTTCGCGGTACGATCGAACTGCCAGCTTCAGATCCAGATCTTCATGTCGCAGCGAAAGATGTTCGCAGTTTGTTCAACCAATCACTAGATCGAACGACTCGCTTGCTAGCCGACTCAGATTGAGCTGAGTCGTGAGCCAACACTCAGCTCTCGTCTCCGACACCCATCCGCTCCTCTATTTCGCGGCTGGTGACCGGAAACTGGGCTCACAGGGCTTCGACCACTTCGAGGCTTGCGAGAACCAAGAAGCGCTTCTCTATGTCCCGGCCGCGGTAATCTGGGAGGTGTCCTTGCTTGCCCGGGTGAACAGAATCCGGCTGGGCCGATCAACACAGCGTTTCTTCGAGGATTTATTCAGCAATCCCGCCTATCAGCCCGTAGATTTGACCCCTGAGCAGATCTATCTGGCTGATGAGATCCGGCCCAATGACGACCCTTTCGACGCTTTGATCTGCGCAGCTGCACGAAGCCTTGAGCTTCCTTTGCTGACACGCGATGGGGCGATTGAGGAATCTGGGCTCGATACCGTTTGGTGAGGCTCCTAGCACCCCACGAGCAGCGGGCTTTTCTGTTCAGATAGAGAAGCCTGGCTCGTGCCCGAGGATGACGCCAACGAAGACCCTCTCTCAAAGGTGGGCTGAGCTCCAACATCGTAAACGAAGGCCGCCCCCGCCCTCACGGCGGCAGAGGCGGCGGCGGCGACAGGGACCTACTGGGCCTGACGCAGCTCGAAGTCGTCGAGGCGCGTCTGGTTGAGCGTCGAACCCAAAGCGCTCCAACCCGCGCGGTTGATCACCGGCACATACCCACCCGACACCTGCGTCGGCGACAGGACTTCCGTGCCGTCCAGCAGCAGGGTGACGTGACGGTTGCTCGGGTCGTAGCGCAGCTCGACATGGACGTAAGCGCCCGGCACGTAGCCCGGGATATCGAGCAGGTTGGTGACCGGATTGCTGGTGCCGTTGGCCAGCACCCGATACTTGCCGCTGCCGTGCAGGTTGACCCACACCTGACCATCGACCCACCAGCCCTGGTCGATGTTCTCGGTGAAGCCCAGAGCGATCCAACCAGAATTCGACAGATCGAGCTCGGCCTCCACAATCACCAGCTTGTTGCCGGGGTTGTGAGGGATGGTGGCGTTGGGACCACCGCTGGCGGTCACGAAGCCGGTGCCGAAAACGGCTGGAGCGTTGGCGTTCCAAACCTTGCCACCGGTGGTGGTGACGCGGTTGTGGAGGGCCGTGCCCGCGGCGACACCGTTGAAGTTGTCCGTGGCGATCGTCGTCATCGGCGGCATCCCCTGGGTGAAGCTGATGTCATCGATGTTGACGCCACCCATCGGCATCTCCATGCGCAGCACCTGGCTGTTGCCGGCCGCGAGAAACACGCTCTGAGCCACGGTCGACTGGAAGCTGCCCCAGCCACCGGTATTGGGTACGGCCACGCCACTGACCAGCACGCTGCCGTCGATCTCGAAGTTCAGCGACCTACCGCTGCCCGGCGTGGCGACCCTCGCCGACAGGTTGTAGTAGCCGGCGGTCGGCACGTTGACCGTGTACTCCAGCCACTCGCCCCCGGCCACCCAGCCGATGGCGTAGTTGCCGCCACCGAGGCCAGTGATGTCGACATCGTCGGTGCGGAAGACGTTGCCAGTGTTGCCCGCGGTGGTGTCGAAGTAGGCAACGTTCTGACCACCCAAATCATACGCCTCGGCTTGGACTACACCCGGGATGACGGCGGCGGTGCCGCCAAAAGGACTCTGGTTGGTGGTGGTGACCGTCAGCGTAGCGCTGCTGGACGTCAAGATGCCGCAGGCGTTGCTGACCCGGACGCTGTAGCTACCCTGATCGGCCGACGTCACGCTGGCCAGGGTTAGGGATGTGCCGTTTTGCCCGGGGAGAGCAAAGCCGTTCTTGAGCCACTGGTAGGTGAGCGGGGCGGTCCCCGAAGCGACCACTGAGAACGTCACCGAGCTACCCGCGGCGACCGTCTGACTCAGCGGATCCTGGGAAATCGCCGGAGCCGTGCAGCCACCGAGCGAAGTCGCTGCCAGCGGACCGGCGGTGCCGATGGCCAGATAACCGACCCCTTCGTTGACATGGTTCACGTCGGGGGTGGCGGACGTGTCTTCTTCGACCTTGAGGCGCACGCTAGTGCGTTTGAGCTCGGTGTAGCGCAGCGAGGCGGCTTCGGCTCCGTTGTAGGTCGAGATCGACGCTAGAAATTGCGGGGCCATGCCCAGGCTGCGAGCGAATTCGATGGTCTGGAAGTTGTGGTTGACCTGCGGCGACAGGCTCTCGGCTACGAAGGGATGAGAACCCCAGAACCCGCTCCCAGGCTCGATCGCCAGATAGCCGATGGTCTCGGTGCCGTGAGCCTGCGTGTTGCTGTCCTGCCGCTCCAGCGCCACCTGGAAGCCGCTGGCGGTGACGTTGTCGTGCCGAGTCTTCACATAGCGAGGTTCCCCGTTGAGAAGATCGTTGTTCGACTGAACCTGAGAGATCACCACGGGGTCTTGGCTGAAGCCAGCCGTGAAGCTCACGGTTGCCCAGGTACTCGGCAGCAGCACGCCGACGGTATCGTTGGTGTCGAGCGTACCTACCTCCAGCCGAGTGCCATCGGGCAGCAGCCAGTTGCCGGCTTCGAGCACGATGTAGCTGACGTCCTCCAGCGTATGGGTTCCGTCCAGCTCGGGAGACTCGTCGACGAAAATGGTGAATTGATTGGAGGAAATATCGGTGATTCGGATCACCGATGGGTCGCTGCCTCGAAAGGACGGAGGTTGCACCAGAACCACCGGATTGGCGTAGGTGCGAGCCAGGGGAATCGTCTTTTCGATGTGGGTGAGATGCACCAGGCCAACCTCGCCCATGATCGTGCCGACTTCGCTGCCGGCGGTTTCCGTGACGGTGAGTCGAGCGTTGGTGTTCTGGGAGCCCAGATTCTGCACGCGGCCGCTGGGCCACTCCACCTCCACCTGCGCGGTGGTGGACTTGTCCACTCCGAAGTGCAGGCTGAGATCGCTGGTGGAGGCCGCATTACCACTACCCGAGACGACCTCACGCATCTGCGTGGTGGTTCCCGTGGTGACGTAGGCGCGAGCGCCGATGGCCGCGCTGTTGGTGCGATACGGCGCGCCGGCCAGGCTGGGATCGCCCTCCAGCTCGAGGGTGAGATACCGCTGGTCAGTGCCCGGATCTACCTGATTCTCGAGAAACAGAGGCGCTCCCAGATTGAGAACAAACAGGTCCAGATCACCATCTTGATCGTAGTCCGCCGCCAGGTCCGCCCGGGTATCTTTGTTGGGGTTGAGCGCCTGCCAGGATGCGGCCTGATCGGTGAAATTGCCGCTGACATCTTGAATGTAGAGGTAGTCGTCGTGGCTGTTGCTGGTGGTGACGTGAAGATCGAGGCGGCCGTCGTTGTTGACGTCCAGCCACTTGGTCCCCCAGGAGAAGCTGGCATCGAGCTGGCCATGGTTGGGACGTTCCAAATCGAACGTGCCGAGCTCGTTGGTGCGATTGATAAACAGGTCATTGTGACCGACGGTGGTGAAGTAGAGGTCTAGATCGCCGTCGTTGTCGAAGTCGCCCGCGTCGACGCCCATCGGAGCCACCAGAGTCTCGGGGAAATCGAGCAGAGGGTTGGGAGCGTTGGGATCGTGCAGCTTCCACGTCTCAGTGCGAAAGCCACGCCACAGCCCGGAATCGTTCAGGCCCTTGTTGAGGTAGAGCATGTCTTCCACCCGGTTGCCGGTCTTGTTGGAAACCACGAGATCGGGCCAGCCGTCCTCGTTGAAGTCGCCGAAGATGACGGCGTTGGTGGACGCGTACCAGCGATCGTCGGCGGCATCGATCGAGTCGCCGGCACTATCCTCGTAGCCCTCGACGCGCTTGAGCACGGTGACGTCGGTAAACGTGCCGTCGCCGTTGTTGAGGTAGAGAATATCTCGCTGGCCGACGGTCATATGGCTAGCGTGTGCGGGGTCGCTCGGGGTTTCCTCGACCTCGATCGTGCCGCCGAGACCGAAGCCGTTGTGGTTGCCGACGAAGAGATCCAAATCGCCATCGCGATCGACGTCGGCCCAGGCTGCGGTCAGCGAGTTGTCGAGGATGATGCCGTCTTCCACCGCGTCGGCGACGCCGGCCGCGGTGATCTCGGTGAAGCTGAGATTGCCATTGTTGCGGAACAGCTTGTTGGGCGCCACGAAGTTGCCAACCGCCGGCAGGGAGGACGGGAACTCGGTGTTGAAAGGATGGTAGAGCACATAGAGGTCGAGATCACCATCGTTGTCATAGTCTCCGGCAATGATGCCGGTCGAGCGTTGAGAGGTACCGCTGACCAACACCGTCTTGGTGAATTTGCGGCCACCGAAGTCGGGATCGTTGCGGTAGATCAGAATGGCGTTGCTTTCCGAAGCGCCGGCGGGCAGCACCAGCTCGGGATAGCCATCGCCATTGAGGTCGGCAAACGCACCACCCGGGCCGTGCTTGTCCCCCGTACCCCAAGCGTAGCCGGACAGGCCGACTTCGAACGTACGATCGAGGAATTGATCAGCGGCTGAGGCGGGGGCGCTCGGAAACAGAATCAAAAGGAATATCGCTAGCCAAGACAGGAGAATACGCGAACGAATCATTATCATTGACTCCTTGGAAACAAGATCAAAGGCATACAAGGCAGATCGTCGCTGCTGATTGGCGGAGTCTCAGCAGTGACAAGGAAACGTATGTGCGGCAAGCCGCTCGGCTAGAAAAGAAAGATTTTCAGCTCGAGCTCATAGATCGTTCGAACAGCCTAGGCGCAGCTCGACCTTCGCCGACAGCAAGCTTCGGAACGCACGACGACCTATCTAAGGACCTGCAGCTCGTCCTTGCTCAGAACGGATATCGGACTGAGGGGACGCTAGAAAACAACTCAGGAAACATACCCACTACGGGGTAATCGCATTACGCAGTTTCACCTCCAGATTCACACTGCAAACGTTGAAAGCTCGAGCCGCAGGCTGAGCGCCGCGGCCCCTTCGAGCCTCCTCATTTCGACAAGCGGAAACCGTCTGCAAATTTGAATCAGGTTGCGTAACCGAACCCCGCGGTCAGCTTCTCTCTATCTTTCATCTGCCAGACCCTAGGCCTACAGTTTGTAGAGCGAGTTTAGAGACTGGACGCCGACCAAAGACTCCCGAGTCGTCTCGGGCCTTAAAACCAACGCCCGACGATGCCAGCCGGCGGCTCGAGATCTCGCGGGTCGGGCGCGTACCCGAAGGCCTCGAAGTCTTCGCGGTAAAGCTCGCGGATCAGAACGGCGGACTCGGCGTCGTAGTGTTCGGCGACGGTACGCCCCTCGCGCTCGGCACGTCGGAAAACATTGTGACGCTCTAGCTGGGTCGCGATCCCGAGGTGACGGCGCACCGGCTCGAGCGCGAGCGGTAGGCGTTCGAAGTAGGCGATGTAGTCGCAGATGTCGCGACCTTCGATCCGCGTATAGCGCACCTGAGGCAGGAAGTGCGAGCCCTTGCGGCCGTGACGAGCAGCGGCGAGCTCGGGTACGTGCCGCACGAAGCTCGCGAAGCTGCCGTAGCTCTCGCGGTGCTGGTCGATCAGGTAGTAGTAGGCTGAGACCAAGCGGGCGAAGGGGTTGCGCACGATGGCGAAGCGGTAGCAGCCGAAGAAGACCTCGTCGTCGAGCAGATGGCGGACCGTCCTGGCAGTGGCGTGCTGGAGGTAGAACTGCTCTTCCGGATCCCAGCCGAACAGCGCCTCGCGATCACACTCGCGGGCTTCGCGCGGCGGGCTGCCCAGCCAGCGTTCCACCGACACGCCGGCAGTTTTGGGGATGTGGAAGTGGATCGCCTGGTGATGGCGGAAGATCACCGGGCCTGAGCCCCGTCGGCGCCAACGATTCGCAGATCGACGCGCTTCCCGAGGCGCTGAGTCAAGGTCTCGCCGTCGAGCCAGGCGGCGACCGCGGTTGGCGACGCTGGGATCTCGCCGAGCAGCTGGGCCAGAGCACGACGAGAGTAGGCGACGCTCACGCCGGCTCCGAGCTCGGCCTTTGAGGATACCCCTGAGGATGCGAGGTCGAGCGCGTCCCAGGCGCCGTCCCATAGGTGGTCCAAGGCTGCGCCTCGCCCCTCGTCTAGTGTCGGCAGGTGGTCGGCGACCAGGACGGTTTCGAAGCCGTAGCGCCAGGCGCGCTCCAAGGCTTCGCGATGCGCCAGGGCGCGCTCGACTTCGCTCTGCGGCGGCTCGGCCCCCAGTCGCCTGACGGCGACGCGCCCCGCCGCGCCGGATAGCACGTAGATCGCGTCAAAGCGGAACAATGGATCGGCGATCTCGGCCTCCACCCGCGCCCGCACCGCGGCTTCACCCGCCTCCCCCAGCAGCTCTTGGAAATGCGCATGGACCGGGGCCGGATCGAGCCCCAGCTCGTGGTGGCCGATCAAGTAGTTGCGGATGCGATCGTCCCAAGTATTGGTGAACGGGATGCCCTGCGGTCGGGCGAAGCGGTGCTGCCAGCGCAGAAAGGGCAGGCATAGGACGCGCCCGCCCTGGCGGCGAAACTTCTCGTGCAGGTAGCCCTCCTCACCGCCGAAGCCTCGGAAGCGCGGGTTGAGGCCAGGCCAACCGTCGCGACGGCAGGCGAACAGCCCGAGTCCCTGCATGGGGATCTCGAAGGGCTCGCCATCCCAATCGGTGCCGCGTGGGTCGGTGCCCCACTGTCCGTACATGCCGGCGCCCCAGCCCGGCCGGAAATGCGTCGACAGCGACTTGTGATCGTCGTAGAGCAGCGGCCCCTGCACCAGGTCGCGACTGGCGGGATCGCGCTCCAAGTAGGTCAACAGGCGCTGCAGCACGCCGGGCGGCAGCAGCACGTGGGAGTCGACACAGACCACCGAGGGAGCTCGCGCCAGGCGAAAGACGAGATCGCGAATCGCCGTGCCGGTGTATTCGTCGAAGGCCTCGTAGCGCGCACCGGGCACGGCCTTGGCGAGGTTTCGCAGGGGCTCGGCGGCAGGATCCTCCGGAGCGTTGTCGAGGATGATGATCTCGGCCTGCTCCAGCACTTCCGGGTGGTAGAGCTTGAGCGCCTGGACCGTGAAGTAGACGCCGTCATAATCGCCATGGGTGGCCATGCCGAGGGTCAGACGCAGCTCCGAAGCGCTTGGTCGGACAGCGGGTGCCCGGGGCGCCTCCGGGGGACTCTGGCACGCCTCGAGCGCCGCCACCAGGCGACCGCAGACCTGCTCCGGGTGGTAGGTCAGCAGCTCGCCAGCGTCGGGGTGAGTCGCGGCTTCCTCGCCCTTCTGCCAGTCGCAGTAGAGGCTCCACGTCGGCAGCAGCAAGTGGCGCGCTGACGACTCACCCCGACCGATCAGCGCGACGTCGTAGGCAGCGCCCTGCTCGGACGCTAGACCGAGTGGCGCATAGAACACCCGCAGGGTTCGCTCCGGGTCGACCGCCGGCACCGCGCCGAAGGTCGAGAACAGCAGCAGGTCGGCTTGCTCGGGCGAGACGAGCACCACGGAGTAACGCCTCGCCAGCAGTTGGACAATTGGATTGTCGCGCTCTTGCAGCCCCGGCCAGAACGCAGCGGTAGCGACCTGCAGCACCGGGTAACCGGAGCTGGCGTGCTCACTCGTTCGAGTCAGCTCGCTCTGCTCGAGGATCGCCAGGGCGCGCGGCAGCTCGTTCTCGATCTGCTCGTGCTGATCGGGAAATTTCTCGCCCAAGAAGCCGCGTATGTCGCTCACCCGCTGCCGCCCGTCGCACAGCGACCAGACGGCTGCAGCCGTCGCGCTCAGGCCGACGTCGAGCGGCTGACCGACCCTGCGAACTACCAGTCCTTCAGCCGCAGTCCAGGCAATTGAGCCACGACGGCGCACGATAAATAGATCACTCATCCGTGCTACGATCTTACCCTCTCGAAGCGACAGTAAAGCGCCAAGACAGTAAAGCGCCAGGAGGTTGAAGGTGAGCGCAGCGAAC
>JBCCEE010000408.1:0-8070 GCA_039030415.1 Acidobacteriota bacterium
CCTCGGTCAGCGCAACTACACGCCACACGAGGGTGTTTAATGGGGTGGGGACCGAGAATATCGGGGCATCGGCCAGACCGAGGGTTGCGAGCTCGGCCCTTGCATGACGCTCGACCTGAATCTTGCCTACCCAGGACCACGCAAGGTAGGAGGTACTGAGGACTAGGCCGATGAGCAGTGCATGGCGGGTGCGCCTCGCCGCCGGCCAGATCGCTGCGACAACTACCGCAATCAGCAGCGGCAGCGTGTACAGCGGATCAATAATGAACAGTGTCGACCACATGACGGGTGGCGACGGTAGGGGCCAGAAGAGCTGGGTTCCGTAGGCCGTGTGCGCGTCGATCAGCGGGTGCGTTATGAGCGCCAGAGAGATCGCGGCCAGCCACCGCATCGGTGCCTCTCGCACCGGGCTCCACCCTTTTCGCAGTACCGCCCACAGCAGAACGGAAAGCGGCGGTAGCACGAACAGGGAATGGGTGAAGCCGCGATGGAACGTGAAGTCCTTGACCGCATCGCCGTGGCGAATCACGACGTCCATGTCCGGCAGCGTACCGAGGGCGGCGCCCGCCAGCAGCGCTTTGCGACGATGGCCGCGCGGTGCACAAGCGCCAGCGACGGTGGCGCCGAGCACGGCCTGGGTCAACGAATCCATGATGTGTCGCGGGGACGCCCGCTCAGCGGGCTCGAGTTACGGATGGCATCGGCATCCCTTGGCCCTGGCTCACGCTAGGCCAACAACCTTCCCGTCCACCAGGTCCATGTGCTCGGACTGCGGCGCGGCGCGCAGCCCCGGCATGCGCAGGATGTCGCCGAGTAGCGCCACCAGGAAGCCGGCGCCGGCCGAGATCACCAGGCTGCGCACGGTGGGCTCGAAGTCGGTGGGGCGGCCCAGCAGCCTGGGGTTGTCGGACAGTGATGCCGGAGTCTTGGCGACGCACAGCGGCAACTTGTCGTAGCCCAGCTTGCGGATCATGCGCAGATCGCGCTCGGCGCCCTTGGTCCACAGCACGCCGCTGGCGCCGTAGATGGTGGTGGCGATCTTGTCCATCTTGGTCTTCACCGGCTCGTCCCACTCGTAGATCGGCCGGTAGGGGGTGGGGTCGACCTCGGCCTGGGCCATCACCAGCTCGGCGAGCTCGGTGGTGCCTTCGCCGCCGCGCTCGAAGCCGTCGGAGATCGCGAACGGGATGCCGAGCTCGCTGCACGCCGCGCGCACTACCTCGATCTCCTCCGGCGTGTCGGTCGCGAAGCGGTTGAGCGCCACCACCGGCGATTCGCCGAAATGGCGCACGTTCTCGAGCTGCTTGCGGAGGTTGACCAAGCCGCGCTCGACGGCGGCGGGATCCGTCTCGCCGAGTTTGCGCTTGAGCACGCCGCCGTGACGCTTGAGGGCTCGCACCGTCGCCACCAGCACGACGGCGGCGGTGTCGAGGCCGGCATAGCGGCATTTGATGTCGAAGAATTTCTCGGCCCCGAGGTCGAAGCCGAAGCCGGCTTCGGTGATCGTCCAATCGGCGTGCGCCATCGCCATCTTGGTGGCGATCACCGAGTTGCAGCCGTGGGCGATGTTGGCGAACGGGCCGCCGTGGACGAAGGCCGGCACGCCTTCGCCGGTCTGCACCAGGTTGGGGCGCAGGGCGTCCTTGAGCAGGATCATCATCGCCCCGACCGCTTTGAGATCACCGGCGGTGACCGGCTTCTTGTCGCGGTCGAGGGCGACGAGGATGCGGCTCAGCCGCTGGCGCAGGTCGTCCTCGTCTTCGGCCAGGCAGAGCGTCGCCATGATCTCGGAAGCAGGGGTGATGTCGAAGCCGGTCTCGCGCGGCATGCCTTCGCCCGGGCCGCCGAGGCCGATGACGACGTGGCGCAGCGCGCGGTCGTTGAGATCGATCACCCGGCGCCACATGGTCTGACGCTGCTCGATGTTCAGCGAGTTGTCGTGGTGCAGATGGTTGTCGAGCAGGGCGGCCAGCAGGTTGTTGGCGCTGGTGATGGCGTGGAAGTCACCGGTGAAGTGCAGGTTGATGTCGACCCGCGGCTCGAGGATGGCTCGGCCGCCGCCGGTGGCGCCGCCCTTCATGCCGAAGATCGGCCCCAGGGAGGGCTCGCGCAACGCCAGGCAGACGCGTTTGCCGAGCTTCGCGAAACCTTGCGCCAGGCCGATCGACGTCGTCGTCTTGCCCTCGCCGGCGTCGGTCGGCGTGATCGCCGAGACCAGGATCAGCTTGCCGGGCGGGCGGCCAGAGTCGCGCGCTCTCAGCCGCACCTTGGCTTTGTCGTAGCCGTAGGGAATCAGATGCTCGGGCGGGATGTCGAGACCCGCGGCGACGTCAGCGATCGGTCGAGTCTGGGCAGGGGTGACCATGCATACTCTCCTGGGTGCTTGGGATAGTTCTCTGGCGATCCGTGGCGAGAGAATAGCAGGGCAGGGTAGCGGCCGGCCGGCAATCTCTCCCCGAGTTGTGCCTACCGGCGGTCGAGCTCAGTTTCCCTGACGCTCGAGATCGCGGGCGCGCTTGAGAAAGCGATCGATGGTCTCTTGGCGACGAGCGGGATTCAGCGGCTGGCCGCTGCCGCGCAGGCTGCCGTCGAAGTCCGCGATCAGGCTGTTGAGCTCGTTGATGGCGTCCATGGCGCGCGTGCAGGAGTCGCGCGGACAGCTGCACTCACTCTCGGCATCGTAGATCAGGCCTCGCAGGTTCTCGTTGAACCGCTCCCACGAGGGGAGGTCGATCGGCGGCTCCGAGAAATCACGCAGCCCTTCGCTGAAGCGCTCGCTGGCGGACTCGGCGGCCTGTAAGCAGCGTCCCTTGCCGAGCGAGGTGGCCTGGCGGCTCAGGCCCGATCCGACATCACCGAAGCCCTGGCCGACGCGCTCGACGATTCCGGGTCCTTCGGTGTAGGCGAGATAAGCCAATCCCGCAATGATCAACCACTTGACGATCTTCCCCATAGTGCAAGCAAAGATATCACAGGACGCTCAGGCGTCGGGCAGGGCCTTCAGGCAGCTCGCCAGGCGCTGGGTAGGTTTTCGTCGGCGCAATGGCTGACCGTCGATCAACAGACGGTAGGCGTCTGCGGCAGGCTCCGCGAGAGAGCGTGCGCTGGGTGAATGTCTGCGGAACAACAGCATCGAATTTTGGCGAGTCGACGTAAATCTGGGAGTAGCGCGTGTGAAAGTCGAGCTCTTTGGGAATGCTAGACTGGCGGCGCCAGATCTGAACTAGAAGGAGAAGCATCATGAAACCGAGAAACTGGGTCACGCTTTCGCTGATGACAGTGCTGCTGATGACGGTGTCGATGGCGCTGCCCGCCGTAGCTGAGGGTAATAGCTGGACGGGCGAGATCGTCGATCTCGCCTGCTATGTCACCAACGGCGCCAAGGGCCCCGACCATGCGGGATGCGCCAAGTCCTGCGTCAAGAATGGCCAGCCGATGGGACTGCTGACGGATGATGGCACGCTCGTGCTGCTGGCGGCGGATCACAAGAACGGCGAGCCGTTCGAGAAGCTCAAGAACCACGCCGGGGCCAAGGTCGAAGTCTTAGGCTTTCTGGCTGAGAAAGACGGCATGAAGGTCGTCACCGTGACCGGCTCGAAAGCGTCTTCCTAGCGCTGCCGTTCACCGAAGCCGGCTACCGAAGCCAACGATGCGGCGCCTCGCGATCGCGCTGAGCCTGGGGTTCGCACTCGCCGTCGGTTTGCTGCCGGCGGCGCGTTGGCTTTTATGGCGCTGGGAGCTGAATCCGGTTTTGCGCGGTCGGCTGCTGGCCGAGGAGGCCGGCTGCCTGAGCTGCCACGTACCGTACCGTGGGGTCGAGATCCCGAATCCGGGCAGCCGGTGGGGAAGCGTTCCGCGCTTCCAGGCCGGCAACTTCATGATGTATGGCGAGACCCCGGCCGATATCGAGGAGTTCATTCGGTACGGTGCGCCACGCGCCTGGCTCGATGATCCCGACGTCGCGGCCCGGCTGAGCTCGCAGCGCCTTCGCATGCCGGCCTACGGCGAGCATTACTCAGACCAAGAGATCGCCGATCTGGTGGCCTTTGCCGGAGTCATGGAAGGGGTTGGACTGGTGGAGGGAGAGCGGGTGTCCGAGGGGCGCCAGCTGGCTCGCGAGCACGGCTGCCTGGCCTGCCATGGCGTCGAGGGCTCGGGCGGTCTGCCCAACCCCGGCTCGTTCGGAGGCTTCATCCCGGGTTTCGTGGGCCGCAACTTCTCCGATCTCGTGGCCGATGAAGCCGAGTTCGAGGAGTGGGTGCTCGACGGCACCAGCTCGCGGCTGGCGGCCAATCCGGTGGCGCGTTTCTTCTGGCAGCGTCAGAAGCTCTCCATGCCGAGCTATCGGGAAACGCTCGACGAACAGCAGGTCGCAGCCATCTGGTCGTGGATCGAAGCCTTGCGTGCCCCGCCCAGCGAAGCTCGCGAGCCGTGAGCTCTGGACGGCCTCTTTTCACGATCCCGATGGCAGGCTTCTGGCCCTGATGGGCGAGGTGCCCCTAGCGCCAAATTGAGGAGATACCGCGTTACTTCTGCTGATAAGAGCCGTCGGGCAGCTGGATCCAGTCGCCGGGGCGTGCTTTCTGGCGCAGGGTAGCGGCATAAGTCGAGCGAATCTTGGGTAGCTGAGAGAGATCTGTGCCGGTGGCCGCCGCGATCTCTTTGAACATGCGCTCGCGATCGGCGTTCTCGGCCTTGACCAGCTTTTGGACCGCAGCGCGCTGCTGCAGGGGCAGGGCATCGAGCTGCCGGACGACGACCAGAGCCCGGTTGGATTCGGCCAGCGCGCCCGACGCTTTGTGCCGATTGAGCTCCGCGACCCGAGCGCCGCGCGACTGGATGATCCTTCGAATCGCCGGATTGGTGATCTCGGGCGCCGCGACGGCGTCGGTCTGAGCGTAGACCGGTGCGGGAGCGAGCAGCGCCAGCGTCGCTCCCACTGCGAGATCGAGCGATTCCCTGAGCCAGGAGGCCCGAGGCGAGGCTGGCTCTTGGGGGCTGAAGAAGAGGCTGGCGGAAGGGCCTTCAGGCGAGCCTTCCTCGGCGGGCGCCTCCATCGTCTCCGAGGCGGCGTGCTCAGCCGCCTCGCGAGCGACCGCGGCTTCGATTTGTTCGGCCAGGCCCTGCACCTCGGCTTCAGGAAAATAAACGTTGATCGTGACGCAGGCGACGGCGAACAGCGCCGAAGCGGCCAGGCCGGCCAGGATCCAGGTACGATGCATGGGTTCTCCTCGGGTTGCTTGGGTCACGGTCTGGGTTCGGGTCTAGCGGTTCGGGTCTGGTAGTTTGGTGGCTGGCCATCCAGCGCGTCCAATCCATTGGAGTTTATCACCCGAGGTTCAGCGATCCGTCTTCACGCTCCCGAAGTCGAGACTGCGCAGGCGTCCCATCATGGCCTGAAACGACACCGACCGGCCGGGCTCGGCGTTGACGACGTCGATACGGAAGGGCAGGCGGCCGCTCAAGAACAGCTCCTTGCCGCCGCGCTGCTGCGGCCCGCGCAGCAGCAGGACGTCGTCGTCCAGCCGCATGCTGACCGCGAGGCGCTCGTAGGTGTACTTCTTGAAAAAGCGCTGCAGTCCGCGGTCGAAGATGTTGGTGCTCTGGCCGGTGCCGAGAATCGTCAGGTTGTTGATCGCCTTGACGTCCAGGGTACGCGGCACGCCGGGCGTCTCGACGGTCTCGAGCTCGGCGGAGAAGCGCACCGGTACGCCTCGGAAGAGCTCTAGATCGCGCACCGAGCCCTGCAGAACGCCGGTCATCTCGCCGAAGTCGATTCGGCGGGTCAAGCGACCGAGATCGATGCCTTCGAAGTCGGCCGACAGCTGGATCTTGGGGAAGCGGGTCAACAGATCCTCACCCGAGATGTCGTGCAGCTCGACCCGGCCGCCAAAGATATCGATCTGGCCGCCACCGTCGACCTGCAGGCGATCGGGCGACAGGCGAGCGAGCGGGAAGGTGCCTTCGAGTGCTCCTTCCAAGGGAAAGATCCCCAGGGTCGTGGAGATCTGCTCCAACGAGAGGGCAGAGAGCCGCAAGCCAGCCTCGAGATGGCGTCCGGGGCGCAACAGGTCCCTCAGCGTGAGGCGCTCGACGGTCAGCAGCCCGCCCAAGATATCGAGATCCAGCGCTTGCTCGAGGCCTACTGAGTCGGCCTCGATGGCCAGGTCGGTGCGAGTCTTTGGCACCTCCAGATCGCGCACCGTCAGCCGCTCGAACTCGAGCTGGCCGGCTAGGCTGGGGCCGCTGATCTCGGGGCCGCTGATCTCGGGGCCGCTGACATCGGCAGCGGCCTTCAGGCTGCGCCGCAGGTTGAAGGGCAGGGTGAGCTGCAGTCCTTGGACCGTGGCCTGGCCACCACCGCTGCGCAGCTCGAAGTCGGTGAGACTCAGGGAGCCGCGGGCGCTCCAGCTCTGAGGGCTATCGGAAAGCCTGAGGCTGCCGGCCGCCGCCAGCTCGAGAGCTCCGGAGAGCTGGGTTTGGCCGAGCTGCTCGGCCAGCAGCGAGGCGAGGTAGCGCTCGTGGGTGAGCCGCAGATCCGGATCTGCGAGGTCGAACTGGTAGCGCAGACCCAGAGCCGTTGTGGGGCCTTCGAGGGACAGCTCGGCGCGGGGCCCTTCAGGGACGCGGGTCGACGCCTGCAGTCGCCAGGGGCTGGCGGCCTGTGGGGTCAGCTCGCCGTGGCAATCGAGGGACGCTTCGAGCTGTGAGAAGTCGCCGTAGAATGTTCCCCACAGCAGCTGAAAGCCACCGAGCGATCCGGTCGCGTCGAAGCGGATCGTGGGAGCGGCTTTGGCCTGCTGGGGCTCGCCCTCGATGGCGACATCCCAGCGGCCGCCAAGGTCGATCATGACCCGGCTGCCGTCATCGTCGCTGAACCCCGCCGAGCCGAGCTCGACCGGCCCTTCGGCACGCCAGCTGCCGTCTCCGCCGCGCTGCCCCGCGAGCTCCGCGGCCAGGGTCCCCTGGAAGCTGAGGGCGGCGGGCAGGCGGGAGGTGAATGAGGCGGGCAAGACCTCTCGCCAGCTCGCTAGATCGAGCTCGCTGAGCGAGAGTTGGAATCTCGCGGCTGCCTCGTCGTCCGGCATGCCCCAGCTGAGCTCGCCGCGAGCCTGACCCAGGCCGGGCGAAGCGAGCGTTGCCGAGCGTACCGCTCCGCTGTCCGACGTGTTGGTGCTCCAGGCGGAAGCTTCTAGCGTCACCGGTAGGGCCGCCAGCTCGCCAACCCGCAGGTTGCCGCTGGCCTCCAGGTCGTCGACTTCGAGTCGGCGATCTCGCCAGCTCCAGCTGGCCTCGAGGTCCGCCTCGGTGAGGCCAGCCGCTTCAGTCGCTATCGCGAGCTCGTTCAGCCGTCCTCGGCCCGCCACGGTGAGAGCGTCGAGCGGTCCGCGCAGGCTGCCGCGGGCGTCGACTCGGCCGCTGGCCGCCGCCGGCAGGGGTGGCAGGCCGGCACCTTCCAGCAAGGCGAGGGCGTTAGCGAACTGCGAGGCTCGCCACAGCCATCGCAGGTCGAAATCAGCCTGAGCCTCGGCGAAGGTCGAGGCTCCGCGGGTCTCGATGCGGCCGAGCGGCGGACTCTCCAGTTGGGTCTCGCCGTCGAGCCGCCAGCTGCCGCGCTCCCCGTCGGCCTGCCACTGTCCTCGATGCTCGATCGCAAGCGGGAAGAGCTCCGCGGGGATGCTGAGCTCGTCCCAGCGACCGCTGCCGCCCGGCAGCGCGATCCGTGCCGTGAGAGGTCCCTGCCAATCCGGCAGCTCGAGCCCTGCGACCGGAGCAAAGGGCAGCTCGGTAGAGAGCTCGACGGTGGCGCCTTCGGCCAGCGTAAGGATTCGCTCGCTGCCGCTGCGAAGCTCCTGAGGACGCAAAGTCACGGTGATGCCGACCACGTCTCCGCGGTGGCTCAGCTGCGCGTCGGCTGTGCCGGTGACGGCCGCTGCTGGCATCCATCGGGCGAGATCGAGCGCCTCGAGCTCGCCGGCGACGGTGACTAGCCTGGCTTGTTCGCGATCCCACTCGCCGCTGAGCTGCGCTCGGTCGATTCCCTTGAGCCGCGGCGTCAGCTGAAACTTC
>JBCCEE010000409.1:0-8027 GCA_039030415.1 Acidobacteriota bacterium
CTCGTACCAGGCCAGCCATGACGCGCTGACCGGTCTGCTCAACCGTTACGAGCTCGAGAATCGCCTCAAGCGTCTGCTGCTCGACGCCCGCGAGCGTCAGCGCACTCATGCCCTGTGTTATCTAGATCTCGATCAGTTCAAGATCATCAACGAACGCTGCGGCCACGTTGCGGGAGACGAGCTGCTGCGTCAGCTGGCGGCGGTGCTGCGCGAGGAGATCCTGGAGCGAGATGCCGGCGTCGCCGTCTCCGAGCAGCCGACGGTGGCTCGCCTCGGCGGCGACGAATTCGGCGTGCTGCTCGAAGGTTACTCCGTCATCGAGGCGACCCGCATCGCCGAGACCCTGCTGCGCCGCATCGAGGACTTCCGTTTCCTGTGGCAGGGGCGGCGCTTCGCGGTCAGCGTCAGCGTCGGACTGGTGCCGATCGATGCCACCAGCGACAGCGCCAGTGGCCTGCTGCGCGCCGCCGACTCGGCCTGCTATGCGGCCAAAGACGACGGCCGCAATCGCGTTCACGTCTACCGTATCGACGATGCCGAGCTGGTGCGCCGCTCCGGCGAGATGCGCTGGGTCAACCGCATCCGGCGGGCGCTGGAGGACGATCGCTTCTATCTCGACTATCAGCCGATCGTCGGCATCCGGCAGGGCTCCCGGGTAGCCCGCCCTCAGGTAGGAGGTCCCCAGGCGAGACAACCCCAGGGCTTCGTAGAGTTTCTGCTGCGCATGGAAGACGAGGCCGGCGAGCGCATTCCTCCGGATCGTTTCATGCCGGCTGCCGAGCGCTACCAGCTGGCGAGTCAGCTCGATCAATGGGTGGTGAGCTCGGCCTTCGACTGGATGCGCCAGCATCCCCAGCAGCTGCCGCTGTGCTCGATCAATCTCTCGGGTCAGTCCCTGGGAGATCTCGACTTCCTGCGGTTCGTGCTGCAGCGGATCGAGGCCACCGGGGTTCCGCCGAGTAACGTGTGCTTCGAGATCACCGAGACCGCCGCCATCGCCAACCTGGCGCAGGCCACCCACTTCATCAAGACCTTGCGCGCCTTGGGGTGTCGCTTCTCGCTCGACGATTTCGGCACCGGCTTCTCGTCGTTCGCCTACCTCAAGCAGCTCCCCGTCGACTTCCTCAAGATCGACGGCATGTTCGTACGCGACGCCTCCGACGATCGCTTCGACCTGGCGGTGATCCGCTCGATCGTTAGGATTGCCGGGGTGCTCGGCAAGCGGACCGTCGCCGAGTGCGTCGAGGACGCTCGCGTCCTGCGCCGGCTCGAGACCATCGGCGTCGACTACGCCCAGGGCGACGGCATTCGCCCGCCGCAGCCGCTCGAGGCCTACGAGTCATCGGAGCCCGCGGTATCGCCTGAGCTCGGCGGGCTCCAGCCGTCCGGCAGCCAGCTATCGCTGCCGTTCTGAGCTCAGCCGCGCGTCTTGACCACCGTGCGCCAAACCAGGAAGCTACCGCCAGCCAACAGAATGACCGCCCACAGCACCTGAGCCGACGGCAGGATCTTCTGCAGCCAGTCGAAGCGTGCGCCATAGCCCAGGATACCGAGGGCAACCAGCACGACGCCGGCGATCATCAGATTGTCGTTCTTGCGTCGATCGGCCAGCCAGGTGGCGAGCAGCGACAGCCCCAGGATGGTTGGGAAGCTCGGCAGCCAGTCGAGAATCCTGGCGAGCGAGGTGAAGTCGAGGGTGAGGGCGAAGAACAGCACGCCAAAACCGATCCAGGCCACCGCCCAGCCGGCCGAGCTCGGACGCCGCAGCAGGAAGAGATAGTCGGCGATCGATCCCAGACCGGCGACGATGAACAGACTGGGCCATAGGTCCTTGAAGCGCGGAATGCCGACTTCCATCGAATCGAGCAGCAGCCACAGGCCGCCGACCACGGCCATCAAGCCGATCGTCATGCCAAAGGTGCTGCCTTGGCGAGGTTGCGTTGCGGTCATGGGATCTCCTTTCGGTGGCCGGATTGTATCCTAGCCTTCAGAAGGCTCCCAGATCCGCCGGTCGCAGACCACTCCGCGGCTGCTAGGTCCAACCCTCTCGGAGGATTCGCACTTGAAGCTCGAGACCCGACTCATCCACAGCGGCGCCGAAATCGACCCCGCCACCGGCGCCGTGGCGCCGCCGATCCATCTATCGACCACCTTCGAGCACGCTCCCGACAACCGCGAGCCGCTGCACGATCACATCTACATCCGCGAATCCAACCCCACCCAGAGCCGCCTGGAGGAAGCGCTGGCGGCAGCCGAAGGCGGCGAAGCGGCGCTGTTCTTCGCTTCCGGGCTGGGAGCCAGCGCGGCGGTGCTGCAGTCGCTGGCCAGCGGATCCCATGCGCTGCTGCCGAACGACGTCTACCATGGCGTGCGCGAGATCGGGCATAGCTTCATGCCGCGCTGGGGGGGCTCGGTGACCCACGTCGACATGGCCGACCTCGCGGCGGTACGCGCCGCGCTCAGGCCTGAAACCCGGCTGATCTGGGCCGAGACGCCCTCCAACCCCCTGCTGCAGGTCACCGATCTGGCCGCCCTGGCCGAGATTGCCAAGGGGCACGGCGCCATGATGGTGGTCGACAACACCTTCGCCACCCCGATCCTGCAGCGCCCGCTCGAGCTCGGCGCCGACATCGTGCTGCATTCGGCCACCAAGTACATGGGCGGCCACAGCGACGTGCTGGGCGGGGCGCTGGTGCTCGCCGAGCGGGCGCCGCACTACGACGAGCTGTTCCACGTCCGCGCCACCCTGGGCGCCGCGGCCTCGCCGTTCAACGCCTGGCTGGTGCTGCGCGGGCTGCGATCTCTCGCCTGCCGGGTGGAGCGTCACGCCGCCAACGCCCTGGCGATCGCCCGCGCGCTGGCCGGCCATCCCGGGCTCGACGCGGTGCACTATCCCGGCTTGCCCGAACATGCCGGCCACGAGATCGCGCGGCGCCAAATGAAGGCGTTCGGCGGCATGCTGTCGCTGAGCGTGGCGGGCGGCAGGCAGGCCGCTATCGGCGTCGCCTCGCGCGTGCGGCTGTTCGCCAACGCCACCAGCTTGGGTGGCGTCGAGAGCCTGCTCGAGCATCGCGCGTCGAGCGAAGGGCCGCAGTCGACCACGCCCGAGAACCTGCTGCGGGTCTCCGTCGGGCTCGAGCACCCGGACGACCTCATCGCCGACCTCGAGCAGGCCCTGGCGGGGTAGCCGGCCAGGGCCTGCGCCTCACAAGGTCAGGTCGAAGCGTTTCGAGATCAGGTTGCCCGAGGTCGGGTCGTGGAGTGAGATCAGCAGCTGGTGAGGACGTTTGCGCAGCTTGAGCTTGACCTCGAGGTTGGCGAACTCGCCGACCTCGGAGCCTTCACCCCGGAGCTCGAGCGGGATGACCGGAATGTCGGCCTTGTTGCCGCGGTCGTCCGTCGCCGCCACCCGCAGCTCGAGGCGCGCGGCGTAGCCGTTTTGGGTCGGCAGCAGCGTCACCTCCTCGAGCGGCACCGTGAGCTTGAGCGGCAAGATCACCTTGCGGAAGCCGCCCTTTTCGGGCGTGCCGGTGGAGATTTCGAGCCTGGCGGTCTCGCCGGGGATCGGCAGATTGAAGGTCTGAGCGCTCTCGACCAGCATCGAGACCTCAGTCTGGCGCGACAGATCCGAGAAGCTGTTGCGGGAGCGCACCTTGAGCCCCTTGCGAAGCACGTCTACCTTCACCCGGTGGCGGCGGTCGTTCTGCTCCCAGGTGGGCGTGAAGCCGATCCAGTAATAGGAGCGCGTATCCTCCGCCACCCGCTGCAGAGCCTTGGTGCTGGAGCCGTCGAGCAGCGCGCGGCCACCGGTCTCCTCGGCCAGGTAGAGCAGCGTACCCTCCTCCACGAACTCCTGGTTGCGGGCGAAACTGTTGAACAGCCGTGCCGAGCGCGATGTGCTGAATTCGGCCCCGCCACCGAGGTTGTTCTCTAGGCCTTTGACGTCCACCGGATAGAGCGTGTACCCCAGCCGGTTGGCGGTATCGATCAGCGGCCGCAGCGCCGAGCGGTCGCTAGCCCCGCCGCTGTAGCCGACGGACGAGGTGAAACCTCCTCCGGCGCCCACCGGCCAGCCGCCCGAGAGCATCAGCATGACCTTGCGTCCCGGCGGCTTGGCGAACGCCCGCAGCACCGAATTGGCGGCGTCGATCACCTGCGCCGTGTCGTTGAACGTGCGACTGCCGCGACGCGCGACCGACGAGAAGTCCGGAAAGCCGGCGCCAAAGCGATTGAAGAACGGATCGCGACCGAAGAAACGGTCGCCGGTGCGGTTGCGGAAATAGTCGTAGCGCGCAAGATCAAAGTCACGGGTGACGCGGTTTTGCAGTCCAAAGGTGCGGCGCTGCTGGGCCGCTTTCAGCACCCGAGCCAGCGCTGGCTGGGACGACGTCCAGCTGGTCAGCAGATCGAGCTCGCCGCCGTTGTAGGCGACGATCGCCATGTGATCTTCCGGGCCCAGGTAAGGCAGCTGCTCGCTCAGCTTGCGCAGCACCCGGTTGCGCTGGCTGCGAATCGCGAACACCTCGTCGATGAACACCAGGTAGCGCGTGCCGACGGCTTCGCCGGGAGCCAGGGCCGGCAGGGTCGAAGCGTCGGCGAGGGCGGTGCCGGTCGTCGCCTGTCCGCCCTGAACCTCGGTGAAATACTCGATCGGAATCTCCTGGCCGTTGACCCGGACGCGGAAATCGTCGGCCTGCAGACCGTGGACGCGATCCTTGCCGTCAGTGACGACGACTTCGAGATTGATCACGCGCACGTCGATAATCTCGCCGAAAGCAGGATCCTCATCGGACTGGGCGAAGGCCGTTGGGACGCAGAGCAAGACGACGGCAAGCAAGAATAACGGGATTCGTATCGGCAACAGGGCTCGTATCGGCTTCATGATTTGCTCCGGAAATGGCCTGAGGGGCGATGCAGCATTCTAGGGATGGCGTTCCAGTGGTGGTCTTCCAGTGGTGGCGTTCCAGTGGTGACGGTCCAGGGGTGGCGTTCTCCTCGATGTCGAGTTCAAAGAACAGCAAGCCGTATGCCAGCTTATTCGTACGATTTACGCAGATAGATCGGGCTCCCTTGGCCCCCGCGGAGGTGGCGAGTGTCCGCTGGAGAGGACGATACTTCGGAGAGCCGTTTGCGCCGGACCGGACGCTAGGGCTCGCTCGGCTGGACGAATTCTGCCGTTGCATCCAGGCTCGAGCGCAGCGTCAGCACCATGATCTCGGGGTAGGCGCCGAGGCGGAAGGGGATGCCCCAGAAGTTGCTGCCGGGATGGATGTAGAGCAGCGAGTGGCCGCGACGGTGGCAGCCCATGGCCAGCTCGAGGAAGGGTGACGCCATGCACCAGCGTAGCGACGGGATGGCGAACTGGCCGTAGTGGGTGTGGCCGCTCAGCGTGAGGTCGACACCGCGCTCTACGAGGGCAGGCCACAGCACCGGGTTGTGGGCCAGGGCCAGGACCGCTTCATCCGCCGGGATACCCGCCAGGGTGCGATTGATATCGGGCACCGCGCTGTGGCCGCCCTGCCGCTGCCAGCTGCGGGCAGCGGGATCCCCGGTGCCCGCGACCCACAGCCGCTGGCCGTCATGGCCGAGGGCGACCGCACGGTTCACCAGCACCGTGAACCCGGCTTCCTCCATGCCGCGCTGCACCGCCTCCCAGCCGGCGTAAACGTCGTGGTTGCCGGCGACGGCGAAGGTGCCGAGGGGCGCTTCGAGCTCGCTGAAGGCTTCGTTGAACAGCGCCACGTCGCGGGCGAAGTCGTCGACCTGATCGCCGGTGATAGCGATCAGATCGGGCTCGGCTTGCCGTACCGCCTCCGCCACGCGCCTGAGAAAACGGCGCGAGGTGTGCGGCCCGACGTGCAGATCCGAGATCTGCACGACGCGCAGACCGTCGAAGGCCTGAGGCAGCCTCGGCATGCGCACTTCCAGCTGCTTCACCACCAGACGTCGGCTGCCGGCCCAGCCGGCCAGCCCCAGCACCACCATCAGCGCGGCGCAGATGGCGATCGTCCAGCGGGCACCGTCGCCGGCGGACCCGAACGCCAGGCCCACCGCCGCGCCGATCAGGCTGACGATCGCCAGCAGCGGCAGCACCAACATGGCGTACCACATCGGCCGCAGGATAAGCAGCCGGGTGAGGGCCGAGGGGTACGAAGCACCCAGAAAGCCGCGCACCAGGGTGATCATCGCCACCGCGCCGCCCGCCATGCCAGCCCCGACGGTCGCCCAGCCGCCCGGAAGTACCGGGCTCAGCCAGGCACCAACGATCAGCCCGGAGCCGCCGAGCCAGATGGTGAAGAAGAGGAGGATGCCGATCACACCGGAGAGATTCGTTGCTCGTGACCGGCTGGATCCTTCTTTGCCGTCAGAGAAGCCGGCCTTCTCCGAATCGGGTGGCACGGCGGCTCCGAATCGGGTGGCACCAAGCCCTTCTCCGAATCGGGTGGCACCAAGCGCCGGGCCGCCGGGCCTCGTCCGGAATCTGGTGCACCGCAATCGCGGAGGACCGCCATCCGCTGCGGCAATCGCATCCATTCCCGGCTGCACCAGCGCCGATGGCAAGATACAGGCGCGAACCCCGGCGGTATCTTGGAAGACCAGAGGGTCTTGATGAGTGTTCTGTTGACGCCTCTCAATGTCCCGCGTGTCTTCACAGGTAACAAGCGAACGCTTCTCAATCTGACCCTGTGATTGAGAAGCTAAGAGGTGACGTCTCTCAATCAGAGACTGGGATTGAGAAGTAAAAAAGCTACGGCTGTGAAGACGAGGCTGAGATTCACAGGCAACGCTTGTACGGTTATCAAGACGACATCGCCTTCATAGGCAAACGTTTGTTACCTATGAAGTCTGAGGGTCAATTGAGAAGCGTACGCCTGTTACTTGTGATGATGAGGCTCAGATTCACAAGTCAACACTGGATACTTGTGAATCGACCCTGTGATTTCACAAGCCACTAGGTGACACCTGTGAAGGCTTGCCGAGATGGAGCTGATTCAGCCCGTTTCCTCGCGTCCATCGCGCCCCCGACGGGCAGTGCCAGCCGACGGAAAGTGCCAGCCGAATCGGAAGGTCTCGGACGATGAGGATTGCTATCCAGGAGCGAACGCCGGTCCCGCTCGGCATGAGGGTAAGCCCGCATCACAAGGCACGAATGGCCTTGGCGGAGGAAAGCAGCCCTGAGGAAACTCGACGCCGTAGTCACCCGCTCGCAAACGCGCCGCGGCTGAACGGTAGGCTTCGACGAATAGCCGGTAGGCTTCCTGCATCTGCTTTCGGATCGCCTTCGAAGCCGCATGCACCGCTGGAGCCGGCGAGCGTTTCGAGCGTTCGGGCCGATCGTGCGGATGCTGCTGGCGAATGGCTCGGGCGCCGAGCGGTGTCATGCCGCCTAGTATCACGCGGCGAGCGGACTCGGCGTCAATCTCCTCGACCATCTCTGAGAACCGTTGCTGGATAGCCTCGCGGGAGAGATGCTGCCAGCAGGGCGGCGGATCGAGCTCCAAGGTGTAGTCCTGGGTGAAGGCGTCGGCGTCGAGATCCTTGCCTTGTCTCCTGACTTCGTACTCCGAAGAACGATCCCGCCAGAATCCGACCAGCGGCTCGCCTCGAGTCACCGCGTCAATGCACTGCAATCCCGGCCAATCGCGGCATCTGAGCACGAGATTCTCTTTGGGGCCGTGACTGAGGACGTACCTGAGTCTGCCGATCCAGGCCTCCTCCTCGTCACTGATCTCGATGGCCTTGAAACGCCTGGCCCAGAACTTCTCTCGCCAGTCGACGATGCGGCCGGCCTCACGCGCGAGGTTGCTCTTGACGTAGCCGACGAACTTGGAGAGATCGTCGACCTCGTAGGCGCCGAGCAGCCAATGGATGTGGTTGCGCAGCCCGCTGAAGGCATAGATCTCGACGGGATAGCGCTCCTTGGCTCTAGCCATGATGCCGATGGCGATGCTTCGAAAGTGGTTGCTCGCGGGCAGCAGATAGCGTCCATGCAAGCAGCGCGTGGTGACTTCGAAGTGTGTGCCACC
>JBCCEE010000410.1:0-8004 GCA_039030415.1 Acidobacteriota bacterium
CCGCGCCGGCTTCGGCTTCGCTAGCGCTGGCGTCCTCACCGGACGCCTTGGGCGTCACCTCGAGGGCCAGGCTCTGGCCCGCCGGCAAACCCACCGAAGTCGCGGTCGCTCGCTGGCGACCGGTCTTCGGGTCGAACGGCACCCGCAGAGCCGCCAGCAGGAAGCGACCGTCAGCATCCTCGGCCCAAACCTCGAGCACCTCGGCTCCGGAATCGATGTCGCAACGGACTTCACACTCTCGTTCGAGGTCGATTCGAGCGCGCGGTTGACCGTCCACCGCTAGGGTCAGGATGCTGCCGTTCATCCGCTGGAGCTCGTTCTCGGTTCGGCTTGCCACATTGCGGCGTGACTCTGGGGGCCTGACTCTGGAGGCTTGATCCTGGATGCCTGTGGCGACTCGAACCTACCGGTGATGTGTCATGGCTAGCGCGGGCCTGGGGAGGCTATCCAGCGTAGCGATTTCTCGTCAAATTTTAGCACGCACGTTTTGCAAACCGAGCGTTAGCCTGACGCTACGGGCTGCCCAAGCAACGTTCTTTCAACCCATCTTTAGAAAGGATTTGGGAAATGCGTCGTGCCTCTAAACAATCAGGTTTCACTTTGATCGAGCTGATGGTGTGCCTGCTGATTCTCGCCCTGCTGATCTCGATTTTGACGCTCAACTTCGGATCGTTCACCCAACAGGCCAAGCAGCTTCGAGTCATGAACACCGCACGCGCTATCGGCAGTGCCTGTATGCCATGGCTAGCCTCGCAAGGGGGATCGGCCAGTCTTGGCAACTCGGTCGACCTCGCCAACTACCCGGTACCGATGACGCGCGACGATGTCGCGTCCCTGCTGAAACCTCGGTACATCAATTGGGTACCGGAATTCGACCGCTGGGGTAATCCTTGGGAATTCTATTTCAGCGGCAATCTGCAGGGTCCGGAAGTCTTTGTCGTACGCAGTGCCGGCCGCGATGGCGTCTTCGACGGCACGACCTACCAGGTCGGCCCGTTCGTTGCTACCGACTACGATCAAGACATCGTCTGGGCCGACGGCAACCTGGCGCGCTGGCCCGAGTAGCGGCACACTGTCAGGACAGGTCCTGTCAGAATAGGTCCTGTCAGAATAGGACCTATCAGAAAAGAGTGAGCTGATCGCCGCCAGGACGCCGGAAGGCGGCGGTCGACAGTGCCGGCGGGTCGACGGTGAGGCCCAGCCGGCGACAGCTCATCGCGAACAGGCCGCGAACTTGTTCCGCAAAAGGCCCCTGGGCATGAAACCGGTAGCCAAAGCGCGGATCGTTCAATCGGCCGCCGCGCAGCGAACGAACGCGATTCAAGACTTTGTCGCGGCGGTCGGGAAAATTCTCCTGAAGCCAGGTATCGAACAGCTCGGCGACAATGCCGGGCAGTCGCAGCAGGGTATAGCGAGCGAATGACGCCCCCGCGTCGGCGGCGGCCGCCAGCACCTGCGGGATCTCGTGATCGCTGCAGCCCGGCACGATCGGGGCCACCAGCACCCCCACCGGCACCCCCGCCTCGGCCAGCCTGCGCATCGCTTTGAAACGCTCGCGGGGATGCGGGGTACGCGGCTCGAGGCGGCGCAAAAAGTCGCCATCGAGGCTCGACACCGAGATCAAGACCGCCGCCGCGTCGTGACGCGCTAGCTCCGCCAGGAGATCGGCGTCCCGCGCCACCAGAGCGTTCTTGGTCACCACCAGCACCGGGTGGCGGGTCTCGGCCAAGACTTCGAGGCAGCCGCGGGCCAGCCTCAGGCGTCGCTCGACCGGCTGATAGGCGTCCGTCACGCCGCTCATCGCCAGGACTTTGGGCTGCCAGCCTGGCGCCGCGAGCTCGTGACGCAGCAGCGCCGGCGCCTCTTCCTTGATCAGGATCCGGCTCTCGAAATCGAGCCCAGCGGAGAAACCGAGAAACTCGTGGGTCGGGCGAGCGTAACAGTACGTGCAGCCGTGCTCGCAGCCGCGATAGGGGTTGAGTGAGGCGTCGAACGGCAGGTCCGGGCTCTGATTGGTGGCGATGATCGACCGGGCGGTATCACGCAGGAATTGCGTCTTGGGCCCCTCGGTGCGCGGCTCGTCGAGCTCGACCTCGAGGCGCTCGAAACGATTTCGTGGATTGGCCGAGGTTCCACGACCTCGCAGCGGAGTGTTATTATGCGTTGGCACGCGCGGACCACGTCCTCAGAAGGGGAAAGCGCATCAGGCGTTCAGCCAAGGGGTGCCAAGCCCCGGGACGCCGAACGTAGGTCGCGTGTCGACGAAACGCGTGCCGATGAAACGCTGCGTTCACCACTCGCAGCTCGTTTGGCTCGACGGCACGCGCAGACTCTGGCACGTGCAGATTCTTGGGTGACTCGGTGGGCATCGGCACCTCCCAATCTATCCCACCGCAGAGGCCTCCAACCGTTTGGAGCATGGATTTAGAGCGATCGCAGCCCCTCGCTTACCTGTCGTATCGAGCCTGATCTCTCGCGAGCTATCGCCGTGACGCAAACCGTCCCTACCGGACAGCTGGTCGCCGACCGCTTTCTCATCGTGCGCTTCATCGCCGCCGGCGGTATGGGCGAGGTCTATGAAGCGGAGGACAAGGTCCTCGGTGATCGGGTGGCGCTCAAGTTCCTGAGCCGGCGTTCGATCGGTGACGAGCGCGTCATGCGGCGCTTCCGTCGTGAGATCCAGCTGGCTCGCAAGGTGACCCACCGCAACGTCTGTCGACTGCACGATCTCTACCAGCACACGCCAACCGAAGGCTTGTTCGAAGGCCGCGAAACGACCTTCGTGACGATGGAGCTGCTGCAGGGTGACACCCTCGAAGACACCCTGCAGCGCCAGGGCCCCATGACCGCGGAAGAGGCACTGCCGCTCATCGTGCAGATGACCGAAGCGCTGACCGCCGCTCATACCGCGGGCATCATTCACCGCGACTTCAAGACGTCGAACGTCATGCTGGTGCCGGACACCACCGACGACGGGCCACTGCGGGCGGTAGTGACGGACTTCGGACTCGCTCGCCTGGCGACGCCTTCGCCCGAGGACACCCGCACGCCGCTCACCGGCGAAATGCGCATCGTCGGCACCGCCGACTACATGTCGCCGGAGCAGCTCTACGGGGAAGAGCTGTCGCCAGCCAGCGACGTCTATTCGCTGGGTGTCGTGCTGTTCGAGATGATGACCGGTCAGCGTCCCTACAGTGCGCCCAACCCGATGTCGCTGCTGGCCAAGCGGGTCAGCGAGCCGCCGGCTTCGCCGAGCCAGTTCGCGCCGGATCTCGATCCGCATTGGGAAAGGGTCATTCTGGAATGCCTGGCCAACGACCCTCGCGAGCGCCTCGCAACCGCTCGCGAAGTGGCCGTCGCGCTGCTCGGCGACGAGTACTTCACTCAGCCCTCCGGTACGGTAACCCCGCCGACCGACTGGATTCGGGAGGCGCCACGCGCGTCGAGCCCGGACCTTGCGCCACCCGCCAAACGCCGCAACCCCTGGCCGCTGGCGCTGGGTCTGCTGCTCGTCGTTCTGGCGGCCGGCGCCCTTTGGCTACGCCTCGCCGAGCGCTCACCGCCCAGCCCACTGGCGAATTTCAATCCGGTTCAGCTCACCACTTCGGCAGGGCTCGAGCTCGATCCGACCTTCTCGCCGGACGGCAACGCTCTGGCCTACACGTCGGATCGTGCCGGAGCGTTCGAGATCATGGTGAGAGACCTCAGCGCCGGTGGCCGCGAGGTCCAGCTCACGTCGGACGGCGCCAACAACTTCGAGCCCGCCTGGTCGCCGGACGGCAAGACGTTGATCTACCACTCCAAAGGGCTCGGCGGCATCTGGCAGATCGCGGCGGACGGCGGAGCGCCGCAGAGGGTCACGCAGTTCGGCTCGAGGCCCGCCTGGTCGCCGGATGGCACGCTGATCGCTTTCCAAAGCGAGAGCTCGCCGCTGCTCTCCGACACGACATCCCCGGCGCTCTCCCTTTCGACGCTGTGGCTGGTCCGCAAGGACGGCAGCGGACGGCGGCAGCTCACCCGTTCTGGCAAACCCCACGGCGGTCACGCCAACCCCGCCTTCTCACCCGACGGTCGGCGGATCGTCTTCTCGGCTTCCCCGCAGCGCGGCGCCACCGAGATCTGGATCATCGACCTCGCCACCGAAGCGCTCCATCAAATCACCACCGAGGCGCAAGCCGGGTACGATCCGACCTTCGCCCCGGACGGCCACAGCATCTACTTTTCTTCGCGCGCCCGCGAAGTCAATGCGCTGTGGCAGGTTCCGGTTTCGGTCAAGACCGGCCAACCCGACGGTGAAGCGGTGCAGATCGCCAACCTCGGCCTGGCCAGTATCCGTCAGGTAGCCACCTCGCCCGACGGCGCCAAGATGGCCTACACCGCGATGAAAACGGTCAGCAATCTGTGGAGCATGCCAATCGATCCCGCGACCGGCGTCACAGCCGGATCACCGTACGCCCTCACCCAAGGCTCCGGGCGCAACAATCGCCCGGTGTTCTCGAACGACGGCCAGCTGGTGGCCTTCGATCGCTGGCAGCATGGCTTCAACGTCGCGGTCTGGCGGATGCGCGAAGACGGTTCTGAAGCTCAGCAGGTGACCGTCGATCCCTGGAAGACGACACAGCCCAGCTGGCTCGACAACGAACGGCTCGCCTACCTGTCTCTGAACGACGGCAAACGCAGTTTGTGGTCGATCGAGCTGGATTCCGAGAACAATAAGATGCTCACAGATCTCGACGAGGACGTCGACTGGGTTAAACTATCGCCCGACGGTACCCGGTTGGCCTTCCACTCGCGGTCCACGGAGCTCGGCGTCAACCTCTGGGTCATGACGCTCGCCGACGGCAAACGTCGGCAACTGACGTTCGGCGCCGAGTTCATGGGGTTCCCTTGTTGGTCACAAGACAGCGAATGGCTGGCCTTCCAGAGCAAAACCGGCGACGAAAGTCACCTCATGGTGATGCCGGCAGCCGGTGGCGAGCCTCTGCAGCTGACCTCTGAAGGAGGTCAGAACTGGCCGTTCAGCTTCTCGCCAGACGGCGACAAAGTTGCTTTTGCAGCGCTACGTGATGGTGAATGGAACTTGTGGTGGGTCTCTCGGACGACCGGTCGAGAGCACCGTCTGACCGAATCGCCACGACTCAATGCCTATGTTCGATACCCGGCCTGGTCACCCAAAGGCCATCAGATCGTCTACGAGCTGGCCGAAACGACAGGAGATATCTGGTTAGTAGAAGAGGTTGAATAGCTGCCGCCTGCCCGTTGCCGTCGCCGGTTTTCCTGGTCCGACGCTGCGCCGTGGCCGCGGCCCCGAAAACTGCCCGAGCAACCTCGGGAACGGCAGGCCCATCCGCCCTCCCGTCAATACTTTGAACTCATTGCCAGAACTACATCTGTATGACTGAATCAACCAACGAAGCTCGTCCGCCGCGTCCGCCGCGTCCCCCGAGACGCAGGAGTCGCAAACGTTCGCGTGCCGCCAAGAACCGCCCCGTACCGCTGCACAAGCGGAGCCGATCTCATTTTCAGCAGGGCGACCGCCAGCGTGGCGCACGCTACTTCTCGGAAGGCCGAGTCAGTTTGGTGATCGACGGCACCCGAGCCAAGGCGCGAGTCGAGGGCACAGAACGGCAGGCCTATGCGGTGGGCCTCGATTGGTCCCGGGTCGCTGGAGAGCGGGTGCTGCATGCGTTTTGTGACTGCCAGCGGTTCGCCGGCGGCAGCCCGTGCAAGCATCTGTGGGCTACCCTGCTGGCGCTGGCCGAGACCGGACCGGAAAATCAACCTCCGGGCAAAGACCGTCTCGGCCTGCGCAAGGATCGGCTTCAGGCCTGGCCGGACCTAGGGCTGGTCAACGATGGTCATGTCCAGGTGCAAGCGCCGGCCAAACGCACGCGAACGCGCTCGAATCGGCGCAAGCGCGGCGGCCGAGGTAGCAGCAACGAGCATGGCATGGCCATCTCGTGGCGTTCGCAGTTCGCTTCGGTACGCGAAGAGAGCGTCTCGCTGTCGAGCGCCGCCCAGGCTGTTCCGATGGCTCCGATCCGGCCGGCGGTCGATGTCTTCTTCCTGATCAATACGACGGCCAGCCTCGGCACCAGCGGCCTGGTGCTCGATATCTTTGGCCGCGGCCGAAACAACTCCGGCAAGCCCGGCAAGCTCAAGCGCACCAGCCTCGACCTCGAGGAGATCGACGCGATGCTGCTGCCCAAAGCCAGCGAGGATTCCGCGGACGCTCTCGCGGTCGTTGCTTCGCTGCCGGTCGACCAGCCGAGCCGCCAAAATCGACGCGGACAATCCAAAACCCATCCGGCCCGCACGCAGCGTTTGCGGCTCCCCCAGCAGCTCTATGATCCGGTCCTGTCCCACCTGTGCGCCAAAGGCACCCTCGGCTGGTGGGACGGTCGCGCATTGCGCGGCCTGCAGCCGCTGTCCTGGAACACCTCTCCTGCTTGGCGGCTGGCGCTGCACCTCGAGATCGTCGCCGCCGGCAACGCGCGCCTGCGCGGAGGTTTGGAGCGAGACGGCGAGAATCTCCCGCTGAGCGCCGCCGAGCTGATCCTTCCCACCGGCCCGCCGGCAGACGGCCGTGGCGCCAACGGACGGCCGCCGGCCGGTGGAGTCGCTGCGCTCGCCGGCGCCACGCCGGGTTTGCCGGCTGCAGTTGCCGCCGGCCCGGCGTTGGTCCTACTCAGCGACTCGATCGCCCGCCTCGAGATCGAGCCTCAGCGCGATCTGCCGTGGCTCTCGCTGCTGCGCGGCACCGATGAGATTCTGATTCCCAAAGAGGATCTCGAAGACGCGCTGACCGCATTGCTCGAGCTCCCCAACCTGCCGCGACTCGAGGCACCCTCGGAGCTGCAGCTGTCGGAAGAACGCCCGACGCCCCATCCCCACCTGGTGCTCGAACCGGATCCCGCTCCCGCCTGGATGAATCCACCGCTACTCGCCGAGCTATCGTTCGACTACGGCACGATGCAGCTGAGCGCTGGCGATCCCCGCTCCGCGGTCGTCGACTGGCAGGGCCAGAAGTTCCTGCGGCGCGACATGGAGCTCGAGCACGCGGCACTGGTGCGTCTGCTCGAGCTCGGGCTGCAGCCCGTGGCGTCCAACCAGGGCCACGGACTGGAGCTCAACCCGCAGTCGCTGCCGGTCGTGGCCGAGCCGCTGCTGGCCGACGGCTGGTCGGTTGAAGTGCACGGCGCCACCATGCGTCCGCCGAGCCCGCCGTCGCTGCGGGTCGAGAGCGGCATCGACTGGTTCGAGCTCTCCGGTGAGGTCGACTTCGGTGAAGACCAGGTGCAGTTGTCGAAAGTCCTCGACTCGATCTCACGCGGCGACCGCTTCATCGAGCTCGAAGACGGCTCCAAGGGTCTGCTGCCCGAAGCCTGGATGCAAACCTACGACTCGCTGTCGAAGCTCGCCACTAGCTCGAGTGACGATGGCCTGCGCTTCATCCCGTCCCAGGCCCTGCTGGTCGACGCCCTGCTAACCGCCATGCCGCCGGCGGTCGACTCGGCGTTCTCCAAGCTGCGCCAGAAGCTGCTGTCGTTCGACCGCATCAAGCCCAAGAAGGAGCCGCGCGGCTTCGAGGGCACCCTGCGCGGCTATCAACGTGAGGGTCTGGGCTGGCTCACCTTCCTGCGTGAGTTCGGCCTGGGCGGTGTACTCGCCGACGATATGGGCCTGGGTAAAACGGTGCAGGTGCTGGCCTTGCTGCGCGCCAATCGCACGCCTTCGAAGACCACCGGCCTGCCCTACCTCGTGGTTGCTCCACGCAGCGTGGTCTACAACTGGCTCGACGAAGCGGCTCATTTCACCCCCAAGCTGAAGGTGATCGAATACAGCGGTGCCGACCGTGAGTCGCTGCAGCCCAAGATCAACGACTTCGATATCGTGGTGACCACCTACGGCACCTTGCGCCGCGACATCGGCTTCCTGGCCACCGTCGAGTTCGACACCGTGATACTCGACGAAGCTCAAGCGATCAAGAATCCGGCGTCGCAA
>JBCCEE010000411.1:0-7974 GCA_039030415.1 Acidobacteriota bacterium
AGATCGAAGCGACCAAAATAGAAACCTTCGTAGCTGTGACTCAACGCATCGATCGCCGCGGCCAGCTCCTCGGTCTCGTAGTCCCTTCCGTCGAGGCAGACAACGCCGCCGCTGTGTGATCCGACCTCGACGAGCTGTACGCGCTCCCCGACCTCCGGAACGCGGTCGATCTCGGCAGCCAGGATATGGAAATAGACCGGCGCCAGGGACACTGCCCTCGAGTCGGCGAGGATGAGCTGCTCGAGCGTCGAGCTGCCGTCTCCGACGACGTGGGGCCGAACTTTTTCGGTGATCGAGAAGATCCGTCCCGTCTCTTGGTCGGGATGACGTACGTAGAAGATGCCGAGCTCCGGACCACCCACATACTCCTGCACCAGCAGATCGCGTCCGCGCTTGTCGGGATCAGCGAGATAGGTGTCGACCTCGTCGTCGCTGCCGACCACCGCCACCCCGACCCCTCGAAGCCCCTGATCCGGCTTCAGCACGATCGGGTAATCGAGGCCGAGACCGCGCATGAAGTCGGAGACCGCGGCGCGTTGCTCTGCCGGGTCAGCCGCGGCCGGTAAACGGCGAAAGCGGGCGATCCATCTCGAGCTCAGGCCCTCGAGGATCTCAGCCTTCGATTCGCCATGGAAGCCGCCGCCGTTGGGAATACCAGGATTGGCTGCGGTAAAGACCGTCAGACTGCGATGCCGCAGCCCGAGCCACAAGACGTAGAGCACAACCGGCGGATAAAACGCCCAGCGCGGCCAGAACTCCCAATGTCGTTTGCGCTTCCACCACCCCACCAGCAGACGCCGACCGCGGTGCGTGGCCAGCGATCGTCCGAGTGAGATCAACAACCACACCGACAGCATCAAACCGACGAAGCCCGGCAGGGCGTACTGCTGAAAAACCTCGAAGGAGTCGAAGAAGCGATCTCCGACCAGCTCGGCCAAATACACCAGCAGCGGCGTCCACAGTGCCACCGGAATCAGCAGATTGATCGAGAACCACCAGACGTTGGTGCGCAGCAGGCCTGCGGAGACGTAGGTCGGCAGCCGGGTTCCGGGCAGAAAGCGGCTCAGGAAAATCACCAGCGAGCCGCGCCGGTCGAACCAGCGGCGGCTGCGATCGATGTCCGCCTGCGAGATGAACCACTTCAAGGGAGCCTTGCCGAGCCAGGGCCGGCCGAGGCGACCGAGGCCGTAGAGCATCAGGTCACCCAAGAAGATACCGATGAAGCAAGCCATCGCCGCCTCGACGAAGCCCAGGCTACCCTGCGCCACCAGCAGGCCGGCGGCGATGCAGGTGAGATCTTCGCTCACCAGCGTCGCGAGGGCGATCAACACTAGCGCTAGCACTAGGGCCAAGCCGGTGGTGCGAGCGGGCTGAAAGCCGTCGGGATCTTCCGCCGCGGCGATTCGTTCAGCGCCGGCGTCTGCCCGCAACGGAGCCACTCCCATTTCGACGCGCTGGAAGAAATCGACCAGCGGCTTCGCCAGCCGCTGGGGCTCGGCGAACACCATGAAGTGGTTGGCATCGAGCGACACCAGCTCGCTCTGCGGAACTAGACGATGGTGCTCGATCGCCGCGGCGTAGGGCACCAGCACGTCCCCTTCGCCGTGGATGATCAGCAGTGGATGCTGGAAGCGCTCCAAGAAGCCGCGTAGCGGACGCTGATCGGTATCGAAGAAGTTGCGCGCGTAAGACAGATCGAGCGGCGATTCGTCGAACAATCCAAAGTGCGGTGTCCCTTCGAGCAGCAGCCACAGACCTGCGAGCTGCAGACCGTGCACCGCATGATTGAGATGGTACTGTCCAAGGAGCTCGAGCTCCTGAACCCCGATCGCCGATAGCAGCACGGCCGAGTGCACCCGCTCGGGTTCGAGCTCTGCCATGTGTAGCATCACGCCGCCACCCATACTGAACCCGACGATATGGGCTCGGTCGATCCCGAGCTGGCGCATGAGATCCAGGCAGTAGCGTGCGTGGGCCAGGATCGAGTAATCGGGCACCTTCCGCGTCGAAACGCCGAAGCCGGGCAAGTCAGGCGCGATCACACGGTAACGTTCGGCCAGCAGCGGCGCGAGAAGATCGAAGTTGTCGGCGCTGCCGGGGCTGCCGTGGATCAGCAGGACCACCGGCCGCCCGGGCCCGGATTCGCCCCACTCGCGGTAGGCGAAGCGTATCGAGCTCTCGGTGTCACCACCGACCACCGCGGTCTCGATCGACTGACTTCCTGGCTCGGCGAGATCCAGCTCAGGCTCGTCGCGGCCCACCCAGCGGGTGAGGTGGGACGCCAACAGCAGAACGAGGTAGAACGCCCAGCGGCGCCGCCACCGAAGACTCAACCGAAAAACGTCCGGAATCGACGCACGTCCATGGCGGCGACGTCGAAAATCACCAGGAAGTCGATGGTCTTGAAGCGGCGGTCGATCGCAGGCGGCCCGCACACCAGGGCGCCATGGCGCAAGTAGATCCGAAAAAGCTTGGGGATCTTGACTTTGCCAGGCGGCCACGGTTCGGCTTCTGGCTCGCGCCGGCACTCGTATTCCGCCCGCGGAACCGTCGTTACTTCGGGATGGATCTGACCGCGCTCTTGGAGCAGCGCCATCACCGCCCAGCCCTCTTCGGGATCCTGGCTGGTCAGGGAGCAGCAGCCAAAGAGATAACGCTGTCCCGTGGCCGCCATATAGCGCGCCAAGCCCTTCCAGAGCAGGAACAGAACCTGAGTATTGCGGTGCTCCAGCGCGATGCACGCGCGTCCAACCTCCACCGAGTCAGCCAAGACTCGAGGGGGGAAGCGCCCGAGATCGAATTCGGCATCGGAATAGAAGCCAATATTCTGCTCGGCCATGGCGCTGGTCTGCAGCCGATAGGTCCCAATGATGCGACCGGTGGCGCGCTCGACGACGATCAGATGATGACAAACCGGATCGAACTCGTCTTCGTCGCGCCCGGTTTCGTAGGACGACTCGAGACCCTCGCCGAGCTCGATGTTGAAGATCTCGAAACGCAGTCGGAGGAGCTCGTCGAGCTCCCCCATATTGCACGCAAACCGTACTTCGTAGCGTCCCTCCCGAAGCTCGCCGGACGGCAGCAAGTCAGGGCAGGGCGGATAGACGGTCAGCTGACGGGTTATCGGCTCTGGCATCGAGCGTACTCCTGATCTCAATACGTCGCTCCCCGCCAAATATTCCTAGAGAGCCTCCGCCCAATCTGTGCGTTATTCCCCCACCGGCTATTCTGACACGCGACGGTAGGTCGAAGGATCTGCCTCGAGCACAAACAGATCATCAATCTGTCTGATACGGCCCGTGATCTCGAGTGGCTCTGCGACCATGTCCAGCACCTCCTGATTCACCGCCCCGCCTTCGGCATCGACCAGCATCAGATAGGCGGCGGGGCCGCTATCGTCGCTGAGCAGAAAGACCGGAGGAATGCCGCCAGCGATACAGCGCGTGGCGCATGCCCGGTGGGGCTTGGTATTACCGGGCTTCATGATACCGAGAAAACACTTGCTATCGACGATCTCGCCGACGAAAGTCGCCGTCCCGAGGTCGCGGACGGTCGACGCTGCAGCTGCGGACTCACCGCTGGCCGCCACGCTGCCCTGCTTGATCTCGACCATCGTCTGGTCGTCACGGTAGATCAGCGCTCCCTGCAGCTGGACGTGCTGGCCATCGAGACCTGCCACTTCATCTTCGGCACCGAACTTGCCTTCGGCTACCAGGTACATGCGTGACGTCGCTTCGCCATTCAACGCCCCGGGACGCTCGACCGCTAGAGTGGGATAAGGCTCTTCGGAGATCACGCCGGAAAAGTCCCGAAAGACCAGGAACTCGTAGATCGCAGCCGAGAACCCGCGCTGGCCGAAGACCAGCACCAGCGCCACGGCCACGGTCAGGACGAACAGCAGAACCACGGCCGAGCGCACGCGCCGTGCGATACCGTCGGGAGCGGTCGGCAGATATCCCGTGTAGAGCTCGTCGCGGGGTTCGTGATCAGCCATGGCTGGCCCCTCCTTCGATCGACGCCGGCTCGACCCGAGTGCCCGGTGGATTGGGGTGCGGATCAACCAGCACTCGACCGGATTCCACCGCCACGCGGAAGGTCGGGATCTTCTCAGTGAACGGCGCCGGCGAGGCGCCACAGTCCGGCTGGTATTGAAAGCCGTGCCACGGGCAGACGACATAGCCGTCGACGATCTTGCCCTCCCCCAGCGGTCCGTTCTGGTGCTGACAGGCATTCGACATCGCCGAGATCTTGCCGTCGTAGCGAAACACCGCCACCCGCTCGCCAGCGAGGGTGACGATCTTGCCGCGCTTCTCGCGGATGTCGTCGACCGCGCACACGTCCACCCAACCATCAGCGCGGGCGCTGACTTGCTGACCGTCTAGCGTCGCTTCGCGTCGGCCGGCGTAGAGATGCAGGCCGAACACCCACACCACTCCCAGCCCGAGGAGGCCGGCCAAAAGCGGACTGGTCTCGGCCTGCAGAACGCCGAGCGCGACGTGCGCCACGATCAGCGCGTAGGCCACATAGACCAGCATGTGCAGCGCCTTCCATACCGGCGCCGAGAGGTTGGCCAGCCAAAAGTCGTGACTGGTCGCCGCCATCAGAAAGAGGATCGCCAGCGCCGCAGCCCCCAAAGGCTGAAACGGAAACTGGCTGAGGCTGTCGAAACGGGTGTTGGACACCAGCAGGCTGACCAGCGGGTTGAGATTGCCGAGGAAGTGAAACGTGATCAGCGAGAACAACCCGTGAGCGAGGGCGAGCACGAACATCGTCACGCCCAGATGGCGGCGGTTGTAGAGCAGCGGCAGAAATCGAGAGTCGATGCGGCACAGCGGACCGATCGACAGAATGACGTGTAGCAACAGTAGCGCCGCGGTGCCGAATCCACGGATCAGCAGGATCTCGATCGTCGCCGTCGGATGGCGGGCGAAGCCGACGCCTATGAACAGCGCGAGGTAGAGCGCCAGGCCGCCCAAGATCACGCTGTCATAGATGCGCTTCTGGCGATTCCACTGCACTGCCTGATACGAAACGCTCATCGCGCCTCCTCCTCGCCTGTCACCTCGACTGCCGACTCGTCGATCGGTGCGGCTAGGGTCGACTCGATGGCGGCGTCGCCGTGCGCCGGCAGCGTTCCGGAATCTACGATCTCCTGATGCCCCAGGCTATACAGCAGTAACTGCCCCGGCCGCCCCTGAGCGGCGGCTGGCAGCGTCATCGTCCGTGGCCGAGCGCCGGCGAGCGCGCCGAGCAGAAACGCATCGGCCGGCAGCCCCGGCCCGCCCGTCTCGCCTTCCGAGGTCCAGTAGACCAGCACTTCCGGCTTCGCCAGCGGCTGGCTCGGCGTCAGCTCGAGCTGCCAACCCGCCGCCGAGGAGCGCACCCGGGTGGTGATTGGATGACGGAACAGATCATCGTATTCCGCCACCACTTCACCGGCGGGCTCGACCCTCGCAGCCGGCAGCTCGCTCGTCCGCGGCGCCGCGGGACGCCCCGCCAAAGCGGCGACGTAGAGGCCCAGCACGACGACCGCCAGGATTGCCGTCATCCAGCGGTGGCGGCGCCTGAGCGGCGCGATCATCGCTCACCTCTGCGAGCGGCGACGCGATGCGGATTGCATTCTTCCGGCGGCCCCTGGGCGGTCAGCCAGCGGCGCGCCAGGAGCGGCCACAGAGCGACCGTACCCGGAATGATCAGCAGCCGGAACCCGAGGGTTCCTTCAACCGCTGAGGGATCGATCTTGCCCACGCCCTTCCATACAAACGCGATCGCGAAAAGCAGTCCGATCACGGCATACAGAGTTGCGATAGAGACCAGCAGAGTTGCAGCCGTCAGCACGTACTCTCCTTCATCAAGTCGGTCTTCGTGTTTTCGAGTGGCAACCCGGCCCGGCAGGCAAGCCTGGATCTGCTTCTGTACAAGCCTCGACGCCGTCGGATCGACCGACAACCCGAGGTCGTGTGCCACCTTGCGCTCGCCTGCGAGTTTGCATGGCCATCACTACCGGTTACTGGTGTTTCTCGCATTCTACCCTGCCGGCTGGCGCTGACCCGGCAAAGTACTTCGCTTTAGCACAGCGCAGTTGCGGACACTCGCAACGCGGCGCCAGTGCTATCCTGGCGCCGCACCATGGCCTCTCCCGACCGCCTGATCCTCGTCGACGGCACCGCCCTCATCTATCGGGCGTACCACGCCATCCCGACCCATCTGGCGACCGCCGACGGGCTGCCGACGAACGCCATCTACGGCTTCGCCACCATGTTCCGCAAGGTGCTCTCGGGGCGCCGACCGAAGCGCGGCGCCGTGGTGTTCGACGCCCCCGGCCCGACGTTTCGGGCCGAGAAGTATCCGGAGTACAAGGCGCAGCGCCCGGCCATGGACGAGCGGCTGCGCCAGCAGCTGCCATGGATCGACCGCGTGGTAGCGGCGCACCGTTTCCCGATGCTGCGGATACCGGGCTACGAAGCCGACGACGTCATCGGCACCCTCACCCGTCAGGCGATCGAGTCCGGCATGGAGGTCTTTATCGTCTCCGGCGACAAGGACTTCGCTCAGCTGGTCTCGGACCAGGTGCGCCTGGTCGATACGCTGCGCGACGTGGTCTACGGTCCGGAGCTGGTGCGCAAGCGCTGGGGAGTGGCTCCCGAGCACTTCGTCGACCGGCTGGCGATGACCGGCGACCCTTCAGACAACATCCCGGGGGTGCCCGGCATCGGTCCCAAGGGCGCCGCTCAGCTGCTCGCCGACTATGGATCGCTCGACGCGCTCTTCGATCACCTCGACGAGCTGCCGGCCCGCTACCGCAAGCGGCTCACCGAGCATCGCGAGCAGGCCCTGCTGTCGCGCGAGCTCGCCGCGATCGACGTCGACGTACCCCTCGACACCGTCATCTCCGGGGGCCTGGACGACCTGCGCCTCAGCCTACCGTCTCCTGAGCAGCTCAACCCGCTGTTCAAGGAGCTCGAGTTTTATTCCCTGATCGACAACGAAGCCGTCGGCTCGACGACTGAGGCGTCGACGGCACTGGGCTCTGGGGCGCCGACTTCTGAGACCAAAGACGCCCCGGCGGAATACGCCGCGTGCCTCACCCTCGAGCATCTCGATGCCTTCCTCGCCACCCTGCCGCTCGACGCACCGGTGGCCATCTACCCGCTGATCGACGCCTTCCTACCGGTGCGCGGCCCGCTGGCCGGCGTCGCCGTCTGCGCTACCGCTGGACGCGCCCGCTGGATTCCCTTGAATGGCCTCAGCGGCCTCGGCAAGGCTGGCGTCGAGCGCATGAGGCCCTGGCTCGAGGATGCTGAACGCCCCAAGATCACTCACGGCACCAAGAACCTCCGCACCTGCCTGCTGCGGGTGGGAATCGAAGTGCACGGCGTGGTAGGCGACACCCAGCTCGAGTCCTTCCTGGTGGAGCCGACCAAGCTCATGCCCCACGGCCTAGGCCAGATCACTCGCGAGTACCTCCAGCAGACGCTGCCGCCGCCCAAGCAGGTGCTCGGAGCGGGCAAACGCCAGACTCTGTTCACCCGGGTCGCTGCCCAACGCCTTACGCCTTGGTCTTGCCAGCGCGCCGATGCTATCGCCCGTTCCTGGCCGCTGCTGCGGCAGCGGCTCGAAGCCCTCGAGCTGGTGGGCTACTTCGAGCAGATCGACCTGCCGCTCGCCAGCCTGCTCGCTGCCATCGAGCTCGACGGCATCGCCGTCAACCCCTCCGACCTCAGGGTGATGGGCAACGACTTGCGCGGCCAGCTGGCGGAGATCGAGGAGAAGATCTTCACCCTCGCCGGCTCGCGCTTCAACGTCGGATCGGTCCAGCAGCTCGGCCAAGTCCTGTTCGAGGACCTTGGCCTGCCGGTGCTCAAGCGCATCAAGAGCGGCTACTCGACCGACGTCGAAGTGCTCACCCTTCTCGCACCCCAGCACGAGATCGCCGGGCACGTGCTCGAGCATCGCAAGCTCGCCAAGCTGATC
>JBCCEE010000412.1:0-7970 GCA_039030415.1 Acidobacteriota bacterium
GAGCTCGCCTGCTGAACGTGGAAGCGCTCGGGATCGAGCGTCGCACGGAACAGCTCGCCGATCACCGGCGCTTCATCGACCACCAGCACCTCGACCCGAGCCCCCATCAGCTGGCTCCTCGCTGCGCGAACCGCGGCAGCCGAATGAGAAAGGTCGTACCCTCTCCAGGAGTCGAATCGACGGTGATCTCGCCGCCATGGCGCTGAATGATACCCAAGGCGATCGAAAGCCCGAGCCCGGTGCCCTCACCACGAGCCTTGGTGGTGAAGAAGGGTTCGAAGATGCGCTCGAGATGATCGGGTGAGATGCCGCTGCCGCTGTCGCGGAAGCGGATCTCGCAGCGCTCGGCGTCCTCGGCGCCGGTACGGCCGACGACCTCCAGCTCGCCACCCGACGGCATGGCCTGCATGGCATTGAGCGCCAGGTTGGTGAAGATCTGCTGCAGCTGATTGGCGTTGGCGCAAGCCGGCGGCAGGCCGGGCTCGAGATCCAGGCTCCAGCGCACTTGGCCGCGCCGCAGCTGGGAGCCGATCAGATCGAACGTGCGAACAAGCACTTCCCGCAGGTCGACCGCGCCGAGCTCGGCATCGTCCTGACGCGAGAACTGTAAGAGTCCATCGACGATCGTCTTGCAGCGTTGTGCCGCGGTGCGCACCAGCTCCAGTCTTTCCGGGAAGGTCTCGAGCAAGCGGCGCTCGACCTCACTCAGCTGGTCGTGATCTTCCTGCATCAGCACTGAGTAGGTCAGAACTACCGACAGCGGGTTGTTGAGCTCGTGAGCGACGCCGGCGGAAAGCTCGCCGACCGCGATCATCTTGCCGCTCTGGATCAGCTGTGCCTGGCTCCGGCGCAGCTCGGTGACCGATTCCCGCAGCTCCGTCACCAGGCGCTCGATCTCGGCAGCCAGCTGGTTGAAGCTCACGCACAGCTGCCCGAGCTCGTCGCTCGACTCGACCGGCGCTCGCGCTTCGAGCTCACCCGCGGCCAGGCGGCGGGCGGCATCGCGCAATTGCTCGATCGGTCGCGCGATCCAACCCGCCAGCCAGGTCGCAACCAGCACGGCGAGCAGCAGCCCGAGTCCCCCGACGACCGCCACGCGCAGGACCATTCGGTTGGTGGCCTCGACCAGATCTCGCTCCGCCAGCTGGGTAGCGATGTCGAGCTCCGTCCGCAGCCGCTGCTCCCGGTCCTCTAGATCTTCCAGCACGCCTCCAAGCTCTTCCTGCAAGGAAAGGGCCTGTCGACCCGCCGCCAAAGCTCGCTCGAGAATCGGTTCACTGCCCAAACTCACAATGGCTTCCTCGAGCCGCGCAACGTCGTCCGCGGCGCTTGGATCGAGCAGATGCAGGCGCACGAGCGATAGATATTCGAAGCCAAGAGCCGCGTTGCGGTCCAGCGAGCTACCGGTAACCAGAGATCGCTCCGCCCGCTCGATCTCTCGACGTGCCGATCGCTCGAGATCTTCGACCGCGACCACACGCGATCCGCTGGCGATCAGCTCGGAGATACCCTGACGCAGCGCTTCGACGACTGCCTCGCGGTCGGGATCTTCCGGATTGCCGCCGCCATACTCCTGCAGCAGCTCGAGCATCTCGTCGCCGGCTTCGTGCAGCTCCTCGAGGGTTTCAGCCTCGGCGCTCAAGGCGTACTCGCGGACCTCGGAGAGATAGTCATAGCCCAGGCTCTGCAGACTCAGTATCAGGCGCTGGTCGGGAACCGCCTGGTCACGGAGCTGCCGGAAGCTCAGGTAAAAGCCGCTCAGCAACGAGAGCGTGACGGCCGTCACCAGCAGGCCGATGGTGACGATCAGCCGGCTCTTCAGGGATCGGTCGCGGAATCTCGTCGCCAACCCTAACGCTCCACCGTGAACATCGCGATCACCTGATAGTCGTCGGCATCGCCACCGATGCCGATCGGCACGCCGAGCCCCATCTCCCAGGAATCCGACGCCCACACGAGCCCCGGGGTGAGGTAGAGCTCACGCTCCTCGCCATCGTGATTCCAGGTGTTGTCCGACCCGCTGAGCTCGAGGGTCGCAACGAAGTGCCGAGTCGGCAGGAAGGCGCCGAGATGGACCTCGAGCTCGTGAGCCTCCGGCTCTTCGTCGTCGGGATCCGACGGACTGCGAATCCGATCGACCAGCCCGAGGCCGACCTGAGCGAACAGCTGGAGACCGCGCCAGCGCGGGAAGTCGCGAGCCACCACGGCAAACGGCTCGATCTCGAGCAAACCCTCGCCGAGCTCGTCGTCGACGTTAGCGATCGGCAGACCGATCTCGAGGCCAAACGCCAGGTGAGTGTTCTCGGCGATCTCCATGCGCGCCCATTTGACCGCCAGCTCGGCGTCGCCCAGCCCTTCCGCCGTCATCCCATCGCTATCACGACGAACAAAGACATCCCATTCGAGCTCGATCTGCCAGTCGTCCGTCAAGCCGTACTCAACCGTAGCCCGACCCGCGAAAGCCTCCTCATCCGCGGCCGAGCTGAAGCTAGGTGCCAGGGTGAGCTGAAACTCGCCTGCTTCCTGCGGATAGACCAGCTCGCTGAGAAAGACTTCCTCGAGTGGCTGGCTTTCTTCCTCCCCCAGGGTCACGGATGCTGCCATCAACCCAAAGGCGAGCAGACAGGCGGTGGTGAGGAGCTTCGGCAAGGGAGCAGTCAAGCGGCGAGGAGACTCAACTTGGAACTGACCAGGCTGTGAACCTTGTCCAGATGCCGCGGAAGGCTTGGCGCAGGCAGAAACAGATGAGGATGACCTGCCTTCACAGTCTCAATTGAGGAAATTTAGGTTAGCCGTTCGCAGGCCTTGTGACAAGAGCCGCACATGACCCTCTCGCAAATTGCCCCGGGCAAGCCGGAAAGACCTGGGCTCGCTACACCTTATGAGTCGAAGGCCCGAACCGGAGCCGGTGAGGCGACGCCAGCCGGCTAGCAGCAATTCGCCAACGTGCCGACAGTAGAGATGGCCATATACCGTCGGCCCGCTGGCCAACTCGAACAAGGAGACGTCATGTACGACTCGAAACGTCCTAGACCTGAAAACTTTCTCGAGATGCGAGCTGGCGACGCCACGCCGGCCCAGGTCTCGTACGCTTCATCCAAGGGAGACAGCATGTCCATCAAGAAGATCGCGCTCCGCTACCCATGCCAACCCAAGTGCCGGCATACCCGTCCTTGGGGTCTGTCTATCTTTCACTGCGCCTTGATTTTCGCGCTGCTGATTCCGATCACCTCCTACGCCCAGACACCGCCAATGAATCGCATTTCTCACTATGGCCAGCCGGTTTTCGTCGCCGGAGCGAATCTGGCGTTCTTCATCTTCGAAGCGGATCTCGGCCCTTCCTACCTCGGTCAAACGCAATTTACGATTCAGCCCAACAACGGCGACTCCGTGAAACAGAAGTTCATCGACGCCCTGGACGACATCGAAGCCGCGGGCGGCAACACGGCGCGCTGGTGGCTTCATACCGGAGCCAACTACACACCGCAATTCGATCCCAGCACGGGCCTGGTGACGGGTATCAGCCCGGAGACCCTGTCAGACCTGAAGATGGCGCTGGATCTAGCTGCCGATCGCAACATGCTGCTCGTCCCGACGCTGTTTTCCTTTCAGCTCGTGGAGGCAGCGGAAACCTACTTCGACCCCAGTTTGCCGATTCAGCCCAAGACCGCGACGGGTGGGCGAGAGCTGTTGATGAATGAGGTGAATCTCCAGGCTTACATCGACAACGCGCTGGTGCCGATGGTCCAATCGATCGGCAACCACCCCGCGCTGCTCGCCTGGGATCTCTTCAACGAGCCCGAGGGGGCGACCCAGCTCGGGTTCATCCCCGTGCAGGAGGAAAGACTGCCGGCCGTTCTGCTCTCAGGCAGTGGAGAGGAGCTCTATGAGCTGGACTTCGAGAATTTTTCATGGAACCCGGTCGACAGCCAGGGCAACTCGATCGCTGGAGCCACGATTCCCATCTTTGGCTCGACCGAACCCAAGCCCAACCCGCTCTATTACATTCAGCGCTACGCCAGCCGTGCCGCCAAGGCGATCCATGACAGTGTGCCGGGAGTGCAGGTGACCATCACCTCCCACTACCTCGACCGGATCTCGGACAAGAATCAAGCCCTGAACCTCTTCAACCAGAACTACTACACGGATGCGGCGCTGGCGAGCGCCGGCGGCGAAACCGGCCCGGATCCGACCGGAGTCCTGGATTTCTTGATGGCCAATTTCTACGCCGTCAGCTTTCCGAAGAGCGCTTCGCCGTTTCACAATTCAGCCGGAAGCTACGGCACCAACAAACCGATCGTCGTAGGCGAGTTCAAGGCTGGCAACATCGATCCGTTCATCGGCGCCCCGCCGACCTTCGAAGGCGGCGACACGGTGATGCCGGGCTCGCTGTTTCCGACGCTCCACGGTACCGGTTACGCCGGCGGCATGATGTGGGATCACACCGGCAGCTGGCCAGCAACCATCCAGCAGGTGCTGTGTCAGTCACCAGAAAAGGCCTCGGGCCCGGATGCGAGCGGCGCCTGCTTCGCGGCACCCGCTACGATGGCGATGGCGAACGCGCTCGCCGCCGTGCGGCATCTGGAAGACGTGGCGATTGTCTTTTTCGAAGCAGAGGATGCCACTCTCGTCAACATGCAGGCGAGCTGCTCGTCCGGTCCCTGTGACGAACCGAACACCTCCGGCGGAGCCTACGTGCGGATGTGGCCGAAGCAGCAGCGGTGGATGAGAGCCGATTTCGAAGTGGCCGATTTCCCGCTCGGGCTGACCGAGCTGGTACCGATGGAGGGCAGCTCCAAACTTCTCGAATTCAAGATCCGGATCCGATATCGGTCTCCGCAGGGAGTGCGCAAGAAGCTCCGCTTCAACGTCGACGGCGGCTTTCACCTCTGGCGAAACGTCGATTTCGGTGCGACCGGTGACGAGTGGGCGGTGCTGGAGGAGGTCCAGGTGCTGCCGGTGGTCAGCACGTTCGACGTGGTGATAAGGAATCCGAACCAGACCAGCGGGCTCAAAGCGCAGCAGAACAAGCTCGACATCGATCGGATTTCGGTCACGCGCGTCCCCGCAACGCCGTAGCGTTCAGCCGCGGTGGGGCCGAGCGCGTTGCCGCTCGGCTCCTCAGGGCCTCGCCCGGCCTCCTGGCGGCCGGGCGAGTATCATCGAGCCGAACCTCCGGGCATGCGCCTCAAGGTCGCGCTTGCGAGCGATCCCGCAACAGGCTGCGCGCCACCACGGTATCTGCCGCTGGGGATGCGGTAGCCGGTAAGCTCGAGACCGACCGCCAGGAGGCCGTTCGAGACGCCAGCCTCGCCGGTTCCGGCTCGGCTCCGGAGCTGGTGGCGTTGGCGCTGAAGATCTGGATCGGTGTCGAGGTCCAGAACGGTCCAGGGTCGTCTGCCTCCGGCTCGGTGAAACGCAGCACAAAGACCAGCGATGGCTGGGAGCGCGCCTGCACGAGGCTGCCGAACTGCTTGATGACGATGGCGTCCACCAGTCCCAGATCGAGCGCCTCGTAGTCTCCTCGCAGGGGCACCAGGGGATAGAAGTCCGCTTCCAAGCGCAGGTAGAGCTCCAAGATCTCGACGCCGTCCGCGGCCAGGGCTACAGCACTCTGGGAGAGGTCGACGCTGAGATCATCGGAGCTGGCGACGCTGGCGTGAGCGTAGGAGCCGAACCCGCGCGCGTTTGGGTCATCGATCCGTTGGCGGACGAGATCGCTCGTCGGCTTTTTTTTCTGAGCGAGGCAGGGAACGCAGGGATCAGGCTCGGGGGTCGGGCGATTGAGCACGCCCACGAGATCGATCAGACTGAGCTCGGGGAGCGGCGAAGGCAGCGGCGCCAGAGCCTCTACGAACCATGGTGCTGCCGCTTCCGGGTCTGGCGAGATTGCGCACGCGGCGCTGCCCTGGCCGTAGACCCGCTGTAGCAGCTGCGGGGTTTGCAGAGACGGAAGCAGATCGAAGGGAGTCAGAGCGGTACCGTCCCGCGCCGTCGTTCCGCTGGGCAGACCGTTACCGAGCCAACCGGTCAAGAAGGCGCTGGCGTAGGACGTTCCCGGAGGCGCTCGCCAGCCCTGCGGGCTACCGTCTGCGCCGGCGTACTGAAGGCACAGGCCATTGCCGGGAAACAACGCAGGAGCCAGCACCGCGTCGGTCGGACTCTCCCAGGTCGCTGAGCTCTCGGCGCCCCAGGCCAGCGACGCGAGATCGAGAGAAGCGGTAGCGATCACCTTGTCATGGGAAGCGGGAAACAGCAGCTTGCGGTGGTTGCCCGCCGCCGCCACCAGCGTTGGCGAGCGTCCGAATTCTTCGGTCAGCTCGCTCAGGTGGTCGAGGACTTCCCGCAGCTGGCAGGCCAGAGCATCGCGGGAGCAGCCTCCGGCCACGGCGTCCGGTAGGCGGCCAAAGCTCATGTTGACCGCCACCGGTGGTGAAACCGCACCGGCCTCGACGGCCTCGAGGATGGTGCAAAGGCCAACGAGTACCTGTGCATCGTCAGTACCGCCTGCGTCGAATGCCTGCGGAGCCGAGGAGCTGAAAGGGAAGGCGACAACCGGAGTTTGACCCCCTCCGGCTTGCAGGATCGTCCAGGCGACCGTCCAGCCGTGCCAGTTGTTCCAGTCGAGCTGCGCAATCCAAGGCTGCTGAGGGGTGAGCTCGGCCAGTGGAGTCCAACAGCTGCCCCCCGCGCAGGGCAGCTCATCGAGCGCTCCAGAGCTCGGCTGCGACCGCCGGGTCAGATAGCGCAAGGGCTGCTCGCGGTTACCGAAGCGACGCGTACAGCCGGGCAAAGACGCCGGCGGCTCCGGATCGAGGCCCCGATGCAGGACAAAGATCCCATGGCTGCCGCAGGCGACGACCTCCGCCGCTGCGCTGCCGTCCGGAGAGCAGCTGGGATCGCGGTCGTAGAGATCCCAAGCTATATCAGCCGCCGCAGGCCTCCCGGCACCGAAGGTTACAAGCGTCAAAAACATCAGCAGCAACGCTCTCTTCGTCGAAGCTTTCATTCCAATCTCCTGTCACTGGCTCGCCTCCCGTTCCGTCGCCGGCGGCAAGATTCTCAGATCCCGGGAATAAGCGAGCCAGCAACAGCTCGCACTCTGAGAGATCTCCCCGGTTGCCAAGTCGGCTGCTGGCGGCAGCTCTCCACGGCGCGCCACGACAATCTGAATCGTGTAGGAACCAGGGCGCGAGGCACCGAGCAGCTCGCTAGCGAGCGCCGTCAGCCGAAGGGCGCCGGGGGACTCCAGGCGCTCGACGCGAGCGTTCGCGGGCAGGCGCTCCCAGCCCGCAGCGCCACGCCGATAGACCCCATAGATCAGATCGGCCGTGGCTCCTGCCTCGGATTCCAGGGTGAGGACGAGTCGAGTGTCTGGGTAGACTTCGACGGTTTCCTCGCCAGCCGAGGCGTCCGCACGATCCGTGGCGAGGCCAGAGATCTGCAAACGATGGGCCGGCAGCGCCGGATCGGGCGCTGGCCACCATGCGAGTCCGATAGCCAGCGCCAGCAGGGCGGCGGCCAGCGAGAGCCAGCGCGCCGCAGGGCGCGCCCGAGGTGGGCCGTAGACCCTGGCCAGGACGCGCTGGCGGAGCTCCGGCGAAGGCCGCCGCGCGACGCCGGCAGACGCCAGCAGTCGGTCGCGTTCCGCTTGACGGGTCGCCAGGTGACGCGCCAGGCGCTCTCGCTCACGGCGCTCGAGCCGCTGCTCTCGAAATGCGTTCAAGTCCTCGGCGCTCGGCGCTTCAGCTGGTTCGGTACCGGGATCCCTCGCGGGTAGACGCCACAACAGATCCTCGGGGTCGCGTTCGGTCATGTCTGTGCTCCATCCGGACGGACGGGAGACCTCTCACCCTCAGAGGGTGTGGCCACCGCGCTGTTTTCCAAGAGATTGGCTGAGTGCTCGCTACCCGCGAGCAGCATCAGGCCCGCCCACGCCGCCGCGGGAGCTCGGCGGCGGAGGTTTGCCA
>JBCCEE010000413.1:0-7927 GCA_039030415.1 Acidobacteriota bacterium
ACCAGGAGACGCATCACCAGGAGACGCTGCGTCGGCTGGCCGCCTTCGGCTTCCAGCCCGACCGTTTCGCCGCCCACGTTATCGACAACTTCTTTTATCAGTCCCTGGCCTACGGTCTCTACCACGCCGATATTCATCCCGCCAACCTGATGATCCTGCCCGGCAACGTCGTCGGCTACCTCGACCTCGGCATCACCGGCACGCTCAGCCCCTATTCGCGCCGGCACCTGGCGGCCCTGACCTTGGCCTGCACGCGAGGGGATCTCGAGGGTATGGCGGCCGCCTTTCAGCGCATCTCGTCGGCTGATGCGGCGGCGGCACAGCGCTACTGCGCAGGCCTCGCTCGGCTGAGCGACAGCTGGTACGAACGCGCCGGCGTCAGCCTGCGGCTGCGCAAATCGTTCACCGTCGTGATGCTCGAGATGCTGAAGTTGTCGCGAGAGGCCGATGCCTGGGCACAGCGCGACGTCATCAAGTACATCCGCTCCTCGATCGCTCTCGAAGGCCTCGTCACCCGCTGCGCGCCCGGCAGCGACCTCAGTCACCAGGTCGAGCAGGCGTGTGGACGCTACTTGGCTCAGAGCATGGAAGCCGCTCCGGGGGGACGATGGGCCGGGTCGGCGGCGAGCCCGCGCCAGTTGATCGAGGTCGGCTTGCGGGCCGTCACCCTCCTCGAGCGGGCCGGCGGAAGCGAGGCGCCCGTCAACGCCGAGCCGGGAAGATCCACAGCTATCGACCGACTGCGGCCTCTCTCCGTCGCCGCGCTCGTCCTGCTCCTGACTCTGACGGTGCGCGGTGAGCCCGCGACCCTCGACACGTTCACTGCCCAGGCCCTACTGCTGGCCGCAGCCATCGGCGGTTGGTCCACCCGCCTCATGGGCTGAAATCCCTCACGCTCTCTATGGAGATTTCCGATGCGTCATTTCACCAAAAGCCTGGGAAAGCTGTCCTGGGCCCTTTCATTGTTCGGGCTCGGTGGTCTCGCGGAGCTCGTGCGCGGACTTCGAGACGGGCACCACTCACACCGGCCTGCCACGCCAACCTTCGACGCGGCGACATCCGAACAGAGTTTCTCCCATCCCCTACGCGCCGTCTTCAAGCTCGGCGATCAGCTGGTCGGTGGCATGGTGGATCTGATGTTCGGAAGCGAACGCTCCCAGGCTGCCAAACGCGAGTGCCACTGTAGCGGTCACGGTGACGCCTCGGCAGGCACGTGGCCCCATGCAGGCTCTCACCATCAGGGTGCCGCTAGCGGCTGGCCGGGTGGCGGTTTCGCGGGCTTCCCGGGCTGGTCCGAGGGCACGTGGAACGCAGAGGATTTCGCGAGCCATCGTCCCCATGACGCCGGCCCGATGCCCAACCCGACGGCATCTCATCAGCCGTCGTCGCACCCGACGGCATCGCACCAGACGGCACCTCATCAGGCGACAACCCATCAGACGGCGTCGCACCAGGCAGGGCCGCATCAAGCTGCGCCTTATCAGGCTGCGTCCCAACCTGAGACGATCCGTCCGCCAGAATTCGAAGCGGCTCGACCGGAGACTCCGGACCGCGGCGGGCGGTCGACCGAAGCGGGTCCCGGCTGGAATCCCTTGGACGGGCAGGGCTGAGGATCTCACGCATGAGATCACGGAACCGGCCCTCCGGCCGGTCATCCCGACGGCTGGTGATCGAACGGCATTTGGCCGGGTTGCCCCCACCTCCCAGGCGTGGCTCGCCGACACGTAGCCAGGCCAAAGGTGCCGAGCGCTACGCGGCAGCGGCATGGCGCCAAGCCCTGGCACAGATGGGGCCATGGTTCACCGCCTGTGGGCACTACTTGGCCTCGCGCAGCGATCTGCTGCCGACCGAGCTCCGGCGTGAGCTCGTCGTGCCCGCAACTCCAGTCGCCAGCTCGGCGCAGGCCGGGATGGAGCCGCAGTTGGAGCAGGAGCTTGGCCAGGCTCCGGAATGGCTGGCTCGGCCCAGCGAGCAATCCTGGCAAACTGGCTTGCTGTTCCACACCTGTCGCACCCGCTTGCCGAACGGTGAGTCCGTCACCGCCAAGCTGGTGCGCTCGGAGCTCGGACCGAACCCGGCCGAGGATCTTGGTCTCCTGCCCCTATTGGCCCCAAGACTCGCCCTCTGGGCGGGAGACGGCGAGGACGCTCAGCGCTTCGAAGATGTGCTGGAGAGCGCTCGGCGCACCTTTGAATCCGAGGTCGACCTCGCCTGGGAAGCCGAAGCTTTGATCACCTTGAGCTCGACGAGCCCGGGCCTGCATATCCCCAGGGTTTATCGCCAGTGGTCTACGCCGCGGCTGCTGGTGCTCGAGGCCATAGACGCTCAGCGACTCGTCGAGCTGCCGGCGGGCCCGGCCCGTGACGAGCTCGCCTTCCGGCTGTGCCTGGTTTGGCTGCAGAGCGTGCTCATGGACGCCTGCTTTCCTCGTCTTCCGACCCCCGACAACGTCGGAGTCACCGCCGAAGAGCGCATCGCCTTCCGCGACACGGGCTTCGTGCGACCGCGGCCGAGCTGGCAAGACCTGGCCTGGCAGTACCTGGAGGCGAGCGCCGCACACGATCCCGACCAGACCGGCACTGCCCTCGCCGCGATGGCATCGATCGCCGGCGACGAGGAAGCCCTGAGCTACCGCCTGCGGCAGCTCCAGCCCTTGCGCGACACCAGCGGCCCGTTGCGTCGCGACGAGCTTGGCGAGCACCTCCAAATGCACTGGCGGCTGGCTACGGAGCTCGGATTCCGGCTGCAGCCCGCGCTGATCGAGCTTTACCGTGGTCTCGGCGCTCTCCAAGACGTCCTCAGGCGGCTGGCGCCCGCCCACGACGTCTTGCTCGCGGCGTTCGAGCAGATGCGGCTCGATGCCGAGCTCGCACGCTGGCGAGAGAGACTCGCACCGGAACGGCTGAGCCAGGACCTCGAGGTCTGCACCTCCGCGCTCCGCCAGCTACCACAGCGTCTCGATCGAGCGCTGGTTGCCGCTACAAGCGGGCAGCTCATGGCTTCCGCCGCCAGCGAGTCCGCCGTCGAGGGCCCTCGCAAACGCCCACCTCGGCTTGGCGTCGCACTGCTGTCTGTTTGCTTCACTGTGACCCTGCTTCTCGAGCAGTTAGCCGCGCTGCCGTTGCTCGAAAAGCTCGCTGCGGTCGTGCTGATTCTCGTGGTGGCTTTGCTGCTCGAGAAACTGATCGAAGACTGAGACGGAGCGAGGACTTTTCTCGGTGCCCCAAAACCCTTTCAAGCTCCTGCTGGTGCCGATGCGCGAATTCTTCTCGGGTGTGAGAGACGCCACCTACGGTCTGAAGGCTCAACCGCAACCGGTCTTCCCGCAGCACACGCCACCGCCCACGCCGCCTTCGGATCAGCGGCTCGTCCAGCCCGTGAAACAGCAACATTTTGCTTTCAACGCCCTCCCTTTTCATGACGTGGATCTTCCGGGCTCTGACCCGACCATTTCTTCCAACAGCAAGGAGACAACGGATATGTACGCGAATCCATCAGTCCCTCAAACCCACGACCTGAGCGGCAGTGACGTCAAGGTCGTCATCTACACGGTCGTTTCGGTCGCAACAGGCATCACGGACACCGCCCGAATCCTGTTCCGCCAGCCCAAGATGATCGCCTTTGGCGACGACTTGACGAGCGCCGACTTTACGGCCTGGATCTTGAGTCTCAGATCAACGCAGCAAGAAGTCTATCGAACCGCTCTGAAAGTTTGTGATCCCCAGTACGACCTGACAACGCACGCAGGTCCGTTCGGTTGCCCTCCTTCGGTCACCCCGTGCTCCGACGAGGACCCCGAGCCCGCGCCGCCGGAACGTCACATCCCGTGCGACCCCAAATTCTCAATCCTCTGCGATCCAAAATTTCATCGCGTGGCTTTTATCGTGGTCGGCCGATTCTCCGTCGCCGACATCAACTGGTCCGAAATGCAGGCCCTGGCCACAGCCGAGATCGCCAAGAAGGTCGGGCGGATCGAAAGCGAGGTCAGCACCTTCAAGGACTACCCGCCGGCTGTTCCTGTCAAGATCGTCAAAAAGAAACATGACCATCCAAGCAAGAGGGGCAAGTAGTCGGACAGGTCCGAGGGATCCCTGCGACTTGTGAATTCGATGGAAGGAAGACCTCGAATCAGCGGTTCGCCCTCAAGCGGGCGAACCTCCGCCGTCGTGCTGTCCGGCGGCGGAGCCAAAGGCGCCTACGAGGTCGGCGTCTTGAAGGCGCTGATCGAAGGCGCCTCACCGTCGACCGGCTACCGCCCGCTCACGGCCGACCTCTACTGCGGTTCGTCAACCGGCGCTTACAACGCAGCCTTCATGGTTTCGCACTGCGCTCGGCACCTGGAGTCGGGTGCCGTACGCCTGCTGGAGAACGTCTGGCGCGGACGCATCGCTGCACAGAGCCAGAGCTGTGGCAACGGGATCTTCCGGCTGCGCGGCTCTCCGGAGCTGGTGCTCAATCCGAGCTGCTGGTCGGCCGAAAACGCTCGCAGGCTCAGTCGTGACACCGGCTTTCTCGCCGGGATCTTGGCGGCAGAGAGCTACCAATTCGCCGCCTCGAAAAAGAGCTTCACGCTGCGTCTGTTGAATTCCATCGACCTGACCACGCTGATCGAATCGGAGCCACTCGACCGTTTGATGGCGGAGACCTTGAGCCCGGAGGGCATGCTCGCCACTGCGACGCGGCTGAAAGTGGTCGCAACCAGCTTCCGTAGTGGTCGTCCACGGGTGTTCGACAAGCGCGAGATCACCCGAGATGTCGGCATTCGCGCGGTGAAGGCTTCCGCAGCGATCCCCGGTCTCTTTCCGACGACCGACATCAACGGCGAGCCCTTCACCGATGGGTCCGTCGCTCAGAACACGCCACTGCTTCCGGCAGTCTATGCGGGGGGCACCGACCTCCACGTGGTCTTCGTCAGCCCGAGCGTTCGAGACGTTCCCTTACCAGCCCTGCCGAACTCTTTCGACACGCTGTACCGCCTCTTGCTCATCCAATCCAGCCACCAGCTTCATGGCGCGACGCAGTGGCTCAAGCACTTGGGTCGCCTGCGTCGGGCGGGGTTCAGCATCGGCGAGATCGAGCATCTGTCCGGGTGTCTGAATGCCAAGCTGCTCCGATACTTGGAGCAGAGGCAACCGCAGCAAGCCCTGAAGGTTCACAAGTACAGCCCCAAGGTCGATCTCGAAGGCGCCGACGGGTTGCTCGATTTCAGCATAGAGAACATCGATCGCAACATCGCCCGTGGGTATCACGACGCCGTGCACCACGACTGCGGCAAAGCCGGCTGCCTGCTCGCCGAGGCTCAGGAGCCTCACGCAGCGGGTCAGCCGGCGGAGTATCACATGAATGCTCGCGACGATTTGACCCCAGCGATCTCGGAGGATCACACATGGTGATGAGCGCCCGAGAGCTGAGCAACCTGCAAGCCGCGAAGCGCGCCAACGAGCTTTGGAACGCCCGCAGGGTGGACGAGTACGTGGCGACGCTGGCTTCCGACCACGTCTTCCGATCCGTCGCGCTGCCCGAGCCGATCGTAGGACCCGAAGCCTATCGAGCGTTCTTGGCCGAGGCCTTTCGAGCCATGCCCGACTGGCAGATCAGCGAACCCCAGGAAAGCTCCTTTGGCGCTGCGCTGAGTCCACCGGCCTACGCCCAGGGCGGGTTCGTCACCATGCCGTCACTGAACCACGGCTCGAGGATCTCGGGCTTCCTCGGTCTGCCGCCGATGAACCGGCCATGGTCGTTCTTCTCGTGCACGATCTACCAATACCGTGACGATGGAAGAGTCCAGGCGACCTGGGCCTACTGGAACCCGATCAACGTACTCGAAGACCTCGGCATCGACCCACGCGGCACGTTTCATAGTGGCCAGCCAGATATCCATGCCGGACACACCCGTCCTGCAGAGCCTTCTTTCGCGATGGGCGCAGCTCCCAGGCTGGACTTCCACTGGGGCGATCATGCCCCTGCCCCGCGGGCCTTCGACGCCAGCGAAACGCTGAGGGACGTCTTGATAGACGTCATCCGGCTTCCCTTCCGGGTCGGGCTCGAGATGTTCTGCTGGCTCGTTGGGGAAAAGTCTTTCAGGAGCTTCGAATGAGAACCCGAATCCCCTTCCCGTCAAATCAGTCCACGCAGCCAGAACTGCAGGCCGCGACCGTAGACATCCACCTGCATCACCATGATCCGCTGCGCAGCGAACATGAAGAAACGGTCCTCTACGAGCACGAGCATCAGCTCCTGAGCAGTGTCGAAGCTGAGCTGGCCAAGGGCTTGGCGCTCGCACGATGGTGGCAGCGAGAAGGCGGTAAAGGCCCCAACGCGCAGCGTTTCGAGCTGATCGCCAATGAGCGCGGCGAAGGCGCCTACGGCATTCATCAGCAGGCCAACGTTCCGGGCCTCGGTAATCTGCTCGTCAACGCCGCGGTACAGAAGATCCCTTTTACGCGGCCGAAACCGCGAGTGGGCGAGGAGCGCGACGCAGCTGATTGGACCGGCCGACAGATTCGCGAGTTTGCCCTGCGCTACTTCCTACGCAGCACGGGGTACGCAGACGCCCAGAGCTATCCGGACCTCGGACAGGCTCCGCTACCGACCTATCTACGCCTATTCGGCTGGTGCCCGGTCGAGGGTCTGCGCGTCGGCGGGACGGTCTTTCGACAGATGTACTTCAAACGCGACGGCCGGGTCGGCAAGTTCACCCGACACGAACGCCAGGCGATTATCGACCTGAGAACCATTGGGCCGATCTTCGACTGGGTGGTGCTCGCCGGTCAAGTCTTCGATGCCTCGATGAGCTTCAGCCTGTCCCATCCCAACTCGCCGAAGCTCAGCCTGCCGCTCCAGCGAGAGATCTACATGATCCTGACTCCGGAGCTGGTGTTCGACCAAAGCGGCGCCAGCTCGCCGGAAGGAGCTCTAGGCCGCTTCGGTTCCGGCTACATCTTTCTCGAGCACGACCCAACCCGCCTCGGTTCTTTCTCGCCGGCCTTCGAGACGATCGTCTTCCAGGTCTCGGAGCTCGGTGAAACTGAGATGCACATGGCCCTGGTGGCTCGCAAACCCGGCCTGCCGGTCCGGATCTCCGTGAATCCCGAACGGATGAGGGCGTTGCTGACCGGAACCATGTCGCAAGACGACATCATGGACGAGTTCCTCTATGAGCATCTGCTCGAACAGCGAGCGCTCGCTTTCAACTCGCTGAAGACCTGGAACCTGGTGCCCGACTGGCTCGATCAGTCGAAGCTCCCACCCTGGCTGCTCCCGCACGGGGCGGAAACGAGCTCGCCATGAGCCACGTTCTACAGTTCCAAGACGACCGGCTCGTCAGCACGTTGAGCCCGATGGAGCGCACCGTCCTGGCCAACGTCGAAGTGTCTCTGGCGGAAGGGCGCGAGCTCTATCGATGGTGGCGCCGGACAGAAGCCGACAACGAGATCTTTCGGGCTCCGCTGGTGCAGCAGCTCAACAGCCCCGATTGGAACTACAGCTTCTTCTCCGAGGCCCCCCTGCGCCGCGGTCTACTGCCGGTTTTGGGAGTCATCCAGGGGATGTTTTACGATCAACCCAAGGTACCGGCCAGTCACGAGAGGCGAGCGGTCGACTTTTATCGCGCCCAAATGCAGGAATTCGCGCTGCGTTACTTTCTACGCACCAGCGTGCAGCCTCTGCCTCAATTTACCCCGTCCAACCTGCGATCTGAGGCCAAGGGAAGTCAGCCGGCGTTTCACGGTTGGAGCTTTCAGCAGGTCTTTTACAAGCTGCGCGAGACGGGCACGATCGGACGCTTCCCGTCTGAAGAACGCTTCCGCATCGTCGACATGCGTCGCCTCTTCGACACCTATGAATGGATTCTGATGCAAGTCCGCCTGTTCTCGTTCACCCTAGACAAGACTTTCCTATGGGCCAACGGCCCTCGCGTATCGGTTCC
>JBCCEE010000414.1:0-7901 GCA_039030415.1 Acidobacteriota bacterium
CCGTAATAAAATGTGTAGGGACTGTCGCAGAGAATCGACATGTACGTCACCGCCACGACCGAGTCATCGCAGACTGCGATATCCAAACTTTCCGGTTCGCCGTAAGTTCGGGAATTGTACTTGTTGTAGTAGCCACAGGATGCAATTGATATAACATGAAGAAGCACAAACGCTACGGGCGCTCGTCGAGGGCGAATGCGATATCGGCCTTGTGAGTGAGGCGTGTTCCTTTGGGCACAGCTTCGAAGGGGTACTGTGTCCGCTCGGTTCAGCTCAGCTCGATTTAGCTTCGCTCGGCGCACCTTCGTTTGGCACGGCTTCAGTTCGCATCCGTTTCATCACATTGCAGATGGATACAGGCTCTCTGGAGAGCAGCTCTTCGGCAAGACCGGTTTGATTATAAATGTTTTTTTGAGAGGGAGCAGGTGACAGAGAGAACGGCAGGAAGAGAGAGAGAGAGAGAGAGAGAGAGAGAGCCGCCGGCTCGCAGGGGCGGCAAGCAACGTCCGGAGCAACCAATAGGGGGCGAGAAACATGAGCAGAACGCTAGGACATGGTAGCCGCTGCTGGCGGTGGATCACAGGTACCGTCGTGCTGACGGCTGCCTCGGTCGCGGTCGCCGGCCAAACACTGGAGCCCGACACCGTGACCGTCGCCGGCAGCCTGCAGGAAGAGCTCGGCTGCGCCAGCGACTGGCAGCCGGATTGTGCCGCCACCCACCTCGACTTCGACGCCGAAGACGAGGTCTGGCAAGGCACGTTCACCGTGCCCGCCGGCAGTTGGGAATACAAGGCGCCACTCAACGACAGCTGGGACGAGAACTACGGCCTAGGGGGCGTTCTGAACGGCGACAACATCCCGCTCGACCTGGCGGTCGACACCGACGTCAAGTTTTACTACTCCCACGACAGCCACTGGATTACCGATAACGTGACGTCGGTGATCGCCACCGCCGCGGGCAGCTTTCAGAGCGAGCTCGGCTGCTCGGGAGACTGGCAGCCGTGGTGTCTGCGCTCCTGGCTGCAGGATCCCGACGGCGACGAGATCTTCACCTTCGAGACCTCACGGCTGCCGGCCGGCAGCTACGAGGTCAAGGTCGCCCACGACGAGGATTGGGCCGAGAACTACGGCGCTGGCGGGGTGGCCGGGGGCCCGAACATACCGTTCACCGTGCCCTCCGACTGCGCCGACATGAGCTTCTCCTACGAGCTGTCCAGCCATATCCTGACCGTGACCGAAGCGGCTGGCATCGCGCAGCCGACCAGCGTCACCATTGCGGGCAGCCTCCAGAGCGAGCTCGGCTGCCCCGGCGACTGGCAGCCCGACTGTGCGGTGACCCACCTCGCCTTCGACGAGGACGACCAGCTCTGGCAGGGCACCTTTGCCCTCGCGGCCGGTGACTGGGAGTACAAGGCGGCGATCGACGACAGCTGGGACGAGAACTACGGCGCCAACGCCACGTTCAACGGTCCCAACATCGGCCTGTCCGTGGCCGACCCGACCGACGTCAAGTTCTACTACTCCGACGCCACCAATTGGGTGACCGACAACCAGAACAGCGTCATCGCCACCCTGGCGGGCAGCTTCCAGAGCGAGCTCGGTTGTCCTGGGGACTGGCAGCCGTGGTGCCTGCGCTCCTGGCTGCAGGATCCCGACGGCGACGGCCTGTACACCTTCTCGACCGCCAAGCTGCCGGCCGGCACTTACGAGGTCAAAATCGCTCACGATGAGGATTGGGCCGAGAACTACGGCGCCGGCGGGGTGCCGAACGGCCCCAACATCTCCTTCACCGTGCCGGAGAGCTGCAGCGAGATCTTCTTCACCTACGATCCGGTCAGCCACCAGCTGACAATCGGTACCGGCCCGGGCGGACCGCGCGGCAACCTCGCCCTGGCGCAGGCCTACTGGGTCCTCGCCGACACCGTGGCCTGGAACCTGGGCGCACTGCCCGCGGATACCGTCATCGAGCTGCATACCTCGGCCAGCGGTGACCTCGGGCTCGACGAAAACGGCGTCAACGGTAGCGACGGCACGCTGACGCTGACCCCTGATGCCGCTGGCTTGCCGGCGGCGGTGACCGACAAATTCCCGCACCTCACCGGCTACGAGGCATTCAAGATCGCCGACGACGACCTGGCCCTGGTGCCGCAGATCCTCAAAGGGCAGTTCGCGGTCTCCGCCACCGCTGGCGACGGCACGCCGCTCGACGCCACCGCGATGCAGATCCCGGGCGTGCTCGACGACCTCTACCCCTACGAGGGCTCGCTCGGCGTCGATCTCGACGGCGGCGTCACCCTACGGGTGTGGGCACCGACCGCGCAGTCCGTGACGCTCTACCTGTTCGACGATTCCGACCCGGCGACGCCGGGCACCGCGGTGACCATGACCGAGGATCCGTCGACCGGCGTGTGGAGCGCTGCCGGCGGCTACGACTGGCTCGGCAAGTTCTACCTCTACGAAGCGGTGGTGTGGGCGCCGTCGACGCAGCAGATCGAGACCAATCGGGTGACCGACCCCTATTCGCTGTCGCTGTCGGCGGATAGCGCACGCAGCCAGATCATCGACCTCGACGATCCGGCACTGACGCCCTGGGGCTGGAGCTGGCTGCGCAAACCGCGGCTGCGAGCTCCGGAGGACGTCTCGATCTACGAGCTCCACGTGCGCGACTTCAGCTGGGTCGACCCGGCGGTGCGACCGCTTCACCGCGGTACCTATCGCGCCTTTGCCCAGCCCTGGTCGTTCGGCGTGCGGCACCTGCGCAAACTGGCGCGGGCGGGCCTCAGCCACATCCACCTGCTGCCGGCGTTCGACATTGCGACGGTACCGGAGCGGCGCGAGGACCAAGTCGAGCTCGATTTCGACGAGCTCGCCGGCTACGCTCCCGACTCCGAGCAGCAGCAGGCCGCAGTGGCGGCGGTGGAAGACCAGGACGGCTTCAACTGGGGCTACGATCCGTGGCACTACACCGTGCCCGAGGGCAGCTACTCCACCGCTCCCGACGGTCCGCAGCGCAGCCTCGAGTTTCGCCAGATGGTGCGGGCGCTCAACTGGAGCGGCCTGCGGGTGGTGATGGACGTGGTCTACAACCACACCAACTCGGCCGGCCAGAACGACAAGTCGGTGCTCGACAAACTGGTGCCCGGCTACTACCACCGCCTGAACGCCGACGGCGCCGTCGAGATGTCGAGCTGCTGCCCGAACACCGCCACCGAGCACGCCATGATGGAGAAGCTGATGATCGACTCGCTCGTCACCTGGGCGCGCGACTACAAGGTCGACGGCTTCCGCTTCGACCTCATGGGGCATCATTCGAAGTCCAACATGCTGAAGGTCCGCCAGGCGATGGACGCCCTGACCCGCCGCCACGACGGCGTCGACGGTCGCGATATCGTGCTCTACGGCGAGGGCTGGAACTTCGGCGAGGTGGCCAACAACGCCCGCTTCGAGCAGGCCACCCAGGCGAATATGGCGGGCACCGGCATCGGCACCTTCAACGACCGTGGACGCGACGGCATCCGCGGCGGCGGTCCGTTCAGCGGTCTGCAGGAGCAGGGCTTCGCCACCGGTCTGTTCTACGATCCCAACGCCACCGATCAGGGCGCTCCGCAGGACCAGGCCGATCGCCTTCGGCTGCTAGCCGATTGGATCCGCGTGTCGCTGGCCGGCAACTTGAAGAACTATCCCCTGATCGACCGCTTCGGCAACACCGTGCTCGGCTCGCAGATCGACTACAACGGTCAGCAGGCCGGCTACACCCTCGATCCCCAGGAGATCGTCAACTACGCCGCGGCGCACGACAACGAGACCTTCTTCGACGCCCTGCAGCTCAAGGTGCCGCTGGGCACCGCGATGAGCGATCGGGTGCGGGTGCAGAACCTGGCCAACTCGCTGATCGCTCTCGGCCAGGGCATCCCGTTCTTCCACGCCGGTCAGGACATGCTGCGCTCCAAGTCGATGGATCGCGACAGCTTCAACTCCGGCGACTGGTTCAATCGGCTCGACTTCACCTACCAGTCGAACAACTGGGGCGGCGGCTTGCCGGTGGCGTCGAAGAACCAGGACAACTGGCCGCTGTTCGCGCCGCTGTTGGCCGACCCGACGCTGGAGCCCGGCAGCGGTGACATTCGCGACGCCGTGCGTCACTTCCGGGAGCTGCTGCGCATCCGCAACAGCTCGCGTCTCTTCCGCTTGCGCAGCGAGGCCGACGTCATCTCGAGACTCGGCTTCCTCAACACCGGCCCCGACCAGGTGCTGGGCCTGATCGTCATGACCCTGGCGGACCCCGACGGCAGCGTCGACCGTCGCCACGAGATGATCACGGTGCTGTTCAACGCCACCGACGATCCGCAGGAATTCACCGCGCCGACCCTCGCCGGTCTCGACTTCGAGCTCCACCGCGTGCAGCGCAGCTCCTACGACCCAATCGTCGCCACCTCGACCTACACCGCCGCCTCGTCGACCTTCTTCGTGCCGGCCCGCACCACCGCCGTATTCGTCGCCAAGCGCGATACGGACGATGAGTAAGACGACTTTGATAGCGATGATGAGGACAGCGATGACGACGACTAGCTGATCGTCATTACGCTGCGATCGGAGGATGGGCGGGCCGAAAGGTCCGCCCATTCTGTTCTTGGAAGCCAGTCAGCCCGACAGTCGTTCGCGCCAGTACATCGGCTCTTTCTTGTGGTGGGCTACGGCCACGAAGAAGATGGTGCTCTTTTCGAAAACATAAAGAACGCTATAGGGGAAGCGATCGAGCGCTTTCTGACGTACCGACTCACCGACGACTGGCGCGGCTTCAGGAAAGAGCAGGATGTGCTCGATCGCCTTCTCGGCGGCCCGGAGAAAGCGCAGGCCGAGTCCTTTGGCGCGCTGCTCATAAAAGAGAGCCGCTTCCTCGAGCTCTCGGGAGGCCTCGGGATGAATATCGGCTTCGGAGATCACCCGAGCTTGGCTTGGATCCGAGTCAGCACGCTACCGATCGGCTCGCCACGAACCCGGCCACTCCTCATCTCCTCAGCGCGTCGCTCTGCTTCGCGGATCCAATGCTTCTGGATTTCCGTGTCAGAGGGCTCCAGGCTCTCTAGCAGTTTGGCCGCAAGCTCGCTGCGGGCCTCGACCGGGAGCTCTAGGGCCTCTGTTTCAAGTTCTTGCAGAGTGCGGTGCATCATGTCGGTCTCCTCGCAGGAACCATACCATAGCGGATTGGTAGCTTCGTACTGTCGAAGGCCAAGAGGAGGCCGACATTGACCTCGTCCTGGTAACCCTCGACCCTCAGCTCTCTTCCTCGACCTCCAGAACATAGGCCAATCCCGCCGGCAGCTCGGTGAAGCCGAGCCGGCGGTTGATGGTCAGCATCGGGTTGTGCTCGTAGTTCTGGGTGCGAACGAAGGGGCCGCGAGGGTGGGCGGGCTGGGCGGCGGCCAGATTGCGCAGGGTTTCGACTTTGACGGCGGTGGCGAGGCCCTGCCGCCGGGCCTCGCGGAGGACGCCGGTCAAGCCGGTGAAGAAAAGGGTACGGCTCGCCTGGCTGGCCCAGATCTGGCTGAGGGCGACCCAGCGGTCGCTGGCTTCATCGATGGCGACGACGAGGCAGTCCGGCAGCAGATCGGGGTTGTCGCGGTAGCTCTGAATCCAGAAGTCGAAGGCGATCGGAGAGCCGTCCGTGTGCCAGGGGACGTCGGGGTAGATGTCATGGGATAGCTCGTAGAGCCGCTGCTCGGCGCCGGGCTCGTCGGCTAGCTGGCGCCAGGTGCGCAGGGCGAAGCCACGGCGGGCGAGGCGCTCGCGCAGCGGACGGTACGGAGCCGGATCGAAGGCCGCGAGATCGAGCTCGGAGCTCGCCTGGCGCTGTCGCAGCTCGAAGCCGCGGTCTTCTAAGAACCGGACGGCGCGCGGCAAATCGTCTCGGGTCATCGCCTCGAACGAGATCGGCGCTACGCTAGCGGCCTCCTGGCGCAGGTGGTCGTAGAGCCTGGCGCCGTAGCCTCGGCCCTGGTGCTCGGGAGCCACCCGCAGGTCGATCAGCAGCTTGCGGGGATGCAAGGCCATGGCATCGTGGCCGTAGGTGGCGACCGCCACCGGCTCGCCTGCGACCTCGCCGATCAGCCGGCGCTGGAGCAGCGCCGGATCGCGCTCGCCGTCGACCCGTCGCCAGTATTCAGGGCTCTCGGGCTGACCGGGACACGCAGCCTCAAAGATCCTCGCCAGGGTGGCGTAGTCGGCGTCGGAGAAGTCAAAGTCGCGGATGCGCATGGCGGGTTGTTCAGGATACTACGCTCAATTTCCCGCCGCCGCCTGCAGGTGGCGCCTGAGGGAGAAGAACCAGCGCGCCGGCAGCACCAGCGCCAGCACGGTGAAGACGGTGAAATAGGCGGCGCCGGCGGCCGGCCAGCGACTGGCCAGCCCAAGGACAACCGGCACGCCGGCGGTCGCCAGGGCGAGGACGACGAGCGGTCGGTCGCGGCAGCGGAACAGCACGCTGCCGACGCCGCCGACGCCAGCGGGCAGAAAGCCGAACAGCACGGCGGCGCCGAAACGGTCGGCGACGACGCCGTACAACCACCAGTGCGTCGGCAGCCCGTTGAGCAGAAAGGCGACCGCCAGCATGATGCCGAAGTAGAGGAAGCAGGCATAGGCCAGATCGCGGTACCGAAAACCCTCGCTGAGGTGGGCGGGATGGAGCTCGAGGAGGTTGCGCAGGGACGCCGGTAGCCGGTCTCGATGCGAAGTCATTCCCCGGGTCCCAGCGCTATGAGGTAGGCGGTGTGCGGGGCCAGCCTATCGATCGGCCGGTAACCCGTCGCGGCCAGTGGCGGCAGCGCCAGGCCGCTGGCCAGGTCGGCCGCGGCGGCTCCGGTGAGGTCGCTGGGGCCAACGTCGAGCCGGTAGTCGGCGAGCGGCTCATCGCCGAGATGGACCACGACCAGGGTCGCCTCGGCGCCGGCGCGGCGCAGGAAAGCGAAGAGCTGGGCGGATCCTGTGGCGATCGGCCGGTAGGTGCCGAGGTGCAGCGACGGGCGCGCGTTGCGCAGGCGGATTAGCCGTCGATAGTGGTGCAGCAGCGAGCCGGGATCCGCCAGCTCGTTTTCGACGTTGGTGGTGTCGTGGCCGAGCTGCAGGCGTTGCCACGGGCGGTGGCTGGAGAAGCCGGCGTGGCGGCCGCTGGTCCACTGCATCGGCGTGCGAATGCGCGGATCCGGCTTGCTGCCGACCATGCCGATCTCCTCGCCGTAGTAGATGAACGGCACCCCGGGCAGGGTCAGCAGCAGGCTGGCGGCGAGCCGGGCGCCGTCGCGGTCGCCGGCGAGCTGAGTCAGGACGCGCACCTGGTCGTGGTTGGACAAGAAGGTGGCGAAGCGACCCGACGAAAAACCGAGCTGGATCGCTTGGAGCGCGCGGGCCAAGCCGTCCGCCCGACGGTCACGCACCGCCTCGACGATCGCCGTCGCGAGGTCGAACTGGAAGGTCAGGTCGACCTGATCGGGACCGTAGGTGGCGACGATCTCGCTCTCGGCCCAGATCTCGCCGACCAGGACGGCGTCCGGTGCCGTGGCCTTGACGACGGCGAAGAAGCGGCGCAGCCAGTCGTGGGTCGCGGCGGTGTCTTCCTGCACCGTCCCGTCTTCGATCAGGTGGCGCGCGGCGTCGAGCCGGAAGCCGTCCGCCCGCATCTCCTCCAGCCAGAAGCGAGCGACGGCGTGGATCGCCTGGGTGGCCTGGGGATGGCGCAGGTCGAGGTCCGGCATGTGCGGCGAGAACACGCCGTAGTAGGCGAGGTAGTCGAAATGCTGCCATCCGCGCTGCCACCAGGCCAGCTGGTGCCAGACGCGCTGCCCCCAGGGGCCGAGATAGTCGTGCGGCTCGTCTGCCCAGCGGTACCAGCCGTGGTACGGCGAGCG
>JBCCEE010000415.1:0-7889 GCA_039030415.1 Acidobacteriota bacterium
CCGACCAGGAAGTAGCGGTCGGTGTCGGGCTTCTGCTGAACGACTCGGTTGCCCTCGTCGTCCTTGATCAGGTACTTCATGCCCTTGTCGGTGTCGCGCACCATGGTCAGATCCGACGCCAGCGTGGCTTCGCGCATCTGGTCGAAGTCTTCGGTGTTGATGCGCACGTTGGAGAGCGTGGTCTGGGTCTCCACCGGCACCGAGGCGTTGAGGATCGACAGCAGCTGCTGGCCGACGACCCGCATGGGCAGGAAGTAGCTGTCGCGGTTCCAGGGTGCCGGCTGGCCGTTTTCATCGACCGGCGAGAAGGTCATGGTCTCCTCGTTCGACAGCACGTCGCCCTCGAGGCCGAGCTGAACGGCTCGCGTGCGCACCCGCGCGAAGATCTCGCGGTCGACCCACACCGTGCCCTGGTGCAGGCTGCGCCCCGGCGTCACGGTGAGCGGCTTGAAGTCGATCACCCAGCAGTCGCGACCGTCGATGATGTCGGTGCCGCGCAGGCGGTAGCTGTACTCTTTCGAGAAGTTGATCGTCAGCGGCAGCACCGCGGCCTTCTCGGGCTGGATCAGCGGCAGCTCGGGAATGTTCTTGCCGCGCCACTTGACGCCGTCGACGTAGAAGGTCTCCCACGCCCAGTCGAAGCCCTGGCCGCGGCGGAAGAAGAAATCGCCTTCATAGGCCGCCTCGATCGACGCCGGGCCGCTCTGAAATCGTAGGTGCAGGATGTTGCGCGCCTGGTAGTGATCGATGCGTCGCGCCTGGTCGTCCTCGAAGGCCTGCAGCCGGCGCAGGATCTCCTCGACCGGCATCTGGCGCTCGTCGGCGACGTCGACGCGCTCTTCGAGTCCCTCGAGCTCGGCGGCGCTCATGCGCTCTAGACGCAGCAGCACCACCGGCGCCGGCTCGTCGAACGGTAGCGCCAGCCCGCGGGCCATGCGACGCTGGCCGAAGACCGAGCCCTCTTCCCCGGTGGTGAGGTCGAGGGTCGTCGGGCTGCGCAGCTGAGGATCGTCGAAGATCAGCTCGACGCGGTCGCTCTCGGCCGGCATCTCGGCGATGATCCGCAGCCCGAGGTCGGAGCCGCGCACGAAGGTCCAGGCGCGCTCGGCGCCGCTCGGCGTGGTCGTCGGGTCGTGCGACAGGTCGCCCTGGAACTCCTTGGCCAGCAGTTTCAGCGGCGTCAGGTCGGCCGCCGGATCGACGAGATCGAACAGCGTGACGCCGAAACCGAGGGTGGCGTACTCCGCGGCGCGCGCCAGGGTGCGCGCCGGCTCACTCGGCCAAGCCAGGGCGTCGAGCACCGTCGGCTTGCCGGGATCGAGCTCACGCAGGGCCGCGATCGCCTGCTCGAGGTCGGCCGCCGGCGCTGGCGCCAGCGCGATACCGTCGACGTAGGCGGCGATCTCTTCGCCGTAGAGCGCCCGCAGCAGGTAGTCGTCAGCGGGCAGCGGGCCGGCGATCACCCGCGCGTCGTCGCGGCTGCCGGTCACCGCCACCGCGGCGCGCTTGAGCAGGAAGGCGAAGTCGGCCGACTGGTTGGCCGCGCCTTCCCAGGCGATCTGAAAATGAGCCCGCTCACCCGAACCGCGGGCCAGCCGAGCCAGGTCTTTGATCTCGGCCTCGAGCTGCTGCAGGTTCTGAGTCACCGGCGCCGGGGTCCTGAAATTGGCGATCACCCAAGGCGTGCCGCCAGCGGCTCGCACCGCGTCGAACGCGGCGCCGTCCGCCGACCCGTCGAGCTCTACCGGCCAGGCCACGTACAGGCGCTCTTCGCCTTCCAGGCGCGGCTCTCCTCCCAGGTTGTTCAACAAAGCGGTCGGTTCGGCTACGCGCACGCCGGCACAGGGGCTACAGGGCGGGCTGGCCGCCCCGGCCACCTGAGCGACGACCATCGACACGAGAAAAGCGAAGCAGCTTCGCGAGAACTGTTGGGTTCGAATCATCATGCAGCGAGCATATGGCGAGGCGGCGGCGTTTGTCACCCTTCGGCGGGACCCGTTAGGATCTACGCAGCATGGAGTTTTCTGGACGTCTGGCTTCGTTTCCCATTAGCGAGCTGCTGACCTGGGCAGCCAACGATCGGCGTTCCGGTGCGCTGGTGCTTCGCCGCACCAGCCGTGAAAAGCGCGTCTATTTCGAGAACGGCGAGATCGTCGCCTGCCTCACCGACTCGACGACCGAGTTCTACGGCCAGCACCTGCTGCTCGAAGGCCATATCGACCCCAACACGCTGACGCTGTGCCTGGTGCGCTGTCAGGAAGAGGGCAAGCGCTTGGGGGTCGTGCTGGTCGAGCAGGGCATTCTACCGCTCAAGGTCGTCGAGCGTACGTTGGCCGAGCAGATCGAGGATCTGATCCGCGACGTCTTTCTATGGAATCGGGGAGTGTTCTTCTTCCAGACCGATCAGCCGCCAGCGGAGGACATCCTGGCGGAGCCGATCAACACCCTGGCACTGGTCCTGGAAGGCGTGCGCTGGATCGACGAGCTGAAGCGTTTGCGCGAGGTCTTCACCCACGACAATCTGTTCTTGCGGCGGGCCCAGAAGGAGGCGCCCGAAGGTCTCAACCCGCGCGCCGCGGTGATTTTTCGCAAACTGACGAACACGATGACCGTCGCCCGGCTCTACCAGCGAACCGGCGGCTCGTACTTTCGCTTCCTCTCAGAAGCCCATCAAATGGCCCAGCAGCGCATCGTCAAGGTGCTCGATCAGGGCAAAGAGACGCCCAAGTCGACCCACGAGCTGCCGCTGGCGAATCTGCTGCTGGAGCAAGCCGCCGAAGAGCAGATGTCCCACCTCCACCGCGACGCCATCCCGATCGACGTCGTGGCCCACCTGGTGCCGGTGTGGGCCGCGGAGCCCGATGAGAACACCTGGCCGAGCCTGCAGGCCTCGGAGCGCGCCTTCCTCGCCCGCATCGACGGCCGCGTCCGTCTCGGCGACCTGTTGTCCGACGACCGCGACGACCGGCGGCTGCAGACCGAGCTGCTGATCGTCCGTCTGCGCAAGGGCTCGCTGGCGCTGATTCCACGCCCTGCCGAAGAGCTCGAAGCCGAGGCGGAAAGCCGCGGCACGCCTGAGCCGCGACGCTGGTGGCGTCCCTTCTGGAAACGCAGATGATCTAGCCCGCGGTAGGACGCTGGCCGCTCCAGCGGCCCAGGCCGAGCACCCCGCCGATGACGATGGCGGCGCCGAGCACCAGCGAGAGCCCGACCGGCATGCCGAACGCGGTTGGGATATTGCCGATCAGGATGCCCAGCAGCCCGATCGCGAGCGCGTAAGGCAGCTGCGTACGCACGTGGGCGATATGGTCGCTGCCGCTGGCCATGCTCGACAGAATGCTGGTGTCGGAGATCGGCGAGCAGTGGTCGCCCCAGATCGAGCCGGCGAGGACGCCAGCGATCGACGCGGTCATGTAGAGCATGTACGGCTCGCTAGCGACGGCGTGGCCGGCGCCGATCGACAGGTTGTGGCAGATCGGGATGATCAGCGGCTCCAGGATGCCCATGGCTCCCCACGAGCTGCCGGTGGCGAAGGCGGTGGCAGCCGCCAGCACGAAGGTCAGGGCCGGCAGCCATTCGGGGCCGAGGTTACCCTGGGTCAAGCGCACCAAATAGTCGGCGGTGTGCAGGCTGGAGCAGATCGAGCTCAGGGCCCACGCCAGCACCAGGATCACCAGCGCCATGAACATCGACTTGAAGCCCGCCATCATCGCATCGGTCGACTCGCGTACGGTGAGGAGCTTCTGGCCGAGGGCCAGGCCCATGGCCACCAGCATGCCGGAAAGGCTGGCCCAGAGCAGAGCCTTGTAGCTGTCGGCGTTGGCCAAGATGTTGCGCATCGAAGCTTCGTCGCCCTCCCCCAAACCGCTCACGCCCGAGAGGTAGAGCCCCAGGACGGTGACGAAGATCACCGTCAGAATCGGCAGCAGCGCGTTGATGGGACGCTTGGGGATATCGCTCGCCGGCTCGACGTCATGCGACGAGTAGTCGGCGATCGGCGCCGCGTCCTCGGCCAGCAGCAGCCCGCGAGTGCGCGCCCGCTCTTCTGCTCGACGCATCGGCCCGAAGTCGAGCCGGGTGATGATCAGCGTGCCGACCAGCAGCACCGCGAAGATCGAATAAAAGCGATAGGGGATGGTGGCGATGAACATGCCGTAGGGGTCGAACGGCAGCTCGAGCTCGGCAAAGGCGGCGCCGATCAGGCCGATCTCGAAGCCCACCCAGGTCGAGATCGGCACCAGCGAGACCATGGGCGCGGCGGTCGAATCGACGATGTAGGCGAGCTTCTCACGGCTGACGCGCAGCTTGTCGGTGATCGGCCGCATTGTCGGGCCGACGATCAGCGTGTTGGCGTAGTCGTCGAAGAACACCAGCAGGCCGAGGAAATAGGTCGCCAGCTGGCCGCGCCGCGGCGTCGTGGCGTATTTTTTCAGGCGTTCGACGATGCCGTGGGTGCCACCGTTTTTGGTGATCAACCCCACCATGCCGCCCAGCATCAGGGTGAACACCAGGATCGAGGCGTGGCTGGAATCGGCCACAGCCGGCACGATGAATTGATCGATCGAGCGCGCCAGGGCGACGAAAGGGCTCCACTCGAAGAGGATCAAGCAGCCCCCGAGGATGCCGAGAAAGAGCGCCACCATCACGTCCTTGGTGATCAGCGCCAGGCCGATGGCCAACAGCGGCGGCAGCACCGAGATCCAGCCCGGCAGGACGCGCAAGCGCGCTGCCGCCTCGAGCCGAGGTTCCGCGGTGGTGCGGACCTCGACCTGATGGATCCCTGGCGTGAGGTTCAGATCCTCGAGGCTCAGCGCCCCGTCCGTGACCTCGTGCTCGCCAAGGTCACGGCCATCGACGCGTACCGAGACGCGCTGCGCTACGCCCTCGGGTGCGGTCACCTTCAGCTCGACGGGCAGCCCGGTCAAGGTGGTGGGAGCCTCCACCGACAGCTCGGGCTCGGCGGCGAGGGCCGGGGCGAGCGCCAGCAGGACGAGCGTCAGCAGGGCGAGCGAAGGCAGAGCGAGAGCGCGTCGCGGGAGCTTCGTAGGCATCGATTTCCTCACCTTGCGAAACGGTGTTGCGGCCTCGGGACCGCAAACTCAGTGGGATGGTTTCGCCGGTGAGGATACCGCAAAGCGCGAAAAAAGGCCGTGCCCGTCTCCGAGCACGACCTTGAATCTGAAGGATCCTCGAATCTAGAAGGACCCTCGAGCTGCGAGAGGTGGGATCAGGCGTCCGCGGTCGCCGCCGCTTCCAGCGCCGGGAGCTCGAGCGCCTCGCGCAGCTTGGCTTCGAGCTCGTCGGCGAGGTCGCCGTGCTCGCGCAGGAAACGCTTGGCGTTCTCCCGCCCCTGGCCGAGCCGCACTTCGCCACAGGTGTACCAGGCGCCGCTCTTCTGCACCAGCTTGTGGTCCACCCCGAGGTCGACGAGCTCACCGCTGCGCGAGATGCCCTCGTTGTAGTCGATATCGAACTCCGCCTGACGGAACGGCGCCGCGGTCTTGTTCTTGACCACCTTGATCTTGGCGCGACTGCCGACCACCTGGTCGCCGTCTTTGAGCGACGCGATGCGACGGATGTCGAGGCGCACCGAGGAGTAGAACTTGAGCGCGCGACCGCCGGTGGTGGTCTCTGGGCTGCCGAACATGACGCCGATCTTCTCTCGAATCTGATTGATGAAGACCAGGCAGGTCTTGCTCTTGGCGACGATAGCGGTGAGCTTGCGCAGCGCCTGCGACATCAGTCTCGCCTGAAGGCCGACGTGGGAGTCACCCATCTCGCCTTCGAGCTCGGCGCGCGGCACCAGCGCCGCCACCGAGTCCACCACCACCACGTCGAGGGCGTTGGAGCGCACCAGCATCTCGGCGATCTCGAGCGCCTGCTCGCCGCTGTCCGGCTGGGAGACCAGCAGGTTGTCGATATCGACGCCCAGCTTCTGGGCGTACTCGGCGTCGAGAGCGTGCTCGGCGTCGATAAAGGCGGCGCTGCCAACGCGCTGCGCTTGTCCCGCCACCGACAGGGCCAGGGTCGTCTTACCGGAGGACTCCGGGCCGTAGATCTCGACCACCCGGCCGCGCGGGAAGCCACCGATGCCGATGGCGGCGTCGACCGCCAGAGAGCCCGTGGGAATCGCGGCGATGCCCAGCGTCTCTTGCGCCCCCAGGCGCATGATGGCTCCTTTGCCAAACTGGCGTTCGATCATCGAGACCGCGCCTTCGAGCGAGCGGTCTTTGTCGGGATGGGGCTGTACTTTCGAGGATCTCGCCATGGCGGGACGGTGCTCCTTATTTGGATTCGGTCGGCTGGTCAGGGCTGATCTGAAGATCTAGGCGATATACTCGCGGCCCGTCCGGTTCTCAGCTGGTCCGTTCGTCGTAATCCCATTTGAAAGGGAGTGCGTTCATCCTCATGGACGACCGGGTGTGGCGCAGCTGAAAGCCAGTCCGGTGCAGTGCGAAAACCCTGCTGGGCAGGGATGCTATGAGAACGCCGAGAGGCAGTCAAGAGGCGTAAGTCTTCAGACTACGAGGTAGGATGACCAAGCTTTCAGTAGTGATTCCAGCCTACAATGAGCTGCACACGGTAGAGAATCTACTCAATCGTGTGGCCAATGCACCGTTGCCCGAAGCTCTCGAGCTCGAGATGATCGTGGTCGACGATGGCTCCTCGGACGGCACGCGCGATCTGCTGCGCGAGCTCGCGCAGCGTGCCGATCCGCCGTTCCGGCTCATTGAGCACCCGCAGAACCGCGGCAAGGGTGCCGCCTTGCGCACCGGCTTCGAACAGACGACCGGCGACCTCGTCCTGGTGCAGGACGCCGACCTCGAGTACAACCCGCGGGACTACCCGGTCCTGCTGCAGCCGCTGCTCGACGACGAGGCCGATGTGGTCTACGGCTCACGGTTTCTCGGCGGGCCGCACCGCGTGCTGTTCTACTGGCACTACCTCGGCAATCGCGTTCTCACCACCCTGTCCAACATGTTCACCGACCTCAACCTGTCGGACATGGAGACCTGCTACAAAGTCTTCCGTGGCGATCTGTTGCGGGGTTTGAAGCTGTCTTCCAATCGTTTCGGTATCGAGCCCGAGCTCACCGCCAAAGTGGCCAAGGCCAAGGTCAGGATCTACGAGGTGCCGATCTCGTACCATGGCCGCACCTACGCCGAGGGCAAGAAGATCGGCTGGCGCGATGGCGTTGCCGCGATCTGGGCGATCCTTCGCTATAATCTCTTTCCTTGATCCTCGAGCGTTGAGTCTATGCTCCTCTGCCGCCGGCTGGTCTCACCAGCTCACGAGGCTGGATTCAGCGGCCTCCCCGAGCGCTCCGAGGGTATCCGCCAAACATCCCTGGACGCTTCCGATCGCTGGCTGAGCTGCCGAAAAGGCTTGACCGTTCGCGTTCCACGCGCCGGATCGACGGGTAGCCAGCGATCTCGATCCCATCGCCGAAAGTAGATCGAACTGTGCTCGAACCGAATTTCGTTTGAAGGAGAAGACCGTGCGTCAAAGTCTCAACCGCGTCGTTCTGTGTGTCCTCACCCTGGCCTGTGTCGTGTTCCTGACCGGCTGCCCGGCCAAGAGCCCCGAGGAGCAGGTAGCCGAGGCCCGCGCCCAGTACACCGTCCGCCTCAACACCTGGGCGCCGCGGGATCCTGAGCCGGTGGTCGAAGAAATGGCAATGGCAGAGGACGAGGGCGCCGAGGCTGGCGCCGTGGCGGAAGGTAGTGCCGAGGGCGCTGCGGTCGCTGCCGAAGCCGCGGTGGCCGAAGGTGAGGAAGCGGCGGAGGGCGAAGAGATGATGGAAGTCGAGACCTGCTGACGGCGAAGGACGGCGAGATCGGCCTCGCCAAGCCGGACGCGCAGGAGGTCGTGGATTGGCTCGCGCTGCG
>JBCCEE010000416.1:0-7881 GCA_039030415.1 Acidobacteriota bacterium
CGCCGACAGACTTCTTGAGAGTCTGGAGGAAGGAATCGTCATCCCCCTTCTCATCGAGCGCTTTGGAGATGCCAGATTCCTTTCGTAGATCTTCTGCCAGCAGCTCGAGTATCTCGAAGCGCCCGCTGTACATCCAAATCAGATGCTCAGGTAGCTGGAGCAACACGCTCGCCTCCCCTCCCATCTCGGGACTCGCGGACGGCTCGCTCCATCTCCTCAGAAGGATTCTCGACTCGTCGACAGGAAAGCTCTGCTCGAGTCGACCCGAGAGACTCCTCATAGCGACCTTGACCTGCTCCTGCTCGCGGTCGAAGGTGACCTGGAGCTGATGCAAAAGAGACGGCAGCATGGCCACGAAGACCAGACCCAGGCCGATCGTCAGCAAGCCATCCAGCGGCATCATATGACCGGCTTGCGCTGAGCCGATGGCACGGTACACCCCCCAAGCCAAGGACCCAAGCGTCAGCAAACCCACCAACCCTTTCGCCTTTCGAGAGGTCTCGAGGGTGAACCGGAGCCCGACCGGGGTGGGGGACGCTGAATCGTCAGCATCCCGACGTAAGGGCTCTCGGTCGGCGAGCTCCAGGGACAAGAGCGTTGGAATTCTAGGCATTTTGCTCAGCGCCCATGGGGACTTGCTATGGCGGTTCGGGCACCGAAGCTAGCTGGAGCACGTCAGCCTTATGCGGATAGTGCGCCTCGTAAGCGTACTTCTCCATCAGCTGTTCGTCGTTCCAGATTTTGTTGTAGGCGGACAGGTAGTTGAACAGGAGCCTGACTTTCGCCTTCGTCTTGGCCGTGCTGCGCCATTTGCCGGCGACGACTCGGGCGATCGCCTCGCGGTCCGGATGGTAGTGGCCGCCACCGCTGGTCGAGACCAGGAAGGTCTGCGTCTCGAGCTTGCGCAGCAGCGCCTGGCTGACGTTGTTCTTGCTGCCGTGGTGCGGCAGTTTGACCGCCCCGACCGGCAGACGCTTGCGCTTGCCCATCAGGCGCTCGATGGACTCGATCAGAACGTCGGCGTGGGCGTCGCCGGTGAACAGGGCGCTGCGGCCCGCGTACTCGGCCAGAAAGGCGATGCTGGCGCCGTTCGCGGTTCCTGTGTCCGGACTGTCTGACACCGTCAGATAGTCTTTCATCTCGACGGGTCCGCTAGGCTTCTTGCGCCCCAGCGGACGTACCGCTTCGGTCGTGTAGTGCAGCTTCGCCATGGCCTCGAGCACTTCATCGACCGTCGCTTTGTCGAGCTTGGCTTTGCGCACATGCCGGTCCCAGTCTGGCGCCAGCTCGTCTAGCTTGCCCTGGGTCGGCGACAACAAGGTCAGCTTCATGCCGCCGGGAAGCGTGACCACCGGCGGCGCGCCGGTTTTCGGCAGGACCACCGGGTCGCCGCCAAAGGCGCCGTTCCAGCGTGCTTCGAGCAAACGGATCAGGTTGTCCAGGAACAGGCCGTGCTTACCGCTCAATGGGTCCGTCGGTTTGGGTGGTCGCCTTTTGATCGCACGCAGATGCTCTCGGCCATTGAACCAGATGTCGCCGATCTCGATCGGTAGCTCGGTCCCCAGCAGCTCGATGATGCCCTCGATGTGGTCGGTATCGACATGCGTCACTACGACCAGCTCGAACCGGCAGACGCCCCCTTCTTTGCGCGCGATGTCGCGGATGCGCTGCCGGACGCTCTGAATCGTCTTGCGGTAGCCGCCGTCGATCAGAATACGGTGGGTCTCCTCTCCCTGGCCGTACTCGATCCACAGCGCATCACCGCCACGGGCGGGCAGCATCTGGACGTGAAAAAACGGCTCGTTCTCATCGGGTTGCTGCGAGTCGAAGTGGACACTGAACATCTGATCGGCACCGAGCTGGGTGTTGGCATCGAGCTCTGGCGGCGGCTCGAGGCCATCGAGCAGCGAGGCGGAATCGAGCTCGCGCACCTCCACCCGCTTCTCGTCGACCGGAGGGAAGTACTCGAGCAGCTCCTCGACGCGCTCGACCATCGCCTGGTCGACACCTGGCGTGTAGTCGGCTTTAAACCACCAGTCACGGTAGCGCAGCAGCTGTCGGCGCGTCGCGTGAATGGGGAACGAGCTGGCTGGCGTCAGCTCGAGGAGCTGCTTCAGATGGCGCTCGGGATGACCCGCCCCTTGGTCGAAGCACTCGCTCCACAGCTCGATCTCGACCAGCGTACTGTGGGCCCAGATGGCCGCCGATCGGTCGAGGTCGAGATCATGCACCGCGCGATCGCGCGCCAGCCGCCAGTTTTTCCAGGTGGCTTCCGAGGACGCCCCGCACCTGCTGAGCAGAGCCTGCATGACGCAAGCCTGACAAGCCGTCCAATGCGTCCGGCGATCGATCTCGGTGCCGCGGGCGTACCAGTAGGCTGATTGGCGTAAGGCATCGAGCACTGCGGCGTCGCCCTCCCCCAACAGCTCGCGCAGCCGCGCGCGGCGTTTCCAGGCGCTTCCCAGGAGGCCACAGAGGTCGACGTACAGCACCCCTGCACCAGCCTGGGCAACGTCCCGTTCGTGGCGCCTGTTGAACCAGTGGGTGTTGCGCCGATCCTGCTGCAGCTGGGTTTCCTCACGCGCTTCGAGGATCCGTTCGGCCTCGTCCTCGAGACGCGGGATGATGTCGGCCAGGCGCTGGCTTGCGGTATGCCCTGCCGCTTCGTGAGCTTGCCGGTCGCTTCCGTTTTCCAGAAACGCGACCGCGGTATCGGCCCAGTTGTTGGCCACCTCCAAGGCCTGCACAATGCGCAGCGACCGCAGCTTGTCCGACTGCGCGCCGAGGTTGTCCGGCCACGAAGCATAGGTCGCCAGGCTTGCCCAGTCGTAGGTGGTGCGCATGCGCGAGGCGATGCGGTGACGCATCGAGCGCAGGGTGAAGCGGATGTCGTCACCCCGCAGCTCGCCCTCGTACAGCGCTCGCGTCATCTCGACCGCGGCGCCGAAGGTCAGCGGGTACTGCGACGCGATGACCGTCGGGATCCCGGCTTCGTGCAGGGCATGAGCCAGGCTCGTCTGCGGTACCAGCGGTATCGCCTCCTGGCGCGCGCTGTCGCAGGTCGCCAGGGTGACGCACCAGGGCCGAGACCACCCGCCATCAGCCTGGGGCGGCATCACCGCCCGCGCCAGCGCTTCGCCGTCGACAACCTCCGTCCGCACTTTCTCGCGATCCCACAGGGCGATGCCAAACGCGTCGGAACGTCCTTTCAGCTCGGCGCCATGGGCCAGGAAGTGAATATGCGAGTAGGTCTCGAGGTGGCAGCGCTCACGAACATCGTCGAGCGATGCGTCGACGAGGACGGTGACCAGCTGGTTCGCGAGCCCGGGCACCAAGCGGCCCTCGAACAGCCCAGGCCAGCCAAACGGCGCCAATACCTCTTCGAACACCTCGAGCGTATCCGAGAGCGGTAGGCCCAGATCTTCCGGGTCGGAAGCCACCACCAAAGCCTTGAACCACACCGGCACCTCGAAGTCCGGCCGCGCGCTGCGCCGCACCTCGCGGGTCAGCAGCACGTCGGGCTCGGGTCCGATCAGCAGCGGCTGCCGACTGTGTGAGATTCCCGGCGGCGGGCCGGCGAGCTCGAAGGGCAGCAGCGAGAGCTCCTGGGCGGTCATCGTGAGGCGTAGATGGACCAGCGTGTCGGCACGCGCCCGGGTCTCGTTGGGTAGGGCGGGCATCTGCGCCAACAGGGAGGTCACCAGGTTCTGCAGGTCTCTGCGTTCGTAGTGGTGACGGGCAGCAGCCCCCGGCTCGTCGGCCATCCGCGACAGCAGATGGACAACTTCCTGATGCTCCTTCGGGATCTTCAGGGTCACCGCCGGATGGGCGCCGCATAGCGCCAGGTAGCGGGTGGTCGGAGAAAGCAGCTGGTTGTGCGGCGGACCGTGCCGCATGATCTCTATGACGACTTCTCTTACTCGAGCCATTCACCCTCCCCCGATGTCCTGGACGCCAAGGCATTCACTTTAGGCTGTACCGCAAACTTTTTTCAGGTCTCAGATTATCACCCCGGCCGGCGTCGAGCTCCGACCGAGCCGCGCTGAAGCCGTTCGACCCACAAGCGAATCTCCTGAGCCGCGAAAAGACTGGACGATCTCCCTTCTTCCGTGCTTCTTTGGAGGTCGACTCATCGCCAAAGGCTTTCAGACGGCTAAGATCTGGGAACCATGGATCATCGCAGGCTCATTGCCCTCATCGGGCTCGTTGGACTGCTCGGCTGTGACGCCGAGCCAGCTCCACCCTCCAACAGCACAACGACCGCCGACCGCACGCAAGTCGCTGCGCTCGGTCGCCTCGAGCCAGGGCTCGGCGTCATCGACGTCGGCTCGCCGCCCGGTGAGCGGACGCGCCGGCTCACGGTCGCGGAGGGCGACACGGTGGCCGCCGGCCAAGTCGTCGCGATCCTCGAGAGCTTCGATGAGCGACGCACCGAGGTCGAAGTGCGGCGAGCGCTGGCGGAAGAGGCCCGCAACCGGCTGATCCGGGCCCGCGAGGTCGGCCCGCTGGCAGTCGCGGCGCGCGAGGCGACAGTACGTCGCATCGAGGCCGACCTGGCGCTGGCCAAGAGCGATCTGCGCCGCTCGCGCGAGCTGGTGGCCAGCGAGGTCGTGCCGGAGCGCGACCAGGAATTCAACGAAGCGTCGGTGGCGCAGGTTCAGGCTTCACTCGACGAGGCGCGCTCCCAGCTCGAGCGCGAGCGGCGCGAGCGTCAGCTGGCAATTCGCGAGGCCGCCGCGGCGCTCGCCACCGCCGAAGCCGAGCTGGCTCGGGCCGAGGCGAGTTTTGCCCAGAGCGAGATCCGCGCTCCGGTGGACGGCGAGGTGCTGGATCTGCTGGTGCTGGCCGGCGAGTCGACCGGCGGCGGACCGATCCTGCGCCTCGGCGAAGCCCATCACATGTACGCTGTGGCCGAGGTCTATGAGACCGACGCTCGCTTCGTGCGCCCGGGCCAGGAGGCGACGGTGACCAGCCCGGCGCTGCCCGCACCGCTCACCGGGAAGGTCGCCGTCTTGGCCGATCTGGTGCACAAGAACGACGTGCTGGGGATCGACCCGGCGGCGGACACCGACTCGCGGGTGCTCGAAGCGCTCATCCTGCTCGACGACTCGGAGACCGCGGCGCGCTTCGTCCATCTGCAGGTCGACGTGCTGATCGACGTCGCTGGCGGCGCCTCGACGGTTGGCGCCTCGGATGTTGGCGCCTCAGCCGGCAGTGTCTCGGCCGGCTCGGCCACCGCACCAAACGACAGCCCAGCAAATTAGCGGAGCCCGCCATCGCACTGCAACTCGCATGGCGCGATCTGGCCCACCGCCGCACGCGCACCGCGGCGGCGCTCGGCGGCGTGCTGTTCGCGATCGTACTGATCTTCATGCAGGCCGGCTTCTACCTCGCCTGCCGCGCCTCGGCCAACCGCATCCACGCCATGCTCGACTTCGACGCCGCCATCACTTCGGCGCGCTATGCCTTCGTGGCCGACGCCGACCGCATGCCGCGCGAGCGAATCGAGGTGGCGCGAGCGGTGCCGGGGGTGGCGCGGGTGTCGGCGCTGAAGATCGGCCCCGGCCTGTGGCGGGCGGCGGACGGCTCCAACCGCTACGACGCGCTGCTGCTTGGCGTCGACCCCGAGGATCATCCGTTTCAGGTGCCGGAGATCAACGCCCAGCTGGACCTCCTGCAGCGGCCCGACACGGCGCTGTTCGATCAGCGCGGCCACCCTATCCTCGGCGAGCAGGTCACCGGTACGGTCAGCGAGCTCAATCGGCGGCGCATGACGGTCGCCGGCACGTTCAGCTGGGGCGCCGGATTCGTCACCCAAGGCCTTGCGATCACCCACGAGCGCACCTTCTCGAACCTGTTCTCGCAACGCTCGGCGAACGACATCCAGCTCGGCCTGATCCATCTCGAGCCGGGCGCCAGCGCGGGCGACGTGCTGAGCCGGCTCGCCAGCCAGCTGCCGTCGGACGTCAAGGTGTGGTCGCGAGCGGCGATCGAGGCGCGAGACCGAAAGTTTTTCCTGTCGGACCGACCGATCGGGCTGATGTTCACCTCGGGCATGGTGCTCGCCGTGCTGGTCGGCGGCATCATCCTGTTTCAGGTGCTGGCGTCGGAGATCACCAGCCGGCGCAGCGAGTTCGCCACGCTGCAGGCGCTGGGCTACACCCGCGGCCAGGTCTATCGCCTGGTGGTGACCCAGGGTTTCCTCTACACCCTGGCGGCGTTCGTACCGGCTTCGCTGCTGGCGTTCGTGCTGTTTCGCGTGGTGCGCGAGGTCGCGCGGCTGCCGATGCAGCTCACCGCCGGCCTGCTGCTCGCGGTGCTGGCGGCCAGCCTGCTGATGTGCCTCACCGGCGCCTTGATCGCCAGCCGCAAGGTGCGCTCGGCGGATCCCGCGGATCTGTTCTGAGCGTCGAGCCACTTCTAGAGCCATGGGCCGCACCACTCCCCTCGCCTGGATGAGTCTGATCCACGACTGGCGCCGCTTGCTGGCGTCGGTCAGCGGGGTGGGCTTCGCGGTGCTGCTGATGGCGACCGAGCTCGGCTTCCTGCACTCCATCTACGACAGCTCGACCCTGGTGCTCGACGTGCTCGACGGCGAGCTGCTGATGGTCAGCACGCTGAAGGACGACTTCAATCCCTCGAAGCCGTTTCCGCGCAGCCGGCTCGAGCAGGCGCTGGGTTTTCCGGAGGTGGAGGCGGTCTACCCGCTGTGGCTGTCGCGGCTGGTGGCGTGGAGCACCCGCGGCGCGGTGGAGCGTGATCTGGTGCGGCTGCTGGCGTTCGATCCGGTGGACCCGATCTTCACGCTGCCCGAGATCGCTGCCCAGCAGCACCTGCTGAGGCGCCCGGACACCGCGCTGGTCGATCGCCGGCTGCGCGACGTCTATGGCGGCGGCCTGCGCGCCGGTGCCTTCGGCGAGCTCGGCGGCCGGCGCATCGAGATCGTCGGCGACTTCGAGCTCGGGCCCGACCTGCAGCTCAACGCCAACCTGCTGGTGTCGGATCTGACCTTCCATCGCACGCTGTTCGCGCCGGGCGCAAACGAGAGGCCGCTCGAGCAGGTTGAGATCGGCGTGCTGCGGCTGGCGGACGGCGTCGTGCCGGAGACCTTCGCCAGTCGTCTACAGGACGCGCTGCCGGACGACGTCCGCTGCCTGACGCCGCACCAGCTGCGGCGGGAGATCCACGGCTTCTGGACCCGCCACCAGCCGGTCGGCGCGGTGTTCGGCATCGGCCTGCTGGTGGGTTTCTTCATCGGCCTGATGATCTGCTACCAGGTGCTGTTCACCGACGTCGTCGATCAGCTGCCGCAGTTCGCCACCCTCAAGGCGATCGGCTATCCCGATCGCTTCCTGACGACCCTGGCGGTGCGACGCGGTCTCTACCTGGCGCTGATGGCGCTGGCCGTCGGGCTACCGGCGGCCCTGCTGACCTATCATCTCCTGGCCGAGCTCACCGGGCTGCGATTTGCGCTGACGCTGGGGCGTGCCGTCCTGGTGGCGGTCGCCGCCATCGTGATGTGCATCCTGGCCAGCCTGCTCGCCACCCGCCGAGCAATCCGGACCGATCCGGCCGAGGTCTTTTGACGCTGTGGGTCTTCTAGCGCTAACGGTCTTTTGACGCTGTGGGTCTTCTAGCGCTAACGGTCTTCTAACGCTGTGGGTCTTCCAACGCTGTAGGTCTTCCAACGATGAGCGCGCCCGAAACAGGTCTTTCCGGGACTAACGTTCCCAGCACCAACGTCTCGAGCACCAACGTCTCGAGCACCAACGTCTCGAGCACCAACGTCCCCAGCACAAACGTCACGGGTACGGTGCGGCTGCGTATCGACCTCAAGCCGGTGACCGAGCCTATCGCCGTACCGGTGGTTCGCGTCCGCCA
>JBCCEE010000417.1:0-7877 GCA_039030415.1 Acidobacteriota bacterium
AGTCGAAATGCTGCCATCCGCGCTGCCACCAGGCCAGCTGGTGCCAGACGCGCTGCCCCCAGGGGCCGAGATAGTCGTGCGGCTCGTCTGCCCAGCGGTACCAGCCGTGGTACGGCGAGCGGCGGCGATAGGCGTCGCGGAACCAGCGGTGCTGGCGTGAGGTGTGGTTGATCACCAGGTCGAGAATGACGCGCAGGCCGCGGCGATGGGCCTCTTCGATCAGCCGCGCGAAGTCCTGCCGGGTGCCATAGTCCCTCTCGACGGTGCGGTAGTCGCGCACGTCGTAGCCGTGGTAGCTCGGCGAATCCATGATCGGCATCAGCCACAGGCCGCCGATCTCGAGATCGTCACCGCTGCCGGGAACGCCGTCGTTGAGGTAGTCGAGGCGCTCGATCAGGCCCTGCAGGTCGCCGATGCCGTCGTCGGCCAGCGGGCCGCGGGAAGCGTCCGCGAACGAGCGCACGAAGATCTCGTAGAACACCACCCGCTGCCACCAGGGCGCGTCGTCGACCGCGGTGACGGGCTGCTGCGAGCCTGCCGGCTCCGTGCGGCCGTCGATGGGCGAGGCCGCTGGCTGGGCGGCGGCGGGCGCGACGCCCAGCGCCAGAAGCAGGACGAGGACCGCGGGCCGCAGCTCGCCGGCGGATCGTCTCACTTGGCGGCCGGTACCTCGGCGGGCACCACCCCGGGAATCTGCGCGGGACGCTCCTGATAAGAGTCGTAGTTGCGCAGGATCTCGCTCTGGTTCGGCTCGAGCATCTGCGGCCGCAACAAGTCGACCACCGGCGGCTGCAGCGGATCGTTGTCGCGGCCGCCGCCAAAGGCGTTTTCATCGCGGCCGGGAATCACCGGCAGGATCATGCCGTCGGAGGAATCCTGCGGGTATCTGCCGAGCAGCGGCACGTCGAAGCGCTGCTCGAGGCGGGCGCCGGTGACCGCTGCCACGTAAGCCCAGGTCGGCTGCGCCTCACCGCCGAGGAAGGCCTCGGGCACGAAGAACTCGAGGGTACGCCCGAGTACCCGAATGCGGTTGGGAAAGTAGACCCAGGGCAGCAGCTCCTCGGCGATCTGTGCCTTGCGGCGGCGCTTCTCGGCGCGACTCACCGGCCGTTTGCGGCTCTCCTGCTCGGCCCACTCACGGACCCGCAGGCGGTGGATCGATGCCCGCAGGGTTTCTGGCCGCGGCGTCACCGCCACCATCTTCTCCCAGGCGTGGGGCGGCGCTATCTCGGCTTTGCGTCCCGGCAGCATCGCTACCTGGCCGGAGCCTGGCTGGCGGTCGGTGTCGATGTAGAGATCGAGGTTGAAGGTGTAGAAGCCCTGCCGCGCGACGTCCCGGAGCTGGGTACCGAGACCGTTGATCGCTTCATTGGCGGGCGAGCGGATATCGCGGGCGAAGATCGCCCGGAAAATGGTGCCGCCGTCGCCCCGCCGGGCCTCGAGCCGCAGCAGGTCGAGGTCGCCGGGCTCGAGGTCGGAGCGCAGCGGGTAGGCCAGGGAGCCGTCGCCGCGATCGTCGCCGAAGGGATCGGTAATCGCGAACAGCAGGTGCTTGCGGGCCTCGACTCCGCGCACCAGCAGAGCGGCGAGGAGAATCGCGAAGCAGGTCAGCCCGGCGGTGATCGGGAAGCGGAGCGAGGCGATCCGGCGTCGGTTGTGCGGACTCATGGGCGAGCTCCTTTCATCAGCAGTCTAACCGCACGCGCCGCCGGACGGGTATGGACCGGCGGTCTATTTGTGGCATGGGCCGAGGCGCCGGACCGGTCCTCGAATCGCCGCCAAACGGGCGCGGCGTAGGTGGCGAATCGGTGCATTCAGAGGACGAGATCGGGACCCCGGTCCGGGCCGCCGGCTAGGTCGCTTTTGAACCGATCGTCTCATTGTGCCGGGGCGGTCGCGACCCGATCATGAGGCACACAAGTCGTTCAACCCATGGAGGGCATCGCCGCTGCGGAGAGCGCAGTCGGATCGATCGCAAGCCAAATGAAACCTGCGGACCACGTCACAGTGCTGTTGGCCAACCGGCCGCGTATGCTGCGCGAATCGTTGCGCAACATGCTGGTCCGCCAGGCCGGCGTCGAGGTCGAGACTTCGACGCCAGAGCCGGTCGAGCTACTCGCCGCGGTCGACCGTCTCGATCCAGATGCGGTATTCGTGACCCTTCCGGAGTCGGGCGAAGACCCCGGGATCTGCAGCCACCTGCTGGCCCAGTTTCCGCGGCTGCTGGTGATCGCCCTGTCGGCCATCGAGCAGCGCGCCTTGGTCTATCGCCAGGTGATCACGCGCGAAGAGCTGTCGCCGCTCGCCGAGGACAGCATCCTGCAGGTGATTCGTCGGCAGTGCGACGCGACCCTGCGCTTCGTCGACGGCGCCGGCGAGCAGCGCGAGGAGCTGCCGCGAAAGGAGCGCTGATCCGGGTCTACGGACGCTCGAAAGATTCTCGTCAAACCGTTTGGTCATCAACCCATGAAAGGAGACAGACAGATGAGGAAACCATGGCTGAAGAGAGCTGGCCTCGTTCCGCTGCTCGGCCTGCTGGTCAGCGGCGCCGCCTTCGCCGAGAAGGTGTCGTTCGACGACCCGACCGGCGACGACAAGGGACCGGGCGAGTACGTCTACCCCACCGACGCGGTCTACACCCGCGGCTCGTTCGATCTCACCAAGCTCGAGATCACCCCCAAGGGCAAACGGATCAACGTGTCGGCGACCCTCAATGCCAACCTCGACGATCCCTGGGGCATGGGCGTCGGCTTCGCCACCCAGATGATCTTCGTGTTCATCGACAACGCCGAAGGCGGCCACACCAGCGGGCTGCCGGGCCTCAACGTCGAATTCGCGGAATCCGACGCCTGGGACAAATGCGTCATCCTGTCGCCGCAGTCCTCGGGCCGCGTCAAGCAGGAAGTCGAGGCCAAGGCCGGCGCCATCGCCAGCGACATCGTGGTGCCGTCGCGCACCAACGGCAGCGGCCGCACCATCACCGGCTCGGTGAAGATCGCCGACCTCGGCGAGGGTGATCCCGCGACCTGGGGCTACCAGGTGATCGTGCAGTCGAACGAGGGCTTCCCCTCCGATACCGATCTCCTGACCCGCAAAGTCAACGAGTACGAGGGCCAGCATCGCTTCGGCGGCGGCTCTGACTTCGACTGCGACCCCCACGCCATAGACATCCTGGGCGACCACGCCATGCTGGCTTTCGAGTGCAATCCCGACGGCACGAGCAAAAAGATGGCGACCCTGACGATGGTCCGCAAGTAGTCAGAAAAGGAGGAGGAACGATGACAATGAGAACCTTAGGGTCGGCCCTGGTGATCCTCGGTCTGCTGTGGGCTCCCGCGGCGACCGTGCAGGCCGACAACGTCAAGAAATTCTCGATCACCGGCGTCAACTACACCAAGTGGCTGTGGGGTAATCAGCGCCTCGACGGCGGCCTCTACAACTACTCTGACGTGCCGGGGGAAGGCTACGGCGACAACGGTCAGGGCACCGAGCTCGAGCTGCTGGTGTCGGCTCGGCCGTCGAAGAAGATCGAGGTCAAGGGCCGTATGAAAGCGCGCTTCAACCAGAACTTCTGGACCAACTTCGGCGGCTTCGGCGGCGGTAATGTCGGCACGCCCGGCACCGACGAATGCCTGGCCGGCGACTGCGGAGAGTTCGACTCGCGCTCGGCGCAGTACATCAAGTTCCGCGGCCTGTCGATCATCATCACGCCGGGCTACAAGTGGGTCGACACGGTGACCATCGGGTCGAGCGACTTCGGCATGTTCGATCCCTTCACCATTGGCAAGATCCGCTATATCGACCGTGACAACGGCGCCGGACTGATCTTCCAAGGCTCCTCGGCGAGCCGTAAGTTCAGCTACGACTTCACCCGGGTTTCGCTGCCGCGGCTGTGGGCCGGTCCCGACTTCAGCACCGGTGACTACAACGTCTCCGACGCCGCCTACGCGCTGCAGCTGAAATTCAACCCGTCGTCGAAATTCGATCTGGCGGTGATCGGCGAGTACGTCAACGACATCGAGATCGACGCCACCGACTTCGACTTCGACGACGGCCGCGACATCCGCACCCGCTTTCGCAACTCGATCCTCGGGCTGCGCTTCGGCATCCATCCCAACCCCAAGGTCGACCTCAAAGGCGCCTTCTACAGCTCGACCTCAGACGCGGTCGCCGACTTCTCGTCGAGCTCGTTCTTCGGCATCTCCGGCTTCTCGCCGGTGCCTGCCGGCAAGCACGACGACGTGGCCTACACCGTCGACCTGGCGATCAACGATCCGTTCGACAACGGCCTTTCGTTCAACGTCCAGGTATTCGACATCGGCGCCGAGTTCGTGTCGGTGATGGCAGCGCGACGCGAGTCCGACGTGCTGCTGACCGAGGGCCACGACGGCGCTTTCGGCCTGCCCGGTCCGTCGAACTCGGCGTTCGGCGTGTTCAGCGGCGAGGGCAACGAGACCCGCATCGGTTACGGTGGCTGGCAGGGCAACGCCCAGCAGGTGGTGACGATCAACGCCGACAACGCCTTCACCGATTTCGATGAGCCGATGGCCGAATCGGTGATCGGCTGGAAGGGCTTCACCATCCAGCCGGTGCTCGGCCTGGGCGATTTCGACCTGACCGGCGAGTACACCTCGATCGACTACAACACCAACTGGCAGGCGTGGGGCGACCCGACCCGCGGCATCCTCGACTCGCTCTACCCGAACATGGAATCGGACGCCGGTTTCGGCTCGCCGCGCAACTCCTACGCGCCGTTCCAGGACAAGGAGACCGAGATCATGGTGCTCGCCGGCAAGTACTTCGTCGACGTCGGCAACGGTCTCGAGCTATTCGGCAAGGTCAAGTTCATCGACGAGCAGGACAAGCGCATGAACGACGCGCGCTTCCTGCCCTTCCAGGCCGGCGACTGTCCGGGCGGCGGCGCGGCCTGCGCCAACAACCGCAACGAGTACTCGGCCGGTCTGTCGTCGGCGGACCTTTACGGCAACCCGCCGGTGATCACCGTCAACGGCGTCACCGGCTACCAGTGGAAGCCCTTCGACTCGCTGGCCGACGACGATCGTGACATGGACTACAAGCTGTATCAGATCGGCGCCGGCTACCAGATCACCGACGAGATCTACGGCACCATCACCTACGAGCACTACGACGTCGATCTGCAGGACGGCAACACCGCCTTCCAGGCCTACCAGCTGCACGAGATGGCGTCCGGTGATCACACCAAGGACAAGCTGATCATCGAGGCCCGCTACAACATCGGCGGCGCCGAGTTTGGCTTCAACTACGAGTACAACACCGGCGACTTCACGCCTGACTTCGGCGGCGGCTTCGTCACCCAATTCGCCGACGAGGCGACCGCCGCCAACGTCCTGGTGCCGGTCGGCTCGCCGGGCTTCGCCGGTCGCTTCGGCGGCTGGAACAGCCTCGCCAAGCGCGACTTCGAGCATCAGCGGCTGAAGGCGTTCTTGAAGGTGTTCTTCTGATCCCAACGCCAGGACCCGGCGGCGGTCGCCGCCGGGCCTGTGCCCCCTGAACCGAGATAGCAAAGGAGAGATCCATGGACCCCCGCACAACCTTTTGGACACGACTCGTCATCGTATCCGCCGCCCTGCTGCTGCTTGCCGCCCCGAGCTGGGCCGGCAAGAGCCAACTGATCTTCGAGCTCGAAGACCCGCGCGGCGACGACCACGGCAACGGCCGGCTCGAATATCCGATCCGCAGCGACTACGTCAAAGGCGACCTCGACCTGGTGAAGTTCCAGGCCCGCAAGGTCGGCGGCGGCACCCAATTCGAAGCCATCTTCGCGCGGCCGATCCGCGTCGCCGGCCGCGAAGCGATCGACGACCTCGGCACCAGCCTGAGCTCGGTCGCCCGCCACGGCTTCTACACCTTCAACATCGACGTCTACATCGACACCGACCGCACCACCGGCTCGGGCTGGGTGCGCCTGCTGCCCGGCCGCAAGGCCGAGATGGAGGCCGGCCACGCCTGGGATCGGGCGGTGGTGCTGACGCCACGGCCAAGCGAGACCCGCGCTGCCCTCCAGCGCATGATGCTCGGTGCCTTGAATGAACAGCTGCAGAACAGCGACTACAGCGAAGAAGACGGCACCGAGATCAGCTCCAGAATCTTGATGCAGCGCCGGCTGCCGGCCGAGCTCGAGCAGCGCATCCACTTCCCGCAGAAGATCCGCATCCACGGCCGCAAGATCTGTTTCTTCGTGCCCGATCGCTTCCTCGGCGGCCCGGCGCGCGACGACTGGAGCTACACCGTCGTCGTCTCGGGGGCGGATCTGGTGCAGAGCTTCGACATCTCGGCCTCGATGGGGCTGGCCGAATCGACCAAGGACAACCTGATGATCCTGCCGATCTCGCCGGGACGCTGGCAGGACCGCTTTGGCGGCGGCCGCGAGGGCGAGGCGCTGCAACCGCCGCTGGTCGACATCATCGTCCCCGCGGGTGGGTTGACGCAGGAGCGCGTGCTCGGTCGCTTCAATACCCGCAGCGATCGCCCCGTGCAGCTGTCGGGAGTGGTGCCGGCCGAGCTCGGCGACGACACCTCCTCGGCGGTGGCGCCGGCTGAGACGGCTGAGCCTGCGGCCGACGGCCCCGCGACCGGCCTCGGCGGGGTTTCTGGCCGGTGAATCGACTTCGTGTTCATGGGTCGGCTTCTACGCCCGGCTGACGACCGGGCGCAGGTGCCAAGCGCGGGGGCGGCGGCCTCCTCAGCCTCCTCAGGCCGTCCCCGCGCTTTCCCGATCCACGGCGCCGCCGATCCGCCGCGCTGAAATGAGCCAATTCGACAACGCGAGACGCTCCGCCCTGATGCGCGATCTGCTCGCTCACCTGGCGGGGCGACCCTCCCGCTTGCTGCCCTTCGAAGTGGTGCGCGACAGCCTGAAGCTGAAGTCGTTCATCGATCGCGGCATCCAAGAGGTAGCGATCGAGCGCATCGTTGGCTCCCTTGGGCGGTCCAAGGAATTCGAGCGCACCTTCCTGCCGCTGCGCGAGTCGGCCCGCCAGCGCTGGCAGGCGATCGAGCGCCTGGCGGAAGGCCCGGAGGGTTTTCCGCCGGTCGAGCTCTACCAGGTCTCGGAAGCCTACTTCGTGATCGACGGCCACCATCGCATCTCGGTGCTGCGGGCGATGCACGCGCCGACCGTCGAGGCCTGGGTCAAGGAATTCGTCACCCCGGTGCCGGTGTCGGCCTCGGACTCGATCCGCGAGCTGATGCTCAAGCGCGGCCTGGCCGACTTCTTGGAAGCCACCGGACTGACGCCGAGCGAGCCCGGCGAGCTCACCGTCACCGTCCCCAACGGCTACGAGCGTCTACTCGAGCACATCAGCGGCCACGGCTACTACCGCGGCCTCGAGACCGGCCGCGCGCTGGCGTGGTCGGAGGCGGTGAGCTCGTGGTATGACAGCGTCTATCGGCCGATGCTGGCGATCATCCGCGCCAGCGGCGTCGTCGAAGCCTTCGACGGCCGCACCGAGACCGATCTCTACCTGTTCACCATGGATCAACTGCATCAGCTGCGCCAGCGCTACGGCGAGGTCGCCCCGGAGCAAGCCGTCGAGGCCTTCTCCGAGCAGCACCGTAGCGGGCCAGCGCGCTCGACGCTGCCGGCGCGGCTGCGCCATCTCTGGCGTCAGCAGCGCGAGCACCGAAAGTGAGAACGATCATGACCCTTCCCTTCCGGCGGCAAACCGACCGCCTCGCCCAAGCCGTGCTCGCCGCGGCGTTCGTGTGGCTCGCCGCGGCGTCGGCGCGCGCTGACGACCTGCACTTCGCCTCCCTGCGCCCCGAGGGCGACGGCGCCTGGCTGGCCGAGGTCGCCGGCAAGATCAAGCGCGCCGATCAGCTCGCCTTCTTTGTCG
>JBCCEE010000418.1:0-7876 GCA_039030415.1 Acidobacteriota bacterium
AGGTAGTCGCCGCTGGCGCCGACGGCGCCGCCGCCCCGCAGACGACCGAGCTCGTCTTTGCAGGCGGTGGGGGACTCGAGCATTTTCTGGATGTCTTTGACCGTGATCAGGCCGGTCAGGAGGCCGGCTTCGACCCCCCGCAGCTTTTCGATTCGGTGCTTGTGGAGCAGCGCTTTGGCTTCTTAGAGGGTGGTGCCGGTGGGCACGGTGACGAGGTTCTTCCGCGTCATCAGGTCGCTGACCGGAAGCTCGTCGTTGCGCTCGAAGCGCAGATCGCGGTTGGTGAGGATGCCGACGAGCTTGCCTTCTTCGTCGGTCACCGGCACGCCGGAGATCTTGTAGCGCGCCATGAGAGCGAGCGCCTCTTTGATCTTCTGGTGCGGGCGCATGGTCACCGGGTCGACGATCATGCCAGCCTCCGAGCGCTTGACCTTGTCGATCTCGTCGGCCTGCTCCTGGACGCTCAGATTCTTGTGAACGATCCCCATGCCGCCTTCCTGGGCGAGGGCGATCGCCAGGGCCGATTCGGTGACGGTGTCCATGGCGGCGGAGACCAGCGGCACATTGAGCCGAATGCCGCGCACGACCTCGGTCGCGAGATTGACGTCGTTGGGGTGAACTTCGGACAAGCCGGGAACCAGGAGCACGTCATCGAATGTCAGAGCTAAACGGGGGGCGTCGAGACTGGACATAGGCTCGTTCTCCAGAGCTTTGATTGTCTTCGTTGAGGGCGTCGGGCAACGCCGGATTCGTGAACCTTAACATGTCTAGCAGAGAGACTAAGTCGTTTCAGTGGCGCGAGTTTTCAATAGGGATTCAAACCCTTCCTGAGGCAAGGGTATCCAAGGGGTATGACGACAGCATTGAAGCTCGACACCTCATACGACAGCGCGACCCGGCCGTTCGGGGGCGTGACGGCCCTGTGGCCACGTCACGCACCGGCTGGGCCGACGGCCTGTTACGCTCGCCCCGAGGAGGCAAAGCCCAAGACCTTGGAGATGCGAACCGTACCGACAGCCGTCGAGCGGCTGGTAGAGCAAGCCCGCGGTGGCGATCTGGGGGCGTTCGAGGCGCTCTATCGAGAGCACTCGGAACGGGTCTACGCGCTGTGCCTGCGCATGAGCGGCAACGCTCAGGAGGCCGAGGAGCTGACCCAGGATGCCTTCGTGCGTGCCTGGGAGAAGCTCGAGACGTTCCGCGGCGAGAGTGCATTCTCGTCGTGGCTGCACCGCCTGACGGTCAATGTGGTGCTCGCCAGCTGGCGCTCCAAGGGCCGCTTGCGAGACAAGGTCGTCTCCTTGGCCGACGCCGAGCCGCAGGAGGAAGTGAAGCATCCAGAGCCGCGGCTGGCGATGGATCTCGAGCGCGCCATCGCCGGCCTGCCGGCGGGTGCCAGGACGGTATTTGTACTGCATGACATCGAGGGCTATCGCCACCGTGATATCGCTGAGATGACGGGATTGGCCGTCGGTACGTCGAAGACGCAGCTGCATCGGGCGCGGCGTCTGTTGCGAAAGGCGTTGGGAAGATGAAAAAAGATCAAGAACCTCACGAACCGAGCCGCGACGCGATCAGGCGTCTGCGCGATGATCCAGCCGAAGGCCAGCTTCCACGCGAGCTCAGCGAGCGGCCCGAGCAGGACCTGGAAGCCTGGGAGGCGAGCGACGAAGAGCTCGTCGCCCCTGAATGGCTGAACGAGGAGGTCGCCAAGCTGCCGCGCTCGCTGGAGCTACCGCGCGACCTGTGGCCCGAGATTGCGCCGCGCCTGGTCGAGCGCTCGGGACCCGAAAGCCGGTTTCCGTGGTGGAGCGTGCGGCAAGCGATCGCCGCCCTGCTCTTCATGACGCTCGGTGGCTTGCTGACCTATCTGACGTTTCTGCCGCAGCTCAACACCACGGGGCGTGGCGTCGCCGAGGCGCCAGGTGTCGAGCTGTCGGCCGAGCTGGCGAGCATCGAGCGTCGGGCGGATTTTGCGCTCGCCGAGGCGGACTATCTCAGAGCCAAGGAGGCCCTGTGGTCGGCGGTTTATAGCAGCCGAGACGAGGTCTCGCCGGTGACCCGCGAGGTAGTGGAGCGCAATCTGGCGGTCATCGATCAAGCCATCCGCGAGCTGCGGGCGGCACTGCACGCCGATCCCGGCAATCATCAGCTCGAGAATCTGCTGCTGGCGCAGCACCGAACCGAGATCGATCTCCTGCAGCGTTTGGCGCACAGGAGCTCAGAGATATGAGAAATCAAGGGTATATTCCAGCGGTCTGGCAAAGACATGCTGGTGAGAAGGAGACGTCATGACACCGAGGCGACACACCTACCTGATTGCTGCCGGCCTGCTGTTGACGGCTGCCGCCGCGGCGGCCGAGTCCAAGTTCGAGCGCACGGTTAGCGCCGAGCCCGACGGCATTGTGACGGTGGACAACATCTCCGGATCGGTGACGGTCACCGGCTGGAGTCGCAACGAGGTCGAGGTCATCGGCTGGCTGGGCAAGGGGGTTGAAGAGGTCGATATCGACACGTCGGGCCGGGTGGTCGACATCGAGGTAGAGCTGGGCGGGCGCAGCCGCGGCTGGGACAGCAACGCCCGCCTCGAGATCCGCGTGCCCGAGGGCAGCGATGTGGATATCGAGGTGGTGAGCGCCGAAGTCGAGGTGGAGGGCGTGACCGGCGACGTGATTGTGGAGTCGGTGAGCGGCTCGATCGAAGTCGAGAGCCGCTCGCGGGTGCTCGAGCTCGAGTCGGTGAGCGGCTCGATCGAGGCCGAAGGCGAGTTCGGACGGCTCGACGCGGAGTCGGTCAGCGGTCGTGTGCGGGTGCGCGGTACCGCCGAGGAGGTCGATCTGAGCAGCGTCAGCGGCGAGCTCGAGCTGCGGGTCGACGGCATCGAGCGAGCCGAGCTGAGCACGACGTCGGGCGGCATCGAGCTCGACGGCGCGATCGACCCGCGGGCCGAGATCGAGGCCGAGAGCCACAGCGGCAGCATCGAGCTGCAGCTGTCGCCCTCCGCGTCGGCACGTTTCCGGGTGTCGACCCACAGCGGACGGATCAGCAACGAGCTCGGGCCGCCGGCCAAGCGCACCAGCCGCTACGGTCCTGGCCGGGAGCTGGACTTCGAGCTCGGCGGCGGCGAAGGTCGCATCAGCATCGACACCTTCAGCGGCAGCGTCTTCCTGCGGAAACGCTAGCGATCGAAGAGCTGGGCAATGCCGGTGATGTTGTCGTCGCCGTAGCCCGCGTCGCGCGCTTGGGCGTAGGTGGCTCGGGCGGCTTCGGACAGCGGTAGGGCAGCGCTGAGCTGCTCACCGCTGGCGAGCAGGTAGCGCAGGTCTTTCTCGACCAGCTCGATGGGGAAGAGGGGGGCGAAGCTGCGGGCAGCGATGGCCTGGACCGCCGCCTGGGCCGCCGGGCTGGTGACCGGCAGCTGGCTCAGCACGCCGGCCGCCTGGTCGCTCGCGATGCCGGCGCGTCGCAGTAGGCCAATCAGCTCGCCGAGCGCCGCGACCTGAATGCCGAAGAGCGCGTTCACCGCCAGCTTCAAGGCGGTGCCGCTGCCGGCATCGCCCAGGTGGTGGACGGCGCCGCCCAGCACCTCGAAGACTGGACGCACGCGCTCGAGCGCTTCGGCCTCACCGCCGACGAGGTAGATCAGCTGACCGGCCTCGGCCTGTGGCCGCGAGCCGACGACCGGAGCGTCGAGGAAGGCGGCGCGGCCTTCGAGGGTGGCGGCGAGCTCGGAGGTCCAATCGCGCGTCAAGGTGCTGGATTCGATCGCGATGCTGTCGGCGCTCAGGCCGTGGATGGCGCCGTCCTCGGGATGGAGCCAGACGGCTCGCGAGGCGGCTTCGTCGCGCACCATGGAGAGGACGGTCTCGCTGCCGGAGGCTGCTTCGCGTGGTGTGGCTGCCACCCGAGCGCCAAGCTCGGCCAGCGCCTGGCAGCGTTCCGGGGAGCGATTGAAGACGGTGACGGGGTAGCCGGCATCGAGCAGGCGGCGCGCCATGCGCGAGCCCATGGCTCCGAGGCCGAGGATGGCGAGGGGGGTGGCTTTGTGCTGCATGGGAAGTCTCCGTGGGGTCGAGCGGGTGTTCTGTAGCGCTCAGCGTAGTGCGATGCGTGAGCGGTTGGAATCGGTTGTGACGCACGGCATTCGTGCATAGACTGCACGAATGGAGCTCGAGGACCTGCGCGCTTTCGTCGGCGTGGTGCGACGCGGCAGCTTCGCGGCGGTGGCCCGCGAGCAGCAGGTGGATCCGTCGTCGATCTCGCGGGCGATCGCTCGCCTCGAGTCAGAGCTGGATCTGCGACTGTTCCATCGCACGACCCGGCGGTTGACGCCGACGGAGGCTGGCGCGCTCTACTTCGATCGCGTCGAGCCGCTGATCGGCGAGCTCGAGGCGGCGCGCTCCCAGGCTTCGGACGCAGGGCATCGTCCAGCCGGCACGCTGCGGATCGCCGCGCCGGTCAGCTTCTCTCAGCTCAACCTGGTGCCTCTGCTACCCGAGCTGAGCCGGCGCTATCCCGACCTCGCCTTCGACCTCGTGCTGACCGACGCCGAGCTCGACCTGGTGGCCGAGCGCATCGACGTCGCGCTGCGTCTCGGGCCGCTGCGCGACAGCGGACTGATCGCCACCCGGCTCGCCGTGATGGAGCCCAGGATCTGCGCTAGCCCGGAGTATCTGGCGCGGCGCGGGACGCCGCAGGCGCCGCACGAGCTGGTGGAGCATGATTGCCTGGTGCTGGACATGCCCGGGTTCAGTGAGACCTGGCGGTTTCGACCCGCGGAGGCACCGGAGTCGACGGTCGAGGTCCGGGTGCCGGTCAAGCTGCGCACGTCCAACGCCGTCGCCCTCAAGCAATGCGCGCTCGGCGGCATGGGCATCATCCTCCAAGGACGCTGGATCGTCGGCCGCGAGCTCGAGGAGGGCCGGCTGGTCGAGCTCTTTCCTGGCCTGGAAGCGACGGCGGCGTCGTTTGCCGCGCCCGCCATCTGGGTGCTCTATCCTTCGCGCTCTTATCTGCCGCTGAAGGTGCGCGTGTTCGTCGACTTCATGAAGCGGCGATTTGCAGCCGGCACCCCTTGAGCGGTCGGCGGCGAGGTCATGAGAGCGCCGCCGCGGGTACACCCACGGCGGCGAGACGGTAGATCGGACTGAGTGCTTGATCGGTTTGAGCCTTCTACCGGCTCAGGAGTCTTCGCACTCCTCTTCGGGGATCTCTTCGAAGACGGCCTTGATCTGAAGCCCGGCGGTCGGGCGAATGGTCGTGGGAGTGCCTTCGCCGAAGGTTTCCGAGTCTCCATTGGTGAAGAGCCAGTGGGAGAGCTGGTGGTTCTTGCGCCCCGTGGCTATCAGCCGGACGATGCGATCCGCCCGAAAGAAGCCTTGGGTGTCCCCGTGTAGCGTGTCAAAGCGCTGGGTTGGCGGGTCGTTCTTGTTGCCGGGAATCCGAACACTCTGAGCGGTGAAGCCCCCGAAACCCTCGATAGCGAAGCTCATCCGCAGAGCGGCCAGATTGACCGCGTCGCCTGCGTCTGCCGACGAGCTGGCGCGGTCGCCGCTCTGCGTCGGTGCGAGTAGGTTTTCGGTGAGCCAGAGGATCTGATCTTGGGATTGCATGGCTTGTCTCGTTTCCGTTCGAGTCGTTTGCTGGGCGTTCTACTTGAAGGTGAGTTCGACGGTTGTGAGAGCGCCGCCGAAGGTGTACGGCACCCACGGCGGCGAGACGGTAGATCGTTAGATCGGCAGATCGGGCTGAGCCGTCGACCGGCTCAGGGACCTTGGCTGTCTTATTCAGAGATCTCCTCGAAGACCGCCTTGATCTGGAGCCCAATTGCTGGGTAGATGCTTTTAGTAGCTCCTTCGCCGTAGGTTTCCGAATCTCCGTTTGAGAAGAGCCAGTGGGAGAACTGGTGGTTCCTGGACCCCTTGGCTTGCAGATGGACGGGGCGACCCGCCGGGAAGTAACCGCTGGTGTCCCCGCGGAGTGTGTCGAACATTCGGGCGCCGGGAGCCTGGACACTCTGAGCGGTGAAGCCTCCGAAGCCCTCGACGGCGAAGGTCATCCGCATAGCGACAAACTGGGCCGTGCCGGCTCCGTCTTCTGATGAGGTGGCCTGGGTTTCGCCCGGCGGCGCTGCGAGTAGGTCTTCGGTGTACCAGAGGACCTGTTCTTGTGATTGCATGGCTTGTCTCGTTTCCGTTTGAGTTGCTTGCCGTTGCTATTTGATGGAGTTGCTATTTGACGGTGATCTCGACGGTCTTCTCGAAGAGCTCGCCGTGGTACTCGATGCTCCCCGTGAGCTCGAATTTTCCTGCCTGCTTGGGGACGACGCCCGTCACGGTGATGGGGAGGCTGAAGGTCTTGACCCGGTTCTTCTTGACCGGCGACGTTCGCTTGCTGGCGCTCTTTGGGCTCTTGAAGACCCCGGGGAAGTGAAGGTTGGCGATGAGCCGTTGGGCCGGAACGAGCTCGTCGTTGGAATTGACCTTGACGGTGTTGCGGCACCTGATCGTGTGCCTTTTGTTCAGCTTCATGGTTTGTTTTGACGGTCCCAAGTTGACGGTGCCGGTGATGCTGGCCGCCTCCCGCAAGATTTCGAGATCGCTGTCACTATCGGCAGCGTCGAAATCGAAATCGAGGGTGATGATCTGCTCGTCTTCGGACTCACTCACCCCCATGGACGGGGAACCGGCTGAGGTGGCGGCGACCGGGGCGCATTCGGTGGCGAGGTCGGCGGCGGTGGGCTCCGTTGCGATAGCGGATACAGACATTGGGAATTCTCCTAAAGGTTTGACTGCTAGAGTTTTGCTCGGGCCGGCTGTGTCGTTGGCGCCAGGCGCGAGCGATGACTGCCTACTTTGTGTTGCGAGGAGAAGATCTATTTCAGCCGCGGCCAACTTTTCTCAGGCGGCCCGGTCGCAAGGGGCACTGTCTGATGACGTGAGGTCGGACGAGGCTAGATCTGGTGCGGTCAGGTCTGGCGAGGTCAGGTCCGGCGAGATCAGAAGCGCCTTGAGCCTGCGCCGTGCTCGAAAGAGCATCACATTGAGCTGATTCGGTGACACGCCCATCGCGGCACAGACCTCTGGCTTGTCGTTTTGGGAGAGATAGACCTGAACCAGGACGCGGCGGTCCCGTTCATTGGGGAGCTCACTGAGCCCCCGGCGGACTCGAGCTCTGGCTTCTTCGAGAAGCAGCTGATCGAGCGGGCTCGAGGACCCGTCCGCGACCTCCAGGAGGGTTGGCCCATCGACCGACGCGTCGATGGGGACCTCTCCTGACCGGCGTCGGCGTCGAGTCTTGTGCACCTCGTTGAGATAGAGGTTGCGGGCGGTGCTCCGGAGGAACCCCGGCAGTCGGCTGGAGTCCTCGATTTTGCCGGCCTGAAGTTTTTCCAGGGCGACACAGAGGGCTTCCTGGCAAAGGTCGTCGCTGAGGGCCGCGTCGCCCGTCAGGCGGCGCAGCATATAGGTCAGGCTTTTGTGGCAGCGTCCGACGGCCTCCGTCGCGGCGTGTCGGCAGAATGGGGTAGTGAGGTGTGCTGGGTTGGCAGAGCTGCAGTCGTTCGAGTCATCGCGATGAGAACGCGGCATCGATGTCCCCTCCCTCAGGCCAGAGCCTGATTCGAAAGTCTGTTGAGTGAAGCGGTGGAGCGTGACCACCGCGCGCCTCGAGCCAACTGCTTGCAGCGGCGAGGGAATCTCAGACTTTTTTTAGAAAGGGGAGCGGGCGCTCCTCAGCTAGCTAGATCGCATCCCACAAGGGCGTTCTTCGGGTCTTTGTGCTGAGAGATCCACCCTTGTTTGCGGTCGAAGAATTGGCGTTAGAGCTCGCTTGAGCCTTTAGCGCTATCGCTTCAAGAGTTCTGGAGGTGTATCAGAAG
>JBCCEE010000419.1:0-7868 GCA_039030415.1 Acidobacteriota bacterium
GATCCGGTCGACAGCCTGTTCGACCTCGGCGTACCGCTCCGCATGTCGCGCTGGAACCAGGGTGGCCAGGCGTTCGTTGGAGAAGTCCAGTAGGCGGCGGACTTCCAAGCGGCGGCGAGAATTCTGATAATCTCCCGCCTACGTTTCGACGACCAACAGATCCGGGTCGACCCGGGTAAAAATGGAGCGTGAGGGGTACACACTGCTTCACGGCATACGGCTTCACGGCACGCGGGTAACGCGATGAAGGCGGCGTTCAACCTGTCGGCGGTACTGTTCGGCCTGTGGCTGGTTTGGTCCGGTCACTACACGCCGCTGTTGATCGGCTTCGGTCTGATCTCCTGCCTCGGGACGGTGCTGCTGTGTCATCGCATGGGCATCGTCGATCGTGAAGCGCTGCCGCTGGACCTCACCTTCAGAACGCTGCGCTACATTCCGTGGCTGACCCTCGAGGTGATCAAGTCCAACCTCGATCTAGCCTGGCGGGTGCTGCAGCCCAACATGCCGATCAGCCCCAGCATGATCGAGATCGAGGCCACCCAGAAGACTGATCTCGGCCTGGCGACCCTCGCCAACTCGATCACGCTGACGCCATCGACGGTCACCATCGACGTGAGCAGCGACGGTCGCCTCGTGGTTCATGCGGTGGCCGACAAAGTTGCGCAAGATCTGCTGACCGGCGAAATGGACCGGCGGGTCACGGTGGTCGAGGGCGACAGCGCGCGCTTCGCGGAGAGCGCGACATGATGTTCGCCGCGGCGATGGCGGCGATCTTGACCAGCATGGCAATGCTGCTGGTGCGGGCCGTACAGGGACCGACGGTGTTCGATCGCATCCTGTCGGTCAACGCTTTCGGGACCAAGACGGTATTGTTGATCGCGGTGCTCGGCTTTCTCACCGGACGCCCCGCGTTCCTCGATCTGGCCTTGGTCTACGCTCTGATGAATTTCATCAGCACCATCGCTGTGCTCAAATTCACGCGTGTCGGCAGCCTGGCAGGGGGACAACAGCTGCCGGCGGATGCGCAAGCCTTGCAGGGGTCCGAGGCGCCACCGGAGACACAGGTGGCGGAGTCCTGATGGCGGCGATTCTCGACCTCTCGAGCTGGATCTGCCTGGTCGCGGGTTCGTTCTTCGCCTTGGTTTCGAGCCTCGCCGTGCTGCGCCTGCCCGACTACTACAGTCGCATTCACGGCGCCGGAATCACCGACACCATGGGAGCCGGCCTGATCCTGCTGGGTCTCGCTCTGCAGGCCGGTATCAGCCTGGTGACTGCCAAGCTCGCCCTGGTGCTGATCTTCCTCGTGCTCACCGGTCCGACCGCCAGCCATGCGCTGGCCAAGGCCGCCTACCGCCTCGGGCTCGATCCGGTGCTCAATTCCGAAAAAGACAAGGCCTCCTCATCGCGATGAACGGCGGGGTGATAGACACCGGCCTGATCGACATGATCTTGCTGGCTTTCCTGGTCGCGATCACCTGGGCGATCGTGCGACTGCGGGATCTGTTTGGCGCCGTGATGCTCACCGGCATCTTCAGCCTGATCTCGGCCTGCTTGTTCATGGTGATGGACGCCGTCGACGTGGCGTTCACCGAGGCGGCGGTCGGCGCGGGTATCTCGACCGTGCTGATGCTGCGCACCCTGGCCCTCACCAAAGGACGCTCCGAACCGCACCACAACCGCCTCGAGCTGGGTCCGCTGCTGCTGGTGGTGGTGATCGGGGCGATCTTGATCTACGGCACCTTTGATATGCCCCGCTACGGCGACCCCCAGGCGCCGGTCCACACCGAAATGGCGGCGCGCTTCATCGAGCAGTCGGGGGAAGAGATCGGCATCCCGAATATCGTGACTTCGGTGCTCGGCTCCTACCGCGGCTACGACACCTTCGGCGAAACCACCGTGGTGTTCACCGCCGCCATCGGAGTCTTCCTGCTGCTCGGCGTACCAAGACGCGGGCGGCGCGCTGGCGATGCGTTGCGGAACGACATTGTGCTTCGCATCAGCGCCAAAGCGCTGATCCCGCTCATCATGGTATTTGCGCTCTACGTGCAGTTCCATGGTGATTATGGCCCCGGCGGCGGTTTCCAGGCGGGGGTGATCTGGGCGGCCGCGATCGTGCTCTACACGCTGGTCTTCGGTTTGGCCCGAGCCGAGAAGATCTTCCGGCGACGCCCCCTCGAGCTGCTGGTGGCCGGCGGCGTGCTGCTCTACGGTGCGGTCGGCGTCGTCACCATGGCGCTGGGCGGCAACTTCCTCGACTACGACTATCTGGCCTCCGATCCGGTAGCCGGCCAACACTACGGCATCCTGCTGATCGAGCTCGGGGTCGGTATCACCGTCGCCGCGGTGATGGTGGCGCTCTTCTTCCTCTTCGTGAGGCGACGGCAAGTCTGATGGTGGACGTAGGGCTCTACAACTACTGGGCGGTCATCGTGCTGATGATGACCGGACTCTACGTCGTCATCGCGCGTAGCAACCTGGTCAAGAAGCTCATCGGGCTCAACGTGTTCCAAGTGGCGGTGATCATGTTCTACATCAGCATCGGCAAGGTCGACACCGGGACCGCGCCGATTCTCGAAGAGGGCATCGAAGCCTATTCGAACCCCGTGCCGCACGTCTTGATGCTGACCGCGATCGTCGTCGGAGTCGCCACCATCGCGCTGGCGCTAGCCCTGGTCGTCCGCCTCTACGGCGCCTATGGCACGATCGAAGAAGACGAGATCGCCGAGATGGACGCCGCCGAGGAGCTATGATCGAGCAGCTGCCGGTCCTGCAGATTCTCGTGCCGATGTTGACGGCGCCGCTGTGCGTGCTGTCGCGGCGGCCGATAGCGTCCTGGGTCCTGGCGCTGGCCGCGACCTGGTTCGCGCTGGCGACCTCGATTCAGCTGCTCCTGCGAGTGTTGGCCGAGGGCACGATCAGCTACGAGCTCGGCGGCTGGCCGCCGCCCTGGGGCATCGAGCTGCGCATCGACCTAGTCAACGTCTTCGTGCTGCTGATCGTCACCGCCATCTGCTCGGTGGTGCTGACCGCAGCGCCGCGCAGTCTGGCGGCGGAGATCAGCCGCGAGCGTCACTACCTGTTCTACGCCGCCTACCTGCTGTGCATGACCGGGCTGCTCGGCATGGCCGCCACCGGCGATGCGTTCAACGTCTTCGTCTTTCTCGAGATCTCGTCGCTGTCGTCGTACATCCTGATCTCGCTGGGCCCGACGCGCCGGGCGCTGCATTCGGCCTTTCAATACCTGGTGATGGGTACCCTGGGCGGCACCTTCGTGCTGCTCGGCGTGGGCATGCTGTACATGGTCACCGGCACCCTCAACATCGTCGACATGGGCGAGCGGCTGGCCGAGCTCGGCCCCAACCGCACCGTGCTGGTAGCGCTGGCGGTGATCGTCGTCGGCACTAGCATCAAGCTGGCGCTATTCCCGCTTCACGCCTGGCTGCCCAACGCCTACACCTTCGCCCCCGCGCTGGTGACGGCCTTCCTGGCCGCGACGGCGACGAAGGTCGCCTACTACGTGCTGGTGCGCTTCGTGTTCCGGGTCTTCGGCGTCGACCTGGCGTTCGGCGCTCTGCGGCTCGACACGATGCTGATGCCGGTGGCGATCCTGGCGATGTTCATCGCTTCGACGGTGGCCATCTATCAGCGCGACGTCAAGCGCCTGCTGGCCTACTCCAGCCTGGCTCAGATCGGCTACATGGTGCTCGGCTTGAGCCTCGCCTCGGTGACCGGATTGACCGGCGGGATCGTGCACCTCTTCAACCACGCGATCATGAAGAGCGCGCTGTTCATGGCGCTGGCCTGCGTGATGCTGCGCATCGGATCTACCCGGCTCGACGATCTGAGCGGTCTCGGCAAGCGCATGCCGCTGACCGCCGCCGCCTTCGTCGGCGGTGGCCTGGGCTTGATCGGCGTGCCGCTGACCGCCGGTTTCGTCAGCAAGTGGTACCTGGTGCTGGCCGCGCTCGAAGGCGGTTACTGGCCGGTGGCGGTGCTCATTCTGCTGAGCTCGCTGCTGGCGGTGATCTACGTCTGGCGGGTGGTCGAAGTCGCCTACTTCAGGCCGCCACCGGAAGACGCGGCGCCGGTTGAGGAGGCTCCCTGGAGCCTCCTGATACCGACCTGGGTGCTGGTCGGCGCCACCTTCTACTTCGGGATTTCGACGTCGGTGACGGTGGACGTCGCCGCCAAGGCCGCTCAGATGCTGGTCAACGGAGGCGGTCCGTGAGCGCCTCCTCGGCAGCCGCCCTGGCCGTTCTGTGGCCGCTGATCGGCGCGGTCTTCGTCGCTCTCCTGGGTGAGCGGCGGCGCAACGCGCGAGAAGCGGCGACGCTTTTGACCGCCGGCAGCCTGTTGGGCCTGGTCGCCGGGGTGATCCTGCCGTCGGTGCAGGCCGGTGAGCGACCGCGCTTCGAGCTCCTCGAGATAGTGCCCGGGCTCGCGCTCGCGTTCGAAGTCGAGCCGCTCGGCATGCTCTTCGCCCTGGTCGCCTCGGGCCTGTGGATCATCACCACGGTGTTCGCGATCGGCTACCTGCGCGGACACGACGAGCAGAACCAGACCCGCTTCTTCATCTGCTTCGCGCTCGCCATCGCCGGTGCCCTGGGCGTGGCCTTCGCCGCCAACGTCTTCACCCTGTTCGTGTTCTACGAGGCGATCACGCTCTCGACCTATCCCCTGGTGACGCACCACGGCACCGACAAGGCCAGGCGCGCCGGGCGCATTTACCTCGGCATCTTGATGAGCACGTCGATCGCCTTCCTGCTGCTGGCGCTGGTTTGGACCTACTTCGCCGCCGGCACCACCGAATTCCGCCCGGGCGGTATCCTGGCGGGCAAGGTCGACGGCTTCGCGCTGATGGTGCTGCTGGGCCTCTATGCCTTCGGCACCGCCAAGGCGGCACTGATGCCCTTCCACCGCTGGCTGCCGGCAGCGATGGTCGCGCCGACGCCGGTCAGCGCCCTGCTGCACGCCGTCGCGGTGGTCAAAGCGGGCGTGTTCACGGTGATGAAGGTGCTGGTCTATGTCTTCGGCCTCGATCACCTGAACGACACCGGCGCCAGCACCTGGCTCGTCTGGGTGGCGGCGTTCACTCTGCTTTCCGCTTCGGTCACCGCGCTGACCAAGAACAACCTGAAGGCGCGCCTCGCTTATTCGACGGTCAGCCAGCTGGCCTACATCGTGCTGGGAGCCGCGCTGGCCAACAGTTGGGCCGTCGTCGGTGGCTCGATGCACATCGCCATGCATGCAATGGGCAAGATCACCCTGTTCTTCTGCGCCGGCGCGATCTATGTCGGTGCCCACAAAACCGAGATCAGCGACATGCGCGGCCTCGGCCGCCAGATGCCGTGGACGTTCGGCGCGTTCCTGGTAGGTGCCCTGAGCGTCATCGGCGTACCGCCACTCGGTGGCTCGTGGAGCAAGTGGTTCCTGGCGCTGGGTGCCGCCGAAGCCGGCCAGCAGCTGATCGTAGCGGTACTGATGATCAGCTCGCTGCTCAGCATCGGCTACCTGATGCCAGTGGTCGGGCGCGGATTCTTTTCCTCACCGGCCGAGGCGAGCGAGCCAGGCGACGCCCACCACGACGACGGCCACCACGCGGCACACGAACCGCTGCTCTGCGTGCTGCCGCCGGTTGTGACCGCGGTTGGCTGTATCGCACTGTTCTTCTTCTCCGACGGCATCTACGCGCTGCTCAATGGGATCCTTCTGCGATGAGCGAACGACACCACGGTCAACCCGTCGCACCGGACGAGCCCCGCAGGTGGCTGGACGAGCCCCGCAACGTCGAGTGGATTTTCCGCGCTCTGCTGGCAGCCTGCGCGCTGCTGCTCGTCGTCGATTTCTTCTTGCATCGTCACGCCCACTTTTCCTTCGAAGCCATCCCCGGCTTCTACGGCATTTTCAGCTTTGCCGCCTTCTGGTGCATCGTGATCATCGGCAAGAACCTTCGCAAGCTCCTGATGCGCAGCGAGGACTACTATGATCGCTAGCCTTCCGCCCGGCTGGATCCTGATCGTAGGCGCTCTGGCGATTCCGCTGCTCAAAGGTCGTCTGCAGGCGGCTTGGATGCTGCTGCTACCGGTGCTGGGGTTCGCTCAGCTGCTGCAGCTCGAGCACGGCAGCACCGGTCAGCTCCAGCTGCTCGGCTACGAGCTCACGCTGATGCGGGTGGATCGCCTCAGCCTGGTGTTCGGCTACATCTTCCACTTGGCCGCGCTGTTGAGCGTGATCTACGCGCTGCACGTTCGCGACGCGGTGCAGCACGTCTCCGGCATGATCTACGCCGGCAGCGCGATCGGCGCGGTCTTCGCCGGCGACCTCCTCACCCTGTTCATCTATTGGGAGGTCACCGCCATCTCGTCGGTGTGGCTGATCTGGGCGCGCCAGACCGAGCGTTCGTACCGCGCTGGTCTGCGCTATCTAGTGATCCAGGTCGGCTCCGGCGTGCTGCTGCTCTCGGGCGTGATTCTGCAGGTTCACGCCACCGGCTCTCTGGCGTTCGACCGGCTGATCGGAGCCGACGGTGACCTCGGTGGCGCCAGTCCGGGCGTGCTGCTGATCTTCATCGCCTTCGGCATCAAGTGCGCCTTCCCGCTGCTGCACAACTGGCTCCAGGACTCTTACCCCGAAGCGACGGTCACCGGCACGGTGTTTCTGTCGGCGTTCACCACCAAGCTGGCGGTCTACGCCCTGGCCCGCGGGTTCGCCGGCACCGAGGTGCTGATCTGGATCGGCGTCACCATGACGCTCTTCCCGGTGCTGTTCGCGGTGATCGAGAACGACCTGCGGCGGGTGCTGGCCTACAGCCTCAACAACCAGCTGGGATTCATGGTGGTCGGCGTCGGAGTCGGCACCGAGATGGCGCTGAACGGCACCGTCGCCCACGCCTTCTGCCACATCCTCTACAAGGCGCTGCTGTTCATGTCGATGGGGGCCGTGCTGCACCGGGTCGGCACGATCAAGGCCACCGAGCTCGGCGGCCTCTACAAGTCGATGCCTTGGACCGCCGGCTTCTGCATCATCGGCGCGGCGTCGATTTCGGCGTTCCCGCTGTTCAGCGGCTTCATCTCGAAATCGTTGATCCTGACCGCGGTCGCCGACGAGCACCTGACGATCATCTGGATCGGGCTGTTGATCGCGTCCGCCGGCGTCATGGAGCACTCCGGCATCAAGATTCCGTTCTTCGCTTTCTTCGCGCACGACTCGGGCAGGCGCTGCGAAGAGGCGCCCCGCAACATGCTGATCGCGATGGGTATCGCCGCCACGCTCTGCGTGTTGATCGGCACCTTCCCGAGCGCGCTCTACAGCATCCTGCCCTACAGCGTGGACTACGTGCCCTACACCAGCAGCCACGTCGTGACGCAGCTGCAGCTCTTGCTGTTCGCGGCCCTGGCGTTCGGGGTGCTGATGAAGACCAAGATCTATCCGCCCGAGGTCGCTTCGACCAACCTCGACTTCGACTGGGTCTACCGCAAGGCCCTGCCGGCAGCGGTCGGCCGCGTCGCCAGCCTGGGCGGCGGCCTGTGGGGTGGGGTGATGGCGGCTGGCAGCCGCGGAACGCGTGCCGCCCTCGACGGCCTCTCCCGCCTGTACGGCCCGCGAGGTATCTTCGCCCGCAACTGGACGACCGGCTCGATCGCTCTGCGGGTCGCGCTGATGCTGGGCGGCTACCTGCTGTTCTATTTATTCTTCTGAGCCGGTTCTTCTGAGCCGGTTCTTCTGAGCCGGTTCTTCTGAGCCAGTTCTTCCGAGCCGCTGCTTCTGAGCCGCGCCGCTCAAAGTCGCCGTGGGCCGAGACCGACCCACGGCTGTCTTAGAAAGTCTCAGGCGACGCGCCTACCAGGCGCTGGTGTCGCCGCTCTCGA
>JBCCEE010000420.1:0-7864 GCA_039030415.1 Acidobacteriota bacterium
GGCCGGTACGCCGGCCGATAGTGCCCCGGACGGTGATGCCCCGGACGGCGATGCGTCAGACGGCGATGCGTCAGACGGTGATGCGTCAGACGGTGATGCTTCAGACGGTGATGCCGACAGCTCTGAGGAAAGCAGCGAATCCGCCGCCACGGAGGATCCCAAGGCCTCGGGCGGCTCCAAATCCAAGTGACGCTCAGGCGCGCAGCCGCTCGGCCAAGAGGGTTGCGCGCCGCGTCGAGCTTTGACTCTCGACGGCGATCTCGAGAGCGCGTCGGCTGCCGACGATGATCACCAGCTTGCGGCCGCGGGTCAGCGCGGTGTAGATCAGGTTGCGCTGCAGCAACGTGAAGTGCTGGGTGTGTAGCGGAATGATCACGCAGGGGTACTCGCTGCCCTGACTCTTGTGGATCGAGCAGGCGTAGGCGAGGACGAGCTCGTCGAGCTCGAGGAAGTCGTAGTCGACCTCGCGATCCTCGAAGGCGACCCGCGCGGTTTCGCTCTCGGCATCGAGATTCTGCAGGTGGCCGACGTCGCCGTTGAAGACTTCGAGATCGTAGTTGTTGCGCACCTGCATGACGCGGTCGCCGACGCGCAGGTGCTGGCCCGAGCGGGTGACGCCCTCGCTGTCGGGATTGAGCAGGGTCTGGAGCTCGGCGTTGAGGTTGGCGGCGCCGAGCTGGCCGCGCCGCATCGGAGTGAGCAGCTGAATCTCGCGCCGTGGATCGAAGCCGAAGCGCCTCGGCAGTCGCTGGCTGATCAGCGTCTTGGCGGTCGCTAGGATCGCCTCCGGCTCGTCGCGCTCGAAGAAGAAGAAGTCGCCGTCGTCGTCGGGGGGCCGCAGCGTCGGCATAGTCCCGAGTCGGACCCGATGAGCGTTGGTGATGATCAAGCTGTTCATGGCCTGACGAAAGATCTCGTCGAGGCACACCACGGCGACCGCACCGGAATCGATGACATCGGCGAGCACGCGCCCGGCGCCGATCGAAGGCAGCTGATCGATGTCGCCGACCAGGATCAGGCGGCATCGGGTCGGCACTGCTTTGAGCAGGTTGTAGGCCAGCGTGATGTCGATCATCGAAGCTTCGTCGATGATCAGCAGATCGGTGGCGAGCGGGTTGTCGGGGCCACGACTGAAAGCGCGCTCGCGGGGGTTGTACTCGAGCAGGCGGTGGACCGTCTTGGCCTCGACGCCGGTGGCCTCGCTCATCCGCTTGGCGGCGCGGCCGGTGGGGGCCGCCAGCTGCACCCGCAGCCCTTTCTTGGTCAGGATGCTGACGATGCCCCGGATCAGGGTTGTCTTGCCGGTTCCGGGCCCGCCGGTGAGCACCATGAGCTTCTGGCTGATCGCCTGCTGCAGAGCGCGGCGCTGCTGGTTGGCCAGCTCGAGCTGCTGCTGGCTCTCGAACCACTGAATCGCGCGTTCGATGTCGATCTCGATCGGCAGCAGGCGCTGCGCCGTCAGCGTGCGAATCAGCGTCGCCACACCCTGCTCGGCGACCGCCAGGGCGGTGAGGAAGATCGCCGCGCTCGGCGCGTCGGGGGGCTCGGAGGGGCTGCCGTCGCGGGCCAGGGCGCTCAGCTCGCCACTCGCGATCAGCTCGTCGAGCGGCGGCACGATCGTTTCGCTGGAGATGTTCAGCAGCTCGGCGGTGTCGATCAGCAGCTGCTGTCGAGGGACGTAGACGTGGCCGCGATCGGCGGCGCGCCGCAGGGTGTGGATGACGCCGGCGGCGGCGCGCTGGGCCGATTCCGCCTCGATGCCGAGCTCGCGGGCGATGCGGTCCGCCGACTTGAAGCCGATGCCCCGCACCTCGCGCGCCAGGCGGTAGGGGTTGTCTCGCACGTTGGCGATCGCTTCGCCGCCGTAGAGCTTGTAGATCTTGACCGCGAAGGTGGTCGAAACGCCGTGGGACTGTAGAAAGACCATGACGTCGCGAATCTCGCGCTGCTCCTTCCAGGCCTCCTTGATGCGCGCCACCCTCACCCGTCCGAAACCCTCGACTTCGGTCAGGCGGTCGGGCTGGCGATCGATGACGTCGAGCGTGTCGAGACCGAAGTGCTGCACCAGGCGTCGCGCCAGCTCTTTGCCAATGCCGTTCACCAGGCCGGACGCCAGATACTTCTCGATGCCGATGAAGGTCTCCGGCTTGATCGTCATGTAGGAGTCGGCTCGAAACTGGCGGCCGAACTTGCGGTCTTTGATCCAGCGTCCGGTGAGCCTGAGGCTCTCGCCGGGCTGGACGCTGAGCAGATTGCCGACCGCCGTCACCTCGCCGCGTCCCCGCACCACCAGCTTGACGACGCTCCAGCCGTTGTCCGGGTTGGCGTAGACGATGCGCTCGATAGCGCCTTCGATCGTCGTTTCAGGCTTCACGAGGTCGATTTTATCGGCAGTCCAATTCGCGCTCGAGCTCGAGCAGTCGACTGCGGACTTCCTCGGCCAGGTGACGGCGGTCTTTACGCGCTAGGCCGGCGACCCGGATCGGAGCTCCGATGACGACCCTAATGCGGGCATGGCGCACGCGAAAGCCGCCGGCCGGCAGCGCCTTACCGGAGCCGTCGATCAGGATCGGCACCACGGGCGCGCCGATATCGATCGCCGGCACAAAGCTCCCCGGCTTGAGATCACCGATCCTGCCGTCTTGGCTGCGGGTGCCTTCGGGAAACATCAGAATGCTGTTGCCCTCGGCGAGCCGGCTGCGGCAGGCCTCCAGGTCGCGCAGCGAGCGCTGGCGCGCCTGACGGCAGATGAAGATCATGCCCATGGCCGAGATGTACCAGCCGAGGAAGGGCACGCGGCGCAGCTCTTCCTTGACGATGAACAGCAGCGGCACCGGCAGCGCGCAGTAGAGGATCGGTATGTCGAGCAGCGACTGATGATTGGCCGCGAAGATGTGCGGTCGTGAAAAGTCGACGTCCTCACCACCCACCGTCTCGACGCGCAGCAAGCCGCCGGCCAGCAGCCCGGGCGCCCAGCCGCGGCGCGCCATCGCCAGTGGAATTCTCGGGCTGCCGGTGATTGCCCGCACGATGAGGGCGGCGGTAATCCAGCCGCTGGTCCACAGCGCGGTGTAGATCGCCTGCAGCAGGTTGATCGGCAGCCAAAGGAGATTCAGCACGGCGGCAGAATATCGCCTTGGCTAGAGACGAGCCAAGGCGACTCGACTAGCCCGGCAGGGGATAGAATCTCGGCCGAGCCATGAACTCCCGAATCGTGATCATCGGTCTGCTGTTTCTCATCAGCGGCTTATCCGCCCTGCTGATGCTGCAGTGGAACTTCGGGGTCGGTAACCACATCGTCAGCCCGCAGGAGGTCACGGTTCCGCTGGGCGCTCGAATGATTCTCGCCGGCGGCCGGGCCGGCGTCGAGTTCGACCAGCGTCGCGACCGTCGAGGGCACTTTGTGGTGCGCTGTCAGGACGAGCAGAGCTGGGTCAAGCTCAAAGTCGGGCAGACCAGCGAAGAGATTTGTTCGGTCCGCATTCATCTACAGGAATTCACCACCGAGACCGGCACCCTGGCCTCCTCCCGCGCTCACCTCGAAGTCACTTGGGGACCGGAAGCCAGCAGCGAGGAGCCCACGAGATGACCTCTGAACCCAGCCATCGCGCCGCCGAGCTACGCCAGCAGCTCGAGCGCCACAACGAGCTCTACTATCTCGGCCGCCCGGAGATCAGCGACCGCGAGTTCGACGCGCTGATGCACGAGCTGCAGGGCCTCGAGCTAGCGCACCCGGAGCTGGCAACCGCCGACAGCCCGACTCAGCGGGTCGGGGGCGCTCCGGTCGACGGCTTCGAGCAGGTCAGCCACGACCCGCCGATGCTGTCGCTCGACAACACCTACAACCTTGAAGAAGTCGAAGAGTGGGTGGAGCGGCTAGAGCGGCTGGCGAGCGGTGAGACGCTGAGCTATGTCTCAGAGCTCAAGCTCGACGGCGTGTCGATCTCGCTGCTCTACGAAGACGGCGTGCTGCAGCAGGCCGTGACGCGCGGCAACGGCACCGTTGGCGACGACGTCACCGAGAACGTGCGCACCATCCGCGGCCTGCCGCTGCGGCTCAAGGGCTCGACGCCCGACCGCATGATGCTGCGTGGCGAGATCTACATGCCGCGCGATGTCTTCGATCGACTCAACCGCCAGCGCGAGGCCGACGGCCAGGCGCTCTACGTCAACCCGCGCAACACCACCGCCGGAACGGTGCGCCTGCTCGACAGCCGCGAGGTCGCGCGCCGCGGTCTGGAAGTGGCGGTCTACCAGAGCGCTACCGACCTCGGAGCCAGCACTCACGGCGATGCCCTGGCGCGGCTCGAGGAGCACGGGCTGCCGGTGAAGTCGGCCTGGCAGCGCTGCACCGACGTGACGGCGATCGAGGCCTACATCGAGCACTGGCGCGAGCGCCGTCACGAGCTGCCGTTCGACACCGACGGCGTCGTGATCAAGGTCGATCCGCTCGATCTCCACGACCAGCTGGGCCGTACCTCGAAAGCGCCGCGCTGGGCGGTGGCCTACAAATTCGAAGCCGAGCAGGCGCAGACGGTAGTGCAGGCGATCAGCGTCCAGGTGGGCCGCACCGGCGTGCTGACGCCGGTCGCCGAGCTCGAGCCGATTTTCGTTGGCGGCACCACCGTACAGCGTGCCACCCTTCACAACTACGAAGACCTGGCGCGCAAGGACATCCGCGAGGGCGACTCGGTGCTGGTGGAGAAGGGCGGCGACATCATCCCCAAGGTGGTGTCGGTGCTCATGGACCAGCGGCGCGTCGACTCCAAGCCCTTCCGGGTCCCCACCACCTGCCCGGTGTGCAGCGATCCGGTGGAGCGCTTCGAGGGTGAAGTGGCGCTGCGCTGCGTCACCCCGTCCTGCCCGGCGATTGTGCGCGAGTCGGTGGGGCACTTCGTGAGCCGCAACGCCATGGACATCGAGGGGCTGGGCGACAAGCTGATCGAGCAGCTGCTGGCGCGCGATCTGATCACCGACTACACCTCGCTCTATGAGCTGAAGGCAGAGGACCTCTCCGGCCTCGAAGGCTGGGGCGAGAAGTCGGCCGAGAAGCTGATCGGCGAGATCGAGAAGTCCAAACAGCGCACCCTGGCGCATCTGCTGCACGCCGTCGGCATCCGGTTCGTCGGCGAGCGGGTGGCGCGACTGTTGGCCGAGCACTTTGGCAGCCTGGACGGTCTGATGGCGGCGGACGAGCTGGCGCTCGAATCCGTGGACGAGATCGGGCCCAAGGTGGCCGCCAGCCTGCGCCGCTTCTTCGACGACGACCGCAACCGCGAGCGTCTCGAGAAGCTGCGCGCAGCCGGCGTCAACCTCACCCAGCCGCGTCCCCAGCTGGCCGCGGCCGAGCATCCGCTCAGCGGTAAAAAGGTGGTGCTGACCGGCACCCTCACCGGCATGACCCGCGGCGAGGCCAAAAAGAAGCTCGAAGCCCTCGGCGCCCGGGTGTCGGGCTCGGTGTCGAGCAAGACCGACCTGGTGGTCGCGGGGGAGAAAGCGGGCAGCAAGCTGAAGAAAGCCGAAGCGCTCGGCGTCGAGGTTACCGACGAGGCCGGGCTGGAGCAGCTGCTGTCTCGAGCGCCGTCTTGAGCGAGTGCCGTCCTGAGCGAGTGCCGTCTTGAGCGAGACTGTCATGAACCAAGCTGAATTGCTGGGCCAATCCCTAACCCTGCCCTGCGGCGCGATCCTGCCCAACCGTCTCTGCAAGTCAGCGATGACCGAGGGCTTGAGCGACGTCGCCGGGCAGGCCAACGCCCGCCACGAGCGACTCTACCGGCTTTGGTCTAAGGGCGGCACCGGCCTGCTGGTGACCGGCAACATCATGGTCGACTGGCGTTACCTCGAGCGTCCCGGCAACGTGGTCGTGGAAGACGCGGCCGGCATCGACGGTTTGCGCCGCTGGGCCGAAGCCGGCACCGCCGCGGGCAATCATCTGTGGGTGCAGCTCAACCATGCGGGTCGGCAAGCGTCGGTGATGTCGACCACCCGGCCGGTGGCGCCGTCGGCGGTGCAGCTCAAGCTCGCCGGCCTGTTCCGTCGGCCGCGGGCCCTCGAAGCCTCGGAGATCGAAGAGATTGTGGCGCGGTTCGCTCGCGCCGCCGGCATCGTCAAGCGCGCCGGGTTCACCGGCGTCCAGGTGCACTCTGCCCATGGCTACCTGTCGAGTCAGTTCCTGTCGCCGCGGGTCAACCAGCGCACGGATCGCTGGGGTGGCTCGCTCGAGAACCGGGCGCGCTTCCTGCTCGAAGTCGTGCGGGCGGTGCGGGCCGAAGTGGGACCGGACTTCCCGTCGGCGTCAAGCTCAACTCGGCCGACTTTCAGCGCGGCGGCTTCGAGCTCGAAGATTCGGCTAGGGTCGCCGGCTGGCTGGCGGAGGAGGGCATCGACCTGCTCGAGATCTCCGGCGGCACCTACGAGCGGGTGCGGTTTCTCGAGAACGAGCCGGTGGGCGAAGACGATTCGCTTGGCAAGGCCGCGTCGACGCGTGCTCGCGAGGCCTATTTTCTCACCACCGCGCAGACCATTCGCAACGAGATCAAAGGCCTGCCGCTGATGGTCACCGGCGGTTTCCGCAGCCGCCGTGCGATGAACGAGGCGCTAGCTTCCGATGAGCTCGAGATGATCGGCATTGCCCGGCCGCTGTGCCTCGATCCAGCCCTCTCCAAGGGCCTGCTCGACGGCTCGGTCGAGTCCGCACCGCTGTGGGAGCGCGGCCTCAGGCTCGGCCCCGGCGCTTTCGGCCCGTCTAGCGGCGTCAAGATGATGCGCGGCTTCAATCATCAGGCCGCCGTCGCCTGGTACTACCGCCACATACTCGCCCTGGCCGACGATCGGCCCATCGACACCGGGCTCTCGGCCCGCAAGGCGCTCTTCCAGCACCTCCGTGACGAGGCGCGCCTGGCGCGCGCTCGTCGCCGCTATCGCAAGGCTTGACGCTGTAGGGCGATGGCTTGGCCTCCCGCCTCGCCGCCGGCTTGTCTCGAGGCTCAGCGGGGATAAGAAATCAGCGGGGATAAGAAAGGGTTGCGAGCGCCCAGCCCCCAAGACATGCCTGGCTGAGCTCCGCTAACATAACGGAAAGAAGTTCAATCGATCCGCTCTTGCAGTCGATGTGCTGCGGTTCAATTCCCGTTGGAGGGCCAGGGTTGTTTCAAGATATTAGAAAGAATCTAGAACGGGATCGGAAGGAGCTCTTGGAGCTGTCTACACGCTCCCGGCTGATCAACACTCCCCGGCGAAAGACTCGTATCAGAACCATCGAGGTCATCGATGAGCTGAGTGTTGAGATCTATCGCATCTTGGTTGTCGAAGGCCGGAAGATGAGTTTCCTACCGGCGCCGGAACCGGTGACTGACGAGCCTGCGGTCGAGGACTCGAGCATTGAAGCCTTTGGGCAGTATTTGGCCCAACCAGATGACAGCCCTACGGATTCGCAAGGCACGGCGACTCGCCACCGAGACAACAAATTGCAGACTGGCCTCGCCTCGAAACAACTTCAGTCGCGGCTATTGCAGATCTATTACGATGCTCGCACCCTCGAAGAAGAGCAGGGGATCAGCACGCTGTACCTTGCGATGGGATTCCTGCGTTGGTTCGACGCGGAAAACTCCGAACGCGATAGATACGCGCCCCTGGTCCTGATCCCGGTCGTTCTTGATCGCAGCTCGGCTCAGTCTCGATTCACCGTCGCTTTTAGCGATGAGGAAATCTCGACCAATCTATCGCTGCAGGCCAAGCTGAAAGTTGATTTTGGCGTTGATCTTCCAGAGCTCCCAGATACTGAAGATATTGATGTGTCTGCGTATTTCTCTGAAGTCGCAAAGCGCGTCGGAGGTCTAGAGCGCTGGGATGTGCGGCTAAACGA
>JBCCEE010000421.1:0-7854 GCA_039030415.1 Acidobacteriota bacterium
ATCGAGGACCCGCGGGACAACTGGCCGCGCGTGGGAGAGGTATTGGGCGAGCTCTTTGGCGACGCGGCTGATCCCGTCTCCGTTGACCCCGTCATGATCGCCACCACCGCAGCCGGGGCCATCCCGTACTATTCGCAGCTGCCCATCGTCGACATGCTGGGCCTCAACGATCGCTGGGTAGCGCGTCATGGCGTCGTGATGGGCTCACGTCCCGGCCACACACGGCGCGCCGACTTTGACTATCTTCTGGAGCGTCGCGTCAACCTGGTGATCGGGCACCCTCGCGTCGAGCCTCGGGATGGCGGCAGCATCGAGGGTGCGTCCTTTCCGTTGCATCGGCTCTCATGGTTCTACCTGGTCGACGTCGATCCGGAGCGGATCCCGGCGACCGCTCGGGTCGTCGAGATTCCGCTGGATACGCAGTATGCGGTCAAGGTCCTGTACCTAGTGCCGCATCCCCGCGTCGAGGCGGTGATCGAGCGAGCAGGGCTCAGACACTGGCGAATATCCTCTTAACGAGAGTCCTTAGCGCCGCCGAGACACTGTCTCGGCGGCACAGCTGTCGCTCGGGTAACATTCCCCCATGGCAACTTGGGAATTCGGTTCGCTCTTCAGCAATCTCGAGGTGGATCCGGGCAGCGAGAAGCTCGAGCGCCTGGGAGGCGCTGGCCCGGTGGTGGTCGAGCGCATCGTGTCTGCTGGCGCCGCCTCGCCTGAGGGGTTCTGGTACGACCAGGAGCAGGAAGAATGGGTGATGGTGGTCAGCGGCCGAGCCCGGCTCGAGCTCGAGGGTGAGACCACGCCGGTCGAGCTTTCGCCTGGAGACTGGTGCCGGATACCTGCTCACTGCCGCCATAGGGTCGCCTGGACCGACCCTGATCAGCCGACGGTTTGGCTCGCTGTGCACTATCCGGCGGAAGGCTGAATTGGCCCTGACGGAGCAAGGAAACGAGGTGCCAGGTTTACCGGACGGCGAAGCTGCGGCGACCGGAGTGGCTGGTACTCAGTTGACCGGTACTTCTCTTGATCAGGGGGAGGCGCGTGGCAGGTGCTGGGGGTGATGCGCTTTCTCTTTAATATGAACTTTGCGTTGATGGTTGCCAATGCGGCATTTGCGGCGGGGAAGGCATGGTGAGGGGATGCGCAGGCGAGGGCCTGCGATAGCATCGCACCACATGTCATCAGAGCCGTTGCTCCTGTCTTCACCGCCAGAGTCTGCTTCGCTGGAGCGCCTCGGGATCTATCGGATCGAGTCCCTGCTCGGGCGCGGAGGCATGGGAGAGGTTTATCTCGCCTGGGACGAGATGCTGGAGCGCCACGTGGCGATCAAGCGCATCCGCAGCGACCGACTCGGCGACGCGACGCATCGCGCCCGCTTCCTGCGCGAAGCGCGGGCGGTGGCGCAGCTCGACCATCCGGCTATCGTCCGCGTCTACCACGTGCTGGAACGCGACGACAGCCACTGCCTGGTCATGGAGTACGTCCGCGGGCAGGATCTCACCAAACTGATCGCCGGTGGCGAGATCGACACCGAACGGGCGATGGCGATTGCCCGCGGCGTCGCGGAGGGCCTGGCCGAAGCCCACCGCCACGGCCTGGTGCATCGCGACCTCAAGCCGGGCAACGTGATGCTGACGCAGGACGTTGGGTCCGCCGCCGGTAGGTCTGCCGCTGGAAGAGCCGCTCCGACAACCGTCAAGATCCTCGACTTTGGGCTCGCCAAGGCCCTCGCGCCGCGCGACGCGCCGAAGGTAGAGGACGAGCAGCTGACCCAGTCGGGCATGATCGTCGGCACGGTGCATGCCATGTCGCCGGAGCAGGCGGCGGGCCGGCCGGTGGATCACCGCTCCGATCTCTTCGCGCTCGGCAGCCTGCTCTACGAGATGCTCTCCGGCCGCCCGCCCTTCCGCGGCGCCAATCACCTCGACACCTTGAGCCGCATCGCCGGCAGCCAGCCGCAGCCTCTCGCCGAGCTCTGCCCCGGGCTGCCGCGACGGCTGGTCCACCTGGTGGAGCGACTGCTCGAGAAGGATCCGGAGCGGCGTCCGCACAGCGCCGAGAGGGTCGCCCAGGAGCTTGCCGCCCTGATAACGGACGCTGATCCCGACACGATTCAGGCTGCGATCTCGCCGACTGGGATCTCGCCGACTGGGATCTCGCCGGCCAGAATCTCGCCGCACCGGCAGATCCCAGAGGACCTGGCGGCGCTGGCCGACGCGCCGACCGAAGTCGAGCTCGAGGCGCCCAGAGTGGACGCCGATGCCGGCAGCTCGGTCCTTCGGGTCCTGGTGGTCACGGATCTAGTGGGCTCGACGCAGCATTTTGAGCAGCTCGGCGATGTTCGCATGGCGGAGCTCTCGGGGCGTCACGACCGCATGGCCCGCGATCTGCTGGCGCGCTACGGTGGGCTGGAGATCGACAAGACCGACGGTTTTCTGCTGCTGTTCGAGCGCCCGGGCGACGCGGTGGCCTACGCTCTGTCGTACCATCAGGCGCTGCAACGTCTTGCCCGCCAAGAAGGGGTCGAGCTGGCGGCGCGGGCGGGCGTTCACCTGGGGGAAGTCATTCTGCGCCGCAACCCGGCCAGCCACGTGACCCGCGGCGCCAAGCCGCTGGAGGTCGAAGGGCTGGCCAAGCCGACGGCGGCGCGCGTCATGTCGCTGGCCGGTGCCCGCCAGACGCTGCTCACCCGCGGCGTCTTCGACATGGCCCGGCACGCGGCGACGGTCGGCGAGCTGGCCGACCCCAAGCTGTGCTGGCTCGACCACGGAGCCTACTCGTTCAAGGGCATCGACGAGTCTCTGGAGATCTGTGAGATCGGCGTCGAGGGCTTCGCGCCGCTCGTCGAGCCACCGGATTCGGAGAAGGCGAAGCGCGCCGTGTCGTTCAGCGACGAGCTGACCCTGGGCTGGCGCCCGGCGGTCGGTCAGCCGATCCCGCGGCGGGCCAACTGGCAGCTCTCGCGGCGGCTCGGCGAGGGCGGATTCGGGGAGGTCTGGCTGGCGCGTCACAAGTCGGGTGAGGAGCGGGTGTTCAAGTTCTGCTTCGAGGCCGAGCGTCTGCGCGCTTTGAAGCGGGAGGTCACGCTCTTCCGTCTGCTGCGCGAAACCCTCGGCCATCGCCACGACATCGCGCGCGTGCTCGACTGGGATTTCGAAGAGGCGCCGTATTTTCTGGAGTCGGAGTACACGGCAGGTGGCGATCTGGTGCGCTGGGCCGAAAGTCTCGGCGGCCTCGCTGAGGTGCCGCTGGGCCGACGTCTCGAGCTCGTGGCCGGAGTGGCCGAGGCGCTGGCCGCGGCCCATTCGGTGGGGGTGCTGCACAAAGACGTCAAGCCGCGCAACGTGCTGGTGGGCCATGACGCCGATGGCCGGCCGCAAGCGCGGCTCACCGACTTCGGCATCGGCGCCTTGACCGAGCAGGGATCGTTGGGCGCGCCGAATTTTACCGTCCAGGGCTTCACCGACGCGTCGCTGGCAGACGGCGCATCGGCCACCGGCGGCACGGTGCGCTATATGGCGCCGGAGCTGCTGGCCGGCAAGCCCGCCACGGTGCAGGCCGACGTTTACTCGCTCGGCGTCGTGCTCTACCAGGTGGCGGTCGGCGATTTCGAGCGCCCCCTCGCCTCGGGCTGGCGCCGCGAGCTCGATGACGAGCTTCTGGTCGAGGACATCGGCGCCTGCGTCGACGGCGACCCCGAGCGTCGTCTGCGCGACCCGGCCGAGCTCGCCGGGCGTCTGCGCTCGCTCGAGGCACGGCGGCTGGAACAACGGGCTGAAGAGGAGGCCGAGCGCTCCCGCCAGCGCGTGGCTCGCCGGCGCCGAGCGGCCGGCTGGCTGGGCGTCGCCGCCGCCGTCCTGCTGCTGGTGATCTCGGCCTTCGCCTATCAAACCCTGGAAGCCAAGAACCGAGAGCTCGAGGCGCGGCAGAACGCCGAGCAGCGACGCCGCCAGGCCGAAGGGTTGATCGACTTCATGCTCGGCGACCTGCGCTCTGAGCTCCAGCCGCTCGGTAAGCTGGAGCTCCTCGACAAAGTCGGCGACCGGGCGATGGAGTATTTCGCCGCCGTCCCGGACGGTGACCTCAGCGACGAGGAGACGGCGAGCTACGCTCAGGGGCTCCACCAGATCGGCCAGGTGCGTTTCGCTCTCGGCCGCATGGACGAGGCGGCGGAGGCGTTCGGCGAATCCCTGGCCAAAGCCCAGGAGCTCGCGGCGCGCGACCCGCACAACGTCGACTGGCAGTTCGACCTCGGTCAGAGCCATTATTGGGTTGGCTATGCGCGCTGGCGTGAATCGGATCTCGATGCCGCCCTGGGGCACTTCGAAGCCTACCGGCAGATCTCTGAGAAGCTGGTGGAGCAAGACCCCGAGAACACGACCTGGCAGACCGAGCTCGCCTACTCGTACAACAACATCGGCCTGGTCTTCAATCAGCAGGGGCGTCTCACCGAAGCCGCCCGAGCCCTGGAGGCCCACGCCCGCATCTTCGAAGGCCTGAGCCTCCAGTCGCCCGAGGATCATGCGCTGCGGGCCGAGCTGGCCGACGCCTACGGCAAGCTCGGGCGGGTGCTGGAAGACCACGGTGAGCTGGTTCAGGCGCGCAGCCGGTTCGAGGCGTCGCTCGAGCTGTTTACGCAGGCCGCTGCTGGCTCGCCCGACGATACGGGGCTTCAGCACCTGCTGAATGCGACCTACCACCATGTCGGGAAGGTACTGCAGATGCAGGGTGAGGACGCGCTGGCGCTGCAGCGCTTCCGCTCGGGCCTGGCGGGCAACCGGCGCCTGGTCGCCCACGACCCGGATCATCTCCTGTGGCGCGCCGGGCTCAGTGATGACCTCAACGCGGTGGCCAGGATCCTCATCGTGCGCGGCGAGCTCGACGAAGCGGGTCCGCTGCTGGCGGAAGACGGCGAGATCACTCAAACGCTCGTCGAACGAGCCCCCGGCCATCGAGGCTGGCTGTTTGCCCGGGCTCGTCACCTGCTCACCCGTGCTCGGGTCGCCTGGCTCCAGGGTCGCCCACAGACCGCCGTAGAAGATCTCGAGGCGGTCCGCGCGACCCTGCAGCAGCTGGTCACCGAGAGCGAATCCTTGCGCTACCGGCTGTGGCTGGCCCTAGCTCACGAGCAGCTCGGCGAAGCCTATCGCGCGGCGGGCGAGCTCGAGCGCGCTGCCGAAAGCTGGCATGAGGCTTCGGAAGTCGCGGCTCAGCTGGTCGCGGCCAAGTCGTCGCCCTGGCATCTCGAACGGCTCGCCAGGGCACTGGTTCTATCCGGTCGCGTCGCCGAAGCCAAACCGCACCTCGAGCGCCTGGTCGCCTCAGGCTTTCGCAGCACCGACACCCTCACCTTCCTCGACCGCCATGGCCTCGCTTCACAGCGGGAATGAGGAAGCCCCGGAGTTTCTTTGGGGCTCGGGTGCCAGGGGCGAACCGAGCACTGATGAGCCGCCGTCAGCGGGAGCTCAGGTGCCGCTCGGCAACAGCGGGATCTTGGGGTCCCTGCTGGTGAGATAGTAGGGGCTGGACTTCCCCCTGAAATGGGGGCAGATCGTGAGCTCCATCCCAACGTAATACTCTTCCGACGTGTCGTCTCTGTTGCGGACACGAAAGCTGAAGGGGTAATAGTTCAGGTTGATCTGATCAATGAAGTCGGTCTGTTGAAAGTTTGCTTGTTGATTGTAATATGGGACTCTGAAGCTCTCTACAACTTGAACATCTGGCAGAAAGCCGTCGGAGTTCTCGGGCCAGAACGTAAACCCTGCAAATCCGAAGTTGTCGGTGTGGTTAGCAACATAAAATTTATACTTGGTCTGAGAGTTGTACGCTAGTGCCGTGGGCTGCCAGGGATTATTCCCATAGGGGTCGGTGAAATACTCGATGTTGGCTTTGACGGTCGAGGTGGCTTGGGTGTACTTCACGTAGACGGAGACGGTGGGGTTGGTGGTCAAGCTCATGACAAGACTCCTTGGACTGCGGGTGGCGATCGACCCGCGGGGTTCGGTGGCGTGGGCACTCAGTGGCCTGGGGGCTTAGCTAGCTAGCGACGCAAACGTTGTGGCTCCTTGTGGGAAAACCTTACAGCAAAGGGTGTGCCACGGCTCCCGGGGCCGAAAGCACCCACGCGCCGAACGAAATACAACGCGGCGCCGAAGCAAGAGCCACACCGCGTGAACCGAGTGGTTCATACCCCGGAGGCCGGAGGTGAACCGTTACGTTCACAGACCGCCGCGTTCACAGACCGTCACGCAATCCTAGCTGCCGCATCAAGCGGCGAAACGAGTTGGGGTGCAGCCCCAAGCGACGCCCCGCCTCGGCGGCATTGCCGTCGGCTTCGGCCAGGGCGGTGGTCAAGAGGCGCCTCTTGGTGGCGTTGATCGCCGTCTGGTAGTCGCTCAGCGGCAGCTCGTCGCCCAGGTCGGTGAGGGTCTCGTCGGGCAGGTCTTCGGGGCGGATCATCTCACCGTCCCCCAGCACGAGAGCGCGTTCGATGGTGTTCGACAGCTGGCGGACGTTGCCCGGCCAGTCATAGGCCACGAGCGCCCGCAGCGCTGCCCGATCGATTCCCACGCCCGGCCGATGCAGCCGCTCACCGTGACGGCGGACGAAGTGACGGGCGAGGAGCGGCACGTCTTCCCGCCGGTCGCGCAGCGGCGGCAGCTCGTACTGGATGACGTTGAGGCGATAAAAGAGATCCTCACGGAAGGTGCCGTCTCGAATCGCGGCCTCGAGGTCTCGGTTGGTGGCGGCGATCACCCTCACGTCGACGGCGATCGCCCGCTTGCCGCCAACGCGCTCGAAGCGTCGCTCCTGCAGGGCCCTCAGAAGGCGGGCCTGCAGACTGATCGGCACCTCGCCGACCTCGTCGAGGAAGAGCGTGCCGCCGTGGGCGGCCTCGAAGCGGCCGATCTTGCGCCCCACCGCGCCGGTGAACGCGCCGCGCTCGTGGCCGAAGAGCTCGCTTTCGAGCAGCGTCTCCGAGAGCGTCGCGCAGTTGACCTCAATAAAGGGACCGTCGACCCGTCGGCTGGCGCGATGCAGCGCCCGCGCCGCCAGCTCCTTGCCGGTGCCCGACTCGCCGCGCAGCAGCACCGTCGAATCGACGCCGGCCACGCGATCGATGAAGTCGAGCAGGCGCTTCATGGCGGGGCTCTCGCCCACCAGGCCGTGGGTGATGCTGGCACCGCGGGAACGTTTGGATGACCCCTCAGTGACCTCCTCGGGACGCTTCGCCACCATCGTGCTGCCCGCGGGTAGCACGTCCTGCTCGGCGGTGGACGAGTCGGCCGGGGTTTCGTGCAGGAAGACCAGCGAAGTGGTGCTGATCTGCAGGAAATCACCATGCGCGAGGGTGTGACTGCCGACCGGCACGCCGTTGACGAACGTACCGCGAGCGCTGCCCACGTCGCGCAGCTCGTAGTCGTCTCCCTGGCGGTGTATCTCGCAATGCCGCCGCGACACCGCCGATTCGAGGATCTGGAGGTCGTTGGCGTCCTGCCGGCCGATGGCGAAGACCGCCTCTTCCAGAACGTAGCGCTGCCCCTTGCCAGGACCGTCGATGACGATCAGCCTGGGCCGCACCGTGCCCTCTCCCGCAGGAGTCGATTGCTCCATGGCCACATTTTACTCCTCCCAGGCTCCTGTTTCGCCCCTCGTACGGGATCCCGGCAGTTCTGCCGCCGCCGCCTGTCGCCTAAGGTGTCAGGGTAGCCGGACAGAGGTGCCGGGGTAGTTGGACGGGGAGTTGGCGATCTGGACGGAGGTGCCAGGGTAGTTGGACGGGGAGTTGGCGATCTCGTATTTGAGGCGTCGATACCCTCAATTCCTGAGCTCGGCCTGGCTATCTCGAGTCAG